>NZ_JBEKXH010000016.1:0-32905 GCF_049512235.1 Bradyrhizobium sp.
ACTAACTCTGCAGGGCAGGTTCCGGATCCGCCGGGTGAAGCACCCTTAAGGGCTGGTTCCCTTGTTCCCTTTGAAACCGCTCAGCCGCTTCGCGCCTTCGGACACTCCCGCAGCAACGCGAGGGACTTAAGCGAACCACCATGAACGGGACGATCCAGGTTCCCCCCAGCCGCCACCTCGAACTATGCATGTTTCAGTTTTGTAATCAAAATACTTTATTAACTAATGTATCGAATTATCCGACGGTTGTGACCTCGTTGCAACAGTGGCAATTCGACAACTCGGCCGGCAAAAAGCGAAGTGTTAAGCAAAAATGGATGGCAAGCTGGTTTGCATTCATTGATTATGTTAATGGTAAGGCAAAATTGTTTCAGGATTGAAGTGGAAACCAGCCCATGAGCCGCACCGGCAGAAAGCCTGCAAACTCCTCCGCGAACGCCTGGGGCGGTGCGAACCGCACTGACGCGGATGCCCCGGTCGCCAAGAAGGCCGCCGCCAGGAATCAGGACAGCATCAGGCAGTTCACCTGGCAGATCGCCTCGATCAATGTGCATCTCGAGGAGATTCGCTACTTCTGGGCCAAGGCGCTTGGCATCAGCGGTCCGCAATGGATGATCCTGATGGCGCTGGCGGACCTCGATCACGGCGAAGGCGCATCGGTGAAGGCGGTGTCAAAGATGCTTCACGTTGACCCCTCATTCGTCACGACCCAGTCGAAAATGCTGGAGAAGAAGGGTTTCATGCGCCGAAAGACCTCGGCGGAGGATGCCAGAGTCGTCCAGATGTCGCTGACCGACAAGACCTACAAGCACATCGCGAGCCTGGCTTCGCAGCAGGACGCGTTGAACGAGTTCATTTTCGCGGAATTCAACGACCGCGAGCTCGGCGAGTTCAACACCAAACTCGCGTCGCTGACCAAGCGTCTCGAAAAGGCCAGCGTCAAGGTCGCGATGGATATTTGAAGTCGCTTTATGCCTGGGTGCGCCGGCCGAGGCGGTGGCGCGCATCGGCGGCCAGCCGGTCGGCGATCCAGTCGAAAATATACTCATTGGCAAGCGTCGGATTGTCGGAGTGTCCTTGCGCGGCCGCGGTTTCCGATCGCTGGAAAATCTTCAGCTGGATATCCCGATGATGGTCCCTGATCTGCTCGAACAGCATGGTGACATGGTCCTTTTCAAGCCAGCCGCGTTCACCAAGGGTCACCAGAACCGGGCATTTGATATATCTGGCGATGCTGCTGCGCCGGCTCATGGCCGCGACACCACAATGCAGCGACGCGACCCGCTGCATCAGAAATGCGCGCTCGTGCAGATCCCAGATGCCACCGTCACAGACCGCGGCCGCGACACGCCGGTCAAGCGCAACGCCGCGCGCCACGAACGACGAACCCGCGCCATCTCCAAGGATCGCGATCCGGCGTTCGTCGACATCCCCCCTTGCCAGGAGATAGTCCACCACCGAGCCGATCGCCGTCTCCAGGTCGGAACGGCCGGCCACTTTTTCGAATTGGGCGCCGGTGCCCGATCCCAGGAGATCGACGGCAAGCATGGCCATGCCGCGGTCCCGGGCGTAGCGCGCGGTCTTGTAGAGATACTCTTCCTTGCGGCTTCCCGGCTCGCCGATGCAGATGACGACAGGGACGAGCCCCGCCGGCGCCGGCGCCGGCAGGAGATAGCCCTGAAGCGAATAATCATCCAGCCAGGGGATGTCGACAACCTCGGCGGCCGGCGTCAGCTGTTCGAGATAATGATGGGCGCAACTTCGCATCCGTGCAAGCACGCCCTGGAGTCTATTGTCCGCAGCATCGAAAGGATAAGCCGCCGCCTGATAGTAGTTGACGGCCCGCAGCCAGTTGCTTTGCGCCGTCAGCACATGGCCGCCCCTGAAGGCGGTATCGCCGCGTTCGCGGCTGGCATCGGCGGTCTTTTTCCATTCCCGGTACCAGTTATCCTCATCCTGCGGATCGATCCGGCTCGCCGTGAGCAAGCATTCGGAAACGGTCGAGCCGCCTTCCTGGGCCGCCCCCAACAGCCGCGCCAACTCGTTCGACAGATCCTCGAAATCGGGCCAATAGCTCCATGCTCTTGAACTGCACTCGGCGTCTACGCTGGATTCGGCCGCCCGCTTTGTTGCGCCGTGTGGCACGTCATATCCCCCACTCACTGCTACGCTACTCAACCAAATCCCGACCGGATCATGATCCGATTGAATTGAACCGGATCATGATCCCAGCTCGTCAGATTGCGCATGATCTTCGAGCAGACGCTTCGCGCTGGTCCGGGGTAGAACCGGTTCCCACCCCCGGGTCGGGCCCGAGGGCATGAGTGTCCGGATCATGCTCCGATCCCCGATCACTGCTGCTTTTCCCAGAATGACAACAGTCCCTGTGAGGCCGAACCGCCGATCACGCAGGGGATGCCGATCGCGACCTGCCCCAGCGCCGCCGCCGAGACGCAGCCGAGCGCGACTGCGCCGACCCCGACCTGGCCCCAGAAATCGAGGTTGCGCCTGGCATCTGACCCCTTGGCCTTGAGCTCTTCCACCGCGGCGAGCGCATCCCTGCGCACCGCGCCGAGCTGGACCGTGTCGGCGGCTTCGATCACCTCGGCGAGCGGCGTCTTGACCGGCGCCGGCTGCAGCGCCAGCTCGTCGCGCAGATATTCGCGCAATCCGACATCGCGCACCGCGTAGCTCGCCAGCGTGTAGCGCGCCATGCTGCCGACCGTCAGCTTGTCGACGGTGTCACGGCTTTTGCTCCAGGGCAGCATCGCGATGATGCGTAGGATCGGGGCATGGGAGCCGGTCGCGAAATAGTATCCCCACAACGTGTCCAACAGATCCTGATTGCTGGCGAAGGTCAGCGTCAGCTTCAGCTTCTTGTCGTCCTTGGCGAAGGGATTGCGCGCGAAGAAGTCGTGCACCTTGTCGAACATGCCGGGTTTTGTCTCTTCCAGAGGGATCTCGTTCAGGGTCGGCAGTGTTCCGTCGAGGTAGCTATCGATCATCACCTTGCGTCCGGGCATTCGCGGCGCGACGCTGCGCAGCAAATCCTTCCAGCCGGGTAACCCGGAATAGGCGATGGCGCGGACGATCACCCATTCATCTTCCGGGGGCACCGGAAAGAAACTGGCGACGAGCTGCTCGGCCCTGGCGGGGTTCGACCCGATCGCGCCGGCGATGAAACCGAGGTAGATGCCGGAATTCTCCGGCTCCTTGAAGCTCTGGGCGTGGAACAGCACGCGCACCGCGGCGGGGACATGGGCGTAGTCTGGCTTGGCCCGGTAATTGTAGATCCACTGCTGGACGACGCTGAGCGAAGCGCGCGGATCGATCTCCGGCGTGACCGCGGCTTTCGCTGGGTGCGCCAACACGAACAGAACGATGACGATGGCTGCGTAGCGCATATGGATGCTCCCGAAGCTCGTTCCCGCCTGCGGCGGGCGCTCACCTCTCCGGGTAAACCGCATTTGAAGCGGCTATGCGACGATTCTGGGGTCAGACGGTTCGCCGCCGCGTCGAAATTATGGCGAAATTTTAATGCTGCAGCCTGCAACTGACCCCGCGTCCGACATTCTTTTGCCCCGCAGGAGCAATTCGATGCGCCAGTTCGGGCTGTAACACAGGCGGGACGGTAGGATGGGTTGCAGGCAAATGCAGGGGCGATACCGAAGGCGCGGTGCCGTGGGCGCCCTGGCGTTCGCCGCACTCGGGCTCATCCTTGTCGCCACGCCGACGGCCGCGCAGGCCGGCGAGGCGGTCGAAGTGCAGGGCAACCGGCGCGTCGATAGCGCGACGGTCCGCTCGTATTTTCGCGCGACACCCGATGGTCAGTTCGACGAAGCCGCGCGCGATGCCGCGCTGAAGGCGCTATGGGCCACCGGCCTGTTCGACGAGATCAAGATCGAGCGCGCCGGCGCGGCGCTGGTCGTGCATGTCACCGAGGCCCCGGTGCTCGACCGCGTCGCCTTCGAAGGCAACCGGAAGGTACAGGACAAGGACCTGGCCGCCGTGGTTGAATCCAAGCCGCGCGGCACGCTGCAGCGCGCCGTGGTGCAGGCCGACGTCGGCCGCATCATGGAAGCCTACCGGCATGTCGGGCGCGACGATGTCAGGGTCGTGCCGCAGATCATCCGCCGCGGCGAAGATCGCGTCGATCTGGTCTATGAAGTAACCGAGGGGACCAAGACGAGTGTGCGCCAGATCGACTTCGTCGGCAATCATGCCTTCGGCAAGCCCCAGCTCGCCGCCGTGATCAAGACCTCGGCCACGAATATCCTGAGCTTCATTACCGGTGGCGATAGCTACGACCCCGACCGTGTCGCCGATGATCGCGAGCAGCTGCGGCTTTACTACCGCAGCAAGGGCTATGCCGACGCCGGCGTGACTTCGGCCAAGGCCGAATACGATCCGGCAGCCCATGGATTCATTCTGACGTTTTCGATCGATGAAGGTCCGCTCTATCATTTCGGCGACGTCGGCGTGGTCTGCAACGTGCCGGGACTGGATGAGGAAAAACTCCGCGGCCTGCTGCTGGCGCGCCCCGGCGCCGTGTTCAATGGCAACGCGCTCGACAAGACCTCGGAAGCGCTCGCGATCGAACTGGCAAAACTCGGCTATCCCTTCGCGCAAGCCCTGCCGCGCACCACGCGCGATGCCGCGGCGCGCCGCATTGACGTGTCGTTCGTGATCGATCAGGGCGCGCGGACCTATGTCGAGCGCATCGAGATCCACGGCAACACCCGCACCCGCGGCTACGTGATCCGGCGCGAATTCGACATCGCCGAAGGTGATGCCTACAACAGGGGCCTGATCGATCGCGCCGAGCGGCGCCTGAAAAACCTGAACTACTTCAAGACCGTCAAGATTTCGACCAGACCCGGCTCGGTTTCGGATCGTGTCGTGCTCGATGTCGATGTCACCGAACAGTCGACCGGAGACTTCAATATTGCCGGTGGCTATTCGACCACGGATGGCGTGCTCGCCGAGGTCAAGCTCGGCGACCGCAGTTTCCTGGGCACCGGCGTGGCCGTCAATTCTTCCGTGACCTGGGGCCAGTATGCGCGCGGCGTCGATCTGTCGGCCTCGGAGCCGTATTTTCTCGGCACCCGCGTCGCGGCGGGCATCGAGCTCTACGGCAGGCAGACCGATTCGAGCCCCTATCAGTCCTACGGCAGCACTATCTACGGGGCGACCCTGCAGCTTGGCACGCCACTGACCGAGCAGCTCGGGGTGCAGTACCGCTATGCGCTTTATAATCAGGCCGTGACGGTCGATCCGACGTCGCTGGCTGCGGCGCCGTCGCTGCCGATCCAGCAGGCCGCGCTCGCCGGCCCGCAATGGGTCTCATCGGTCGGCGACACCGTCACCTATTCTACGCTCGACAACAGCAAAAGTCCGACCAGTGGCCTCAATTCCCAGCTCAAGCAGGACCTCGCCGGGCTCGGTGGTGATGTGAAGTTTCTGCGCACCACCGAAGACGTGCGCTACTACCACCCTGTCAACGATGACGTGGTCAGCCTGGTGCGCGCGCAAGGCGGCTACGTCACCGGCTGGGGCGGCCAACAGGTGCCGCTGCTCAACAGCTTCTTTGGCGGCCCGAGCATGGTGCGGGGATTTGCCCCCAACGGCTTCGGTCCGCGCGATCTCACCCCTGGCACGACCATGGATAATGTCGGCGGCAGCATGTACTGGGCGACCACGGCGGAACTCCAGAGCAACATCCCCGGCGTGCCCCAGGAATACGGTCTGAAGGCATCGGCCTTTGTCGATGCCGGCAGCGTGTTTCGCTACAGCGGACCGACCGCCTTCCCGGGCTCGGCGCAATCGCTGCAGGTCGCCAATGCCAATGTGGTGCGCTCCTCGGTCGGCGTCGGCCTGACCTGGGCCTCACCGTTCGGCGCCCTGACCGTGAACTACGCCGTGCCGCTGAGCAAGGCTGCCTACGACGTGGTGCAACCGCTGAGCTTTGGCGCCGGACCGTTTTGAAGGGGCGGTTGGGGCTTGCGGGCGGCGCGGATGACGCGTTCGCCGATCCGCGCCGCCGGCTTACTTCAGCGAGCCGTTGATGGAAGTAAACTGGCCGTTGACGTTCGACCCAAGCCCGTTAACCACGGCGATGATGGCCAGCGCAATACCTGCCGCGATCAGTCCATACTCGATGGCCGTAGCCCCGGACTGGTCGGAAAAAAAACACAACAAGGTCCTCTTCAAATCTGCCTCCTCTGAACTTTCTATTCGGGATAGCCGCGAAGTGATGGCCGCAAGATACCGGCAAAGATTGTACGGTCAGTTAATCGATTGAGTTCGATTTTAGATGGCGAGGTGAATCACACGGAACGCCCTGGATTCGCGAGATCGCTGCAAAGCGGAAAAACATCACGTCGGTAATCTTTCATGCGGCTTGAGCCCTGGCTTACCTCTGCTCCGTCGCAAAGCCATAGAGCAGCGCCAGCCGGTCGAGGCATTCGCGGAAACGCCTGGCAAAGTATCCGATCCAGCGCTGGCCGGGCAGGGCCCGGCGCTGGCCGACCTGGGCCATGGTCATGCCCAGTATCAACACGTCATGCACCAGCGCCGAGCCGTCGGCGCCGAGTTCGCGCTCGGCGCGGTTGAGCCGCAGCACGGCCTTGCGCTGGCGTTCGGTGATCGGCTCGCGCGCCTGCCCGCCATCGACATATTCCCGGCTGGGATCGACGGCGCGCGGCCCGCGCTCGGCCGCCTCCCAGTCGTCCTGGAAGGCCCGCCCGCTCTGGTATTGCGCCTCGTCGATCTGGCCATGGGAATGCAGCCGCCCCAGCGGATCGTTGCGGATCGAGCGCAGCGTGACGATCTTGTCGCCGGGCTCGAGCCCCAATGGATCGTCCACTTCGACGGCCGCCACCTCCGCATTGCGCAACAGATCGCGCGCCCGCCGATCGTGAGCTTTTGTTGCTTTGAGCGACTTGTTGCGTTTTGCCCGTGCCATGGTGGATGCTCCTTGCAAGCTTGATACTGGAATGGCTGGTTTGGTCGTCCGCTGTTACGTCGCTCGCCGGCGACATAGGCCGGCAGTTCGGACTGACGGCGATCGTGGGCTATAGCGATCGGAGCGCCGCCATCGGCCCTCTCGAGATCGCCACGCATCATGCCGCTTCCACCGTCCTCAGGCGGACCGTGCTGGCCGCCCGCTCCGGGACGGCGCCGGGGCCGCGCGTCAGGTGAAAATGCGGCACGCAATAGCTGGATCCGGCGCGGCGGGAGTGGCCGCAGAAAGTGATGGCTTCGCCTTCCTCGTCGCCGCCATAGGGATAACGGCAATCGCCGGGCTCCAGATCAAGCAGCGAAAGACGGCGCGGGACAATTTCAACGCAGCGCAGCTTAACCGGCTCGGCGCGCTCAAACACCGGCATCGGCCGCGGCAATCGGCGGGCGTGAGGTTCGCCCGGCGGGGAAAGCCGCGGCGGATCGATTTTCGGCGCCAGCCTCGTACAGCGGCCCGGCGCATCCTTGGCCCGGCTGGGCTCGGCCAGTCCCATTCGCTTGGCGCGGCCGATCGCGGCGCTGCGGGAATAGGCGGTCTGGAACTTGGCGTTGATGGCGTCGGCGATTTCCGAATAGGACATACCGCTTGCAAGATAGTCG
Source organism: Bradyrhizobium sp. (assembly GCF_049512235.1). Taxonomy (GTDB): domain Bacteria; phylum Pseudomonadota; class Alphaproteobacteria; order Rhizobiales; family Xanthobacteraceae; genus Bradyrhizobium. The sequence goes on from NZ_JBEKXH010000016.1 coordinate 7,621, forward strand.
CGCAGCGCGTCGCAATGGGCAGGTGGCCAGTCGGTCGATTGCATCTGCGTCTCCCCTGCCCGATCAAGTCGCGCCAATCTTCGGCGTCGCATTGCACCCTCGCCCGGACCATGCGTTATTTTCCCTTGCCTTGTTACACCCACGGTAACTGATTTGTCAACTATGTTACGCTAGTTGACGATGACAAGGCATTCCAGCCGGTGTAACATGGGGCCATGTCGAAGCGCGTGGGATATCGCCCGAAGCGGGCCAGGCGGCCAACCTTCATCAGGCAATGGCGAGAATATCGCGGCCTGACGCAGGACGACCTTGCCGCCCGCCTCGATACCTCCAAGGCCACCATTTCCCGAACCGAGACGGGGCGGAGCGCCTACACCCAGGACTTCCTGGAAGCCTGCGCCGAGGCATTAAATACCGATCCTGCAAGCCTTTTGATGCGCGACCCCTCCGACGAGGAGGCGGTGTGGTCGCTGTGGGATCAGGCCAAGCTCGGCGAGCGCAAGATGATTGAAAGCATTGTCCGCACGGTGATGAAAACCGGGACTTGAAGGCTCGGACCGACAGCCGAGGCGCGCCAACCCCTGGTTGCAGTAATTTCCCCCACGCCCGAATCAACGGCCGCGATATCGTCGCTGAGGTCGGCATTTTGTTACATCTGAGGTAATAACGCTTGACAGCCTGTTACCTCAGGTGTAACAATCCTCTCAGCGCGAACCGCCTGAACCGGGGCCTCTCGATGCAGTATTTCGTGGTCATGATCGATTACGGGCGGCGCGGCCGCGAGGCCATTGTCGATCCCGAAATCACGCGGCGCGAAGTCATCTCCCGCATCGCCTCCGGAGAGTACAAGAACATCAGCTTCATCCATGAAATCGACGATGGCGCAGTCGGCGATATCACCGCCGAAATCCTGGCGGAGGCCGCGGTTCCGGAACTGCCGATGTCATCGGCCGAGTTGCAGGCCAGCCATTTCGATCATGCCCGCGATCTCAGAAAGCACGAGGTGGTGTGATGGGACGCCCGATTTGGCTCGCTCGGCACGCCTTGCCCAATCGCCCGGAAAGCCCTGCTCTTAGAGACAGTATTAAATTACCTTATGCCCTGTTAATCGCCCTGTATTATCAGGTGTTAACAGGCGCACCAATCGGGTCGGTCGAAGCCGGTGCTAAACTCACAACCCTGCAGGTCATGGTGCACCGAACGACCGCCCGACGATGCCGGCGCGCTCGCGACCGTCTGATCGCGGCGACGCGCGAACCGGTCATGCTCGCAGGCCAGCAGGTGTACGTCGGGCTTAAGACCATCGCGTTGTGTCACTGGCACGGGACACTGCCTGGGCGATGGTTGCGGTCGGCGCGGCGCCGCCGCGCGCCAGAGCGCCGGAGGACATTGCTGCCAGCGCCTTGTGGTGCCACATCTCGGCCTCAGCCAGCAACTGCCAGCTGTCAAGCGGATGAAACACCGCGCGTTGACGGCACAGGGATTCCATCGCGCGGTAGCGGACGAGGTCGCGGTAGCGAATGGAATCCTGCATGGCGAACCTCCAATTCCTTGCGCTCGATTGATGGTTATCTAAATCCGATTCCAGGCAGTGTCATCAGCGTTGAGGCGAAAAATTCGACTGTTGTCGCGGGAACCCGACCCGCAAACGCAAGGCCTGTCGTGAAGTTTCCTTATCCCCCTACAAAAATTACAAAAGATGGAACTTGTTTCACATCCGATGGAACTCTTGCAGAGCGCGGGGGTTGCCGGACATCCCGTTGCACGCTCTTGTTGGAGCGCGGCGGGCGCTTGAGGGTGTCATGTCAAAAATCAGATTTTGTGCCGTTATCGCTGTCGCCACCGTGCTGGTCAGCGCTGCCTGCGCAGCTCCGGGACGCGGCGGCGGAGGTGGAGGTCACGGCGGTGGCGGCGGAGCGCCGCACGGAGGCGGCGGCGGCCATGTCGGCGGCGGCGCCCGCATGGGCGGTGGCGGCGGAGCACCGCACTTCGCGGGCGGCGGCGGCCATTTCGGCGGTGGGGCACGCATCGGTGGCGGCGGCCCCCGGATGGGCGGTGGCGCTCGCATCGGTGGCGGGGGCGCCCGGATGGGCGGTGGCGCTCGTATCGGCGGCGCAGCACGTTTCAGCGGTGCCCATGTCGGCAATTCGCGCATCGGCGGCAGAGCCGCGATCTCCCGTTCTGCGTCACAGCCAGGTTTCCGCGGGCAGCGCTCTCTTGCGGCTCACGGCCGTCCGAACGGCAATGCCGCAGGCCGGACAGCGGTGAACGCAAACCGCAACACCACGTTGAATGGAAACCGCAGCGCCAATGCCAGATCGGACGCGGTGCGGAACGCGCTCAATTCACACGCCGTCGCCGGCGCACTCCACGACAGAGCTGCACTGCGAAATTCGAATGCGCGTGCTCAAATCGCGGCGAGCGCGGCAACGGCGGGCTGGCATGACGGCCGTGGCGGCGGCAACGGATGGTGGCGGCATGGCCACGGCGGATATGGCTGGGTCGGCCCGCTGTTCTGGCCGTTCGCCTATGACGACATGTATGACTACGCGATGTGGGGCTATGGCGACGATGCCGCGTTCTGGGATTACGGCTATAACGATATTTATGCCGGCCTGTTCTCGCCTTACGGCTATGACGACCTCGCGGGCTACCTGCCGCAAGGCGGCGGCCGTTCCGAGGTCGGCACCCGGCAGGCCCCCGGCGCTCCGGCCGCGGCGTCCGACCAGCTGAAGCAAATGTGCGGCGAGGACAGCCGCGATATCGCAGGCCTGCCGGTCGATCAAATCCAGCAGGCCGTTGCCCCCAATGATTCCCAGCGTGCGGCACTGGACGATCTGGCCAGCGCCTCGGTAAAGGCGGCCCAGGACATCAAAGCGGCCTGTCCGACGCAGGCAGCGCTGACGGCGCCTGACCGGCTCGCAGCCATGCAGGGACGGATCGAGGCGATGATATCGGCGGTCGGGACGGTTCAGACCCCACTGCAAAAGTTTTATGATTCCCTGAACGACGAACAGAAAGCCCGGCTGAACGCGCTCGGCCAGGATCAACCCAAGGGCGGGGCTGTGCCAGCGACCGGCGCCACGCTCACGCCAAACTGCGGGACAACGCAAGCAAGCGCACTGAACTGGCCAGCCGCCGAGATCGACGCCAAGCTGCATCCGACCGAGGCGCAACGCACCAGCCTCACCGCGCTGCAGGATGCGAGCGCAAAGGCTTCGGACATGCTCAAGGCCTCCTGCCAGACCGGCGACGCCATCACTCCGCCGGCACGTCTTGCGGCCGTCGGCAAACGGCTGGAGGTCATGCTGCAGGCAGTGAAAGGCGTGCGCACCGCGCTGGACGACTTCTACGCAAAGTTAAGTGATGAGCAGAAGGCGCAGTTCGAGGCGATCGGGCCGGCACGTACCGCGCTTTCCGATGCTCCGTCCACCGCGCAAGCGCATGTCCATCGCCACCACCACCGCGGTGTGAACGTTGCCGGACTGATCCGGCATTTCATTTCACTGGCGCGGTGAATGAGAGGGAGGACCGCGCCGATCCTCTTGGACTACTCCGATGCAAGCTGTAGAACTCCGCACCATCGGCAAAATCTCCAGGCGGATCGTACCGTTCCTGATGGTCTGCTATTTTGTCGCCTATCTTGACCGCGTCAATGTCGGCTTCGCCGCGCTGACGATGAACGGGGATCTCGGCCTGTCGCAGACCGCGTTCGGCTTCGGCGCCGGCATCTTCTTCGTTGCCTATTTCATCTTCGAGGTGCCGTCCAACCTGCTGTTGGAAAAGTTCGGCGCGCGCAAATGGATCGCCCGCATCATGCTGAGCTGGGGCATCTTGTCGGGCGCGATGGCATGCATCCCGCTGATCGCCCGCTTCACCGGATTTGGCAACGAGCACAGCTTCTATCTCGTGCGGGTGCTGCTCGGTGCCGCCGAGGCTGGCTTCTTTCCCGGCATCATCTTCTATCTGACGCTGTGGTTCCCGGCCGTGTACCGCGCCCGAATCGTTGGCTATTTCATGGCCGCGATCCCGCTTTCCACCGTCATCGGCGCGCCGATCTCCGGCGCGCTGCTCTATCTGCATGGCGGCCTCGGGCTGGCCGGCTGGCAGTGGCTGTTCGTGATCGAAGCCGTTCCCGCCATCATCCTGGCCGGCGTGGTATTCTTCTATCTGACCGACCAGCCCTCCGACGCGGCATGGCTTACGCCCGACGAGCGCGCCTGGCTCACCGGGCGGCTGCAGATCGAGCGGCGCCACCGCGAGAAGGTGCAGAGCTTTACGGTGGCGCAGTCGCTGGTGAATCCGCGGGTGATCGGACTGAGCCTCGTCTATTTCGGCGCGGTCGCGACCAATTACGGTCTGAGCTTCTTCCTGCCGCAGATCGTCAAGAGTTTTGGCCTCAACATATTCCTGACCACAATCGTCTCCGCCGCGCCTTATGTGGTTGGCGTGATCGGCATGGTGTGGTGGGGCCAGCGATCGGATCGCGTCGCCGAGCGCCGATTTCACGTCGCGTTCCCGCTGTTCGTCGCGGCCGCCGGCATTGCGGTTTCCACCGCCTTCGACGATCCCCTGCTCAAGATGATATCGCTGTGCGTCGCGGGCTTTGGCATCTTCGCCTGCCTGCCGGTGTTCTGGACGCTGCCGACCGCCTTTCTGTCCGGCGCCGCGGCGGCTGCCGGGATTGCCGTGATCAATTCGATCGGTAACCTTGCGGGTTTCGCCGGGCCGTTTGCCATGGGCTGGATCAAGGACCAGACCGGCAGCTATGCCGGCGGGCTGCTGCTGCTGGCCGGGCTCGGGATTCTCGCGATGGGAATCGTGCTGGTGCTTGGCCACGACCATGCGCTCGAACATGCGCCGGCGGCGGAGTAGGTGATACCGCTTTTTTACGTATCGGGGACTTGATCATCCCGGGTCCGACGATTCCGATTGCATGGTTCCTTCAAAGATTCCAGATTACGCGAAGCCCGTCACACCCGGGCAATAGCTTTCCTCCAGGATGATGCTTCGGAAAACAGGGGATGAACTGACATGTTGCCTAACCATGACTCCTCGGCTGTTGGTGGATCACAAATCGGGCGGCCGATTTCGCTCACCCGCCGCTCGCTTCTCGTCGGCGGCCTGGCCGCCACCTCGCTCGCCTTTGTCACCGGCAATGCTCGAGCCAAGGCGCCGGCCTATGGCCATCAGGTGCTGAGCGCCTATCGGCACACCGTGGGCGATTTCGAGGTCATCGCCTTGAGCGACGGCGCGGTCGATCTGCCGCTGGCGCTGTTCGCCAAGGCCGATCCGGCCGAAGCCGCAAAGATACTCAGCGCGACCGGACGCCCCACCGATAAGTTAGGCACCCAGGTCAACGCCTTTCTCGTCAACACCGGCGACAAACTGGTGCTGATCGATTCCGGCGCAGGCCAATTGTTCGGACCTACGCTCGGCCGCTTCGCCGCCGATCTGACCGCGCTCGGCATCGATCCCGGCGCCGTCGACGTGATCGCGATGACCCATCTGCATCCCGACCATTTCGGCGGCCTGTTGACCGGAGAGTCGAAACTCGCCTTCCCAAACGCCCAGATTTTCGTCGGTGAGGCCGACATCAAATTCTGGCTCGACGAGTCGATCGCCGCCAAGGTTTCCGCCGACAACAAGCCGTTCTTCGACCAGGCCCGCATGATGGTCGGCCCCTATGTCGCGGCGCAGAAATACCAGCCGAGCGTCGACGGCAAGGAAGTCGTGCCGGGCGTCACCGCGATCGCCGCGCCGGGCCATACCCCCGGCCACACCATGTACCGCGTCACCTCGGGCAACCAGACGCTGTTGATCTGGGGCGACATCATCCATGCCGCCGCGCTGCAATTCCCCCACCCCGAATGGGCAATCGCCTTCGACAGCGATCAGGACACAGCGATCGCGACCCGCAAGAAGGTATTCGACATGACCTCGGCCGACAGCCTGGCCGTCGCCGGCGCCCATCTGCCCTTCCCCGGCATCGGCTACGTCATCAAATCGGGCACTGCCTACAGCTACGCGCCGCTGCTCTGGGCGCCCGGATAGCGGGCGCGGCAATTTGCCGAGCCGCCGAAACCGCCATCACAGCATTGGATCCGCGTCCCAGCGTCGAAGACCCCGACCGACGCGACCGGCTCGCCATCACGCGCCACGACGCCGTTTCCAGCGACGGCGTTCGCGTCCCCTATGTGCAAAATCGGTCCACCGGGCGAGACCGGCGCGGCGACCGGGTGCATCCCGGTCACGCACGCAAGATGGCCGCTCCAGGCCATGGGGTACGACGCCCATTTCTACGAACCCGCGACGGGCGGCCACAGCTACGGTCAGGATCATGCGCTCTGGTGCTCGGGATGGGCCAAAACGACGAGAATTTTCATGGAGCCGGAACCTGAAGGGTGATGCCTGGCCTTGATATTAGCGCGTTGCGGACGCGGCAACAGGCCGTCTTCACCTATGGGCCGGGCGCCGCACCAAAGATTTCAGCGGCGATGCGGTTGGTCTCGATCGCCGCGGGTATGCCGCAATACATCGCCACCAGCAGCAGTACGTCCTGCACCTGCTCCCTCGTACATCCATTGGCCAGCGCCCCCCTGGCATGGACGCGAAATTCCGCAGGCCTGTTGCCGGCCGCGGTAATCCCAAGCATCACCAGACTGCGAACCGAGTCCGGCAGGCCGGTCCTCTCCCAGATATCGCCGTAGACATAGGCATTGATGACGTTCTGCAGCGGCGCGCCGAATTCACCGGATGCCGACATGCGCTGCGCCACCTCGGCCTCGCCGAACATCTTTTTGCGCCGGCGCAGACCGCGCGCGTATAACTCATTGGTGTCCATTTTTTTGCCTCCCCGCGATGACGCTTTGTCATTCGCGATTTATAGGGTCAAATAAAGGGTGTCTCAACCGGTGCGATCTCTGAGCATCGGGATCGGAAGCTCTTCAAGGTGATCCCATGATCCACGCGGCGATCGCAGGCCTCGGCCGTTGGGGCCGCGCTCTGGTTGCGGCCTCGCTCGGCCACGAACGAATAAAGATCGTCCGCGCCATCGAGCCCGACATCGGGAGCGCGCTAGCTTTTTGCGCGCAGCATGATCTTGAACTCTGCGACGATCTGGACGCCGTACTCGCCGATCGCGCCATCGATGCGGTGCTGCTGGCAACGCCGCATTCGCTGCACGCGGCGCAAGTCTTGGCCTGCGCCGCGGCCCGCAAGCAGGTATTCTGCGAAAAACCGCTGGCGCTCTCCTGCGCCGATGCGGTCAAAATGTTCAGGGCCTGCCGCGACGCCGGCGTGGTGCTCGCGGTCGGACATGTCAGGCGCTTCTGGCCATCGATGCGCGCGCTGCTCGATATCGTGGAAAACGGCGAGCTCGGCAGCATCCTGCATGTCGAAGGCCATAACAGCAACGAAAACTCGCAGAAGATTTTAGGCGGCTGGCGGTTGTCGGCACAGGAATCGCCCGGCGGCGGACTGACCGGGGCCGGACTTCACGTGCTGGACGCCTTCGTCAGCCTGCTCGGGCCGGTGCGCCGGGTTTATGCGCAACTCAACCAGCGCGATGTGGGGCCGCCACCGCTCGATACGGCAATCCTGACGCTGGATTTTATCAATGGCGTCACTGGACAGTTGTCGACGGTGCGGGCCACGCCGCAATACTGGCGCGTCCACGTGTTCGGCACCAAAGCTTCCGCCGAGGTGCTGGATGAATGCACCATGATCCTGCGCCAGAGCGGCGGTGGGCCGCAGCGGATCGACTATCCTGCGGTCGACGTCCTGCGCAGCGAGATCGAAGCTTTTGCCGATGCGATCCTGCAGCAGCGTCCGTTCCCGGTGCCGGAAGCGGACGTGCTGGCGACCCTGTCGGCCTTTGAGGCCGCGCTGCAATCGATGACATCGGGCGTTCCGGTTCGGTGCCGCGAGGCTTGAGCAAGAGCGCCGCCTTTGCCGCCGCTGCATCAACGTTTAACACGCCACCATCGTCAATCTGACGCAAGAGCTACTGGCGGAAATGTGGGCGTGCGAAGCGGGCTCGTTCATGTCGCGGAAACCGCCCCGGAAGCGCCGGAACGCGGTTCACCGAGATCGCGACGCAGCCAGCCGGCAATCTGGCCCCATGCGCCGTGAATAACCTCGGCACCCAGGAACAGGTTCAAATGGCCGCACGGTTCGGTGATCTTTTCCAGGTGCTCGGCCGGGGTGCCGACCAGGCTTGCCGTCGCGAACAGCTGATCGACCGCAACGATTTCGTCATTGCCGCCCGCGAGCAGGCAGATCGGTGCGCGAAACTGCTTCAGGTCAATTTGCTGTCCGAGGGCGACAAAGCATCCTCTTGCGATCTGGTTTTCCTGGAACAGCCCTTTGACGACCTGAAGGTAGAAGGTTCCAGGCAAATCGACGGTTTCGGCATCCCACTGGCGGAACCGGGCGCTTAGTTCTTGCCGCCGCGCCGGATCGAGGTCTTGCGGATATTGAAGAACCGCCTCTGCGTCATGGGCGTTCGTCAGAACGCCCCAGGATTGCAGCATGCGGTCACCATGAACGATGCCGTCGCCGAGCTGCACCAGTTCCTCGAACATCGAAAGCGGCAGATTGGCGGTGAAGCGGGAGAGTTGCGACTGCGCGGCGGCAATATCGATCGGCGCGCCGACAAGCACCAGCCGCCGCACCTTGTTTGGAAAGCGCGCCGCGTAGACCAGTGCCAGCCAGCCACCCTGGCACAACCCGATCAGGTCGACCGGCGGTCCGAGTTGGTCAACCGCGACATTGAGGTCCGCAAGATGGCTGTCGATGGTAAAGTAGCGCGTCTCTGCCGTAGCCGAGCGCCAGTCGGTGACAAAGACGCGCGACAGGCCGCCGCGGCACAGCGACTCGACCACGCTGTGATCTCCAGCGAAATCCGCGATGACCGCGCTGTGCAGCGCGTAGGGCGCGCAAATCAGCGCCGCAGTTCCGTCCGCTCCGGTGGAGAAATCCCGCAATCGCATCGATGCGAGTTCAAGCGCCACCCTGTTCGCGGTGGTCCAGGGCAATGACGGGCTATTCGGCTGGCTTCGCCGTCCCGACGACATCAGTTCTTCAAGTAGCCGTACATTGGCCTGCCCCATCATGGTGGCTGCCGCAAGCGGCCAGTCAAAGAGGGCTTCCAGGCCCGCGGCTGGCCGCAGCGCTCCGGATGATTCTGGCGGTCCCGCGTCGTTGGTTCGGTTTTTCATCTGGTCTGCTCAATTCAGTGGATGGTCTAGGGTTCCGAAACAATGGCGAACCTGTTTTCCGCACCCACCCTCCGCCCTTGGTATTCGCCCACCCCTCCTCACCGATCAATGGAACGAAGCGAACGTGGCCGATATCTTCGCCGTGATATCGCTCATGATCGATTAACGAAACAAATATCCTTTAGCCTTTGCAGGCTCGTTGGCTTTACCAATATCAAGCGTTCAACGAGAAAGCGCGTGCGCCGTGCCAATAGCGGCGCGGAGCGAGTGTTGGCATCGACGCCGCCGCGTGAAGGGTGGCAGGGCGAGCGGCTGAAGCCAGTACGGCCTCGCTGCGCTACGGATGGGGCCGTTGGGCGGCTCGAAATCGAACGCAAGGCCGGACGCTGACAGTCCCGCGCGGCCAGGCTAGGCCTTGCCCTTGCCGCCCCCGCTTTTCTCGCTGGCGCGGCGCAAGGCTTCGGCGAGCGCCCCGTTTTGCTCCGGCTGGCGCGGCGCCGGCGGGGCCTTCGCGGCGCGCAAACGGTCGCGCGACTCGTCTTGCGCCGGACGTTCGCTCTTGCCGCCGGGCTCGTCATCGAGGCGTAGCGTCAGCGCGATGCGCTTGCGGGCGACCTCGACCTCCAGCACCTTGACCTTGACGATGTCGCCCGGCTTCACCACCTCGCGCGGATCCTTGATGAAGGTCTTCGACATCGCCGAGATGTGCACCAGCCCATCCTGATGCACGCCGATATCGACGAAGGCGCCGAACGCCGCGACGTTGGTGACGGTGCCCTCCAGGATCATGCCGCGCTTGAGATCCTTCAGCGTCTCGACACCCTCCTTGAACACCGCCGCTTTGAAGGCCGGGCGTGGATCGCGGCCGGGCTTTTCCAGTTCGCGCAGGATATCGGTCACCGTCGGCAGGCCAAAGGTGTCGTCGACGAATTTCTGCGGCTGCAATTGGCGTAGGATCGCGGCATTGCCGATCAGCGCCTTGATGTCGCTTTTGGTCGTCGCCAGTATCCGCCGCACCACCGGATAGGCTTCCGGGTGCACGCCGGAGGCATCGAGCGGATCCTCGCCATCCCGGATGCGCATGAAGCCCGCGCATTGCTCGAAGGCTTTCGGTCCGAGCCGCGGCACCTGCTTCAGCGCCTTGCGCGATTTGAACGGGCCGTTGGCGTCGCGATGCGCCACGATGGTTTGCGCCAGCCCCGGGCCGATGCCCGACACCCGCGAAAGCAGCGGCGCCGAGGCGGTGTTGGCATCGACGCCGACCGCGTTGACGCAGTCTTCGACCACCGTATCGAGCGAACGCGCCAGCCTGGATTCGCCGAGATCGTGCTGATACTGGCCGACGCCAATCGCCTTGGGATCGATCTTGACCAGTTCCGCGAGCGGATCCTGCAGCCGCCGCGCGATCGACACCGCGCCGCGCAAGGTGACGTCGAGTTCCGGCAATTCCTCGGAGGCGAAGGCCGAGGCCGAATAGACCGACGCGCCGGCCTCCGACACCACGATCTTCGACATTTTCAGATCCGGCAGCCGCTTGACCAGTTCCGTGGCCAATTTGTCGGTCTCGCGCGAGGCGGTGCCGTTGCCGACCGCGATGAGATCGACGCGATGCGCCAGCGCAAGTTTGCCAAGTGTCGCCAGCGCTTCGTCCCACTGCCGTTGCGGTTCATGCGGATAGACCGCCGTGGTCGCCTTGACCTTGCCGGTGGCATCGACCACGGCGACCTTGACGCCGGAGCGGAAGCCGGGATCAAGCCCCATGGTGACGCGCGCGCCGGCCGGCGCCGCCAGCAACAGGTCGCGCAAATTCGAAGCGAATACGCGTACGGCTTCGGTTTCGGCCAGCGTCCACAGCCGCATCCGAAGGTCGATGCCAAGATGCACCAAAATCTTGGTCCGCCACGCCCAGCGCGCGGTCTCCACCAGCCAGCGGTCGCCGGAGCGGCCCTGATCGGAAATGCCAAAGCGCAGCATGATCTTCAGCTCATAGGCGCCGGGCACGCCGGCAGCCCCGCCTTGCGGCTCGGGCTGCAGCTGCAGTTCGAGGATTTCTTCCTTCTCGCCGCGGAACAGCGCCAGAACACGGTGCGACGGCAGCCTGTGCAGCGGCTGGCTGAAATCGAAATAATCCTTGAACTTCTCGCCTTCGGTTTTCTTGCCCTTGCGCACAGTCGACACCATCAACCCGTTAGACCACATCTGTTCGCGCAGCGCACCGATCAGGTCGGCATCTTCGGCGAAGCGCTCGACCAGGATCGCGCGCGCGCCTTCCAGCGCCGTGGCCACATCGGGCACCTGCTTTTCGGCATCGACGAAGTCAGCGGCCACGGCTAACGGATCTTGGTGCGACTGCGTCAGCAGCAGCTCGGACAATGGCTCAAGCCCGGCCTCCCTGGCGATCTCGGCCTTGGTGCGGCGCTTCGGCTTGAAGGGCAGATAAATATCTTCCAGGCGCCCTTTGCTGTCGGCGGCAAGGATAGCCGCTTCCAGCGCGGCATCGAGCTTGCCCTGTTCGCGGACCGAATTCAGAATAGCCGTGCGACGCTCTTCAAGTTCGCGTAAGTAGTTCAGGCGCTCCTCGAGGGTGCGCAATTGCGCGTCGTCGAGCGCGCCGGTGACTTCCTTGCGGTATCGTGCCACGAAGGGAACCGTGGCGCCGCCGTCCAGCAGCGCAACCGTCGCCTCGACCTGCTGCTCGCGGACGCCGAGTTCTTCTGCGATCTGTCGATGAATATTTACCACGCGAAGTCTTTCCAAAATCCGTCGCGGCGGCTGATTCCCGCCACGGGGATGCTGCTTATGGACCATCGCCGATCGACGGACCGCCGACAACTCCAATGCGGTCAGGTACTCCATGTTAAATGACCAGCATAGCGCACCAGCGGATGTCCACGACGTGCACGGCATGCCCGATCCTGCGACGTCATTCGAGGCTGTGCCGACTTTTCAGCGACACGTCGGCACGATCGACTGCCGGCGATGCCTGCTTCCCGCCTATGTCGCCGACGTCAGAGCAGCCAGCGGCACATCGAAGGCGTAGATGAATCCGGCCGGCAGATAGCTCAACCGCACCTCGCCCTTGAGCTGCCTGCCCAGCGTCTCGATCAGCCGTGTCCCGAAACTGCGCTTTTCCGGCGCATGGACGGTCGGGCCGTTTTTCTCGGTCCAGGTCAGGCGCAGGCGCTGCGCCTCGGGATCCAACGTCCAGGCGATATCCACGCTCCCCGTGGGCACTGACAAGGCGCCGAACTTGGTGGTGTTGGTGCTGAGTTCGTTGAGCGTCATCGCGATGGCGACGACGGCGCCGGAATTCATCCGGAGATCGGGTCCGGCGATCGTGAATTTCGGCGCATCCGGATCGTCGAAGGCTTCGGTGGCACCGCGAACGATCTTGCCGAGGTCGGCGCTGCTCCATCCTCCCTGCAGCAGCAGATCGTGAGCCCGCCCCAGCGCCAGCAGCCGGCCCTCGATGGCGTGCTGGGCGGGCTCGGCGCCCAGCACGTGACGCAAGCTCTGGGAGACGATGGCGCTGACGGTCGCGAGCGTATTCTTGATGCGATGGTGCAGCTCCTCCAGGATCAGCTTCTGCAGCTTTTCGGAGGCCTCGCGCTCGCGGGCGTCGATGCCGGCCTGCGCGAGCAAGCCCCTCGCATTGATTTCGGCCTGCGCAAGAAGCAGCCGGAGGCCGACATTCTCTGCCGCCAGAAAGTCCTGCGGCGGCGTTGGGCGCTGCTCCTGGCGGAAATCGACCTCACTCATGCCCGCAGGGTACCACTATAAGTCGGATGCCGCACACATGTTTTTTTGTGCACATGGCTTGCGCCGCGATCAGTCGACCAGTGGTCATAATCGGCGCGAAAAGCGCCTAACTTCAGGCGTGGCCGATCATGTTCCGCATCTGGGCGATTATTTCGCCGGCCGCAAGCGGCTTGCCGAAAAACCAGCTGTCGGCAGGAATGACGATGTCGGACAGCTTCAATTGCCCCGATACAACGATAATCTTGATCGGCGGCCAGCGCTCGTGCACTGCTCGCGCCAGCCCCAGGCCGTCCATGGTGCCCGGCATCTGGATGTCAGTGAACATCAGCGCGATGTCGGACCTTGATTCCAGGATCGCGACGGCTTCTTCGGCATCCACGGCCTCAACCGGCGTGTAGCCGGCGTCTTCCACTATGTCGACCGCGCGCATGCGCAGCATCATATCGTCCTCGACGACAAGAACGACCGCTGGAATGGTTGTGTGATCCGATACCATCATGATGGGCGCTTTCGGGAAACAAGCGATCGACGCTGCCATGGACTGGGGACAGGCGCTCGACACGGGACAAGCATCTCGATGCCGATATGATCCCGATCATCTTAACAATGACACACTAAAGCCGCGCTGCAGGCGGTGCATCGCTGCCGATTGTCGAATTCGCCCTGCACTTGATGCCGCGAGACAATTGCGATGGAACCAAACACGGTTTCAGGACTTGGTCGGGCTCGGACACGCGTTCCCTCTGAACTCCCCCCAGCCGCCGGCGCAGGCTCTCGGGTCAGCGCCTGCCGGCGTTAAGGCGCGCTCGCCTCATCCACCGGGATCATACCATGCTGACGGAATTACGCGTGCCGACCCTTGCGAACGCCGGGGCCAGGTTGTCGCTCGGGCGATGGTTCAAGAGCGTCGGCGATGCCGTCAGCCTGGGCGAGCCGCTGGTCGAGATCGATACCGACAACGTGACCCATGAAATCCGCTCGCCCGTCGATGGCGTGCTGTCGAAGATCCTGGTCGGGGACGGCGGTTCGGTCGAAGCTGGCACCGCCCTGGGAACGATCAGCCAGTTTTGAGGCGGCGGACCCGCGCTGGCATACCCGCTCGGCCGACCAGCCGGATCGTCGTTGTCGCGTTGCTCAGCCTTACCCTCGCGGTGCGCCAATTCCATTCAGCAACATCGTTCCGGCGCTGGTGATTGCCCTGATCTCATCGCCACTCTCGAGGAAGACGGCGCATTGCTGTCGGCCGGGTTGCTGGTAGCCGTGATCGCGCTGTCCGTTGCAACAATGACGGTGTGGGAGACACTCATCGGGACCAAATGGACCGTCGGTTCGTGGTAACTCGCGGAGCAAACGGCCTTCCGGCCATACCAGATGAACCAACTCGACTTTCGGGACTTGGTTTGTCGATCAACTTGCAATTGCACCGAAGGAACTTCGAATGAACGAGCCAGAGCGAAGCGGCGTCCAAATCAGCCGCCTCCATAACGAGGCAATCTGTGCGGAGATCGGCGAAAGGCTGGCAACTGCTCTCGCAGGGAACCCTGCTCGATTGCCGCCACATCTGCTTAGGCTAATGGAGTTATTCGACAGCGTCGAGGGCAGCGACGCGCCTTAAAGGACTAGACTGAAACCTCAAAGGTCCGGACTGAGACAGAGTTGAGATGAAAGATTTTGCAAACGCATCGTTTCCGCCTGAAACGATCGGCATCATGATAGATGCCCTGGATGCCGCCGTTGCGTCCCTGCCAGACCCGGTCAGTTCCGCGCATGTTCAGGCCATTGCTGAAACGATCCTTCGCACGGCCCAGGAAGGCGAGCGAGACCGAGCAACGTTGCAACGGATCGCGCTCATCGAACTTCAGATCGCGCCGCGTCATCTGTACTGACCCCAAGCCCGGATCATGGATTCGATCGAGCGTCAGTTCCGCGGCAGCGCCTTCGAGTACAACCGCTTTGTTCAAGTCTGAGGCCGAGCGCGCCTCCGTCTATACAAGACTTCTGGAGACGCTGATGCACGCCAACCGCATGCTGGGCTATCCCTGGCACGCGCTGCGCGAGGCCTGTTTTTCGGATTTTGCCGAGCGGCTGATGCTGGTCGACTAAACTGCTGGCGTCGCGGCAGGCCGGGGTACTGCCGCTGATCTATGATTTCATCGGCGAGCCGTCATTCAACCATGACTAGGATCAACGTTTGGCCCGCCGTTTCGGCGCTTTCAGCAACATTCGCTTGGCCTTTAACTCTGCACGCTTTTTGAGTTCGGCCTTTATTTTTTCAACCAGGGTTGTCGCATCCGGTGCCTGAATTTTAAGGGTGGAGTTCACGTGCGCGCCCTCCCAAGACTGCGCTTCATACGCTAGTCCAATTCCGGAATAGGGCAATCTAAAAATGCGCGGCCTGGTCAGCTTGAAACCCGGGTGCCGCCAATCTTCCTTTCGCAGTCCCCCGCATTTGGTGTATAAGCCGTTGGTCATGGAGTGGAACGCCCCCGACGTTGCGCTGCTTAGAGCGCTTTGGACCAAGGGCCGCAGTGCCGGGCAGATCGCAACTCGGCTGGGGCACAGCCGCAATGCCGTGTGCGCCAAGTTGCTGCGCATGGGCCTGAAGCGCGGGCACAAGCCGCCGACCGCCAAACCCAAGATCGTGTCAGCGCCGAAGCCAAGGCCCATAGGTGCGCCCGTTGCTGCTAGTCCGTCACCCGTGCCGCCGCCGGCCCGCCCAGTGCCAAAACCAGACCGGCGCAGGCTTGGTGACAGCGGACCGGTGCTGCGGCCGATAGAATTCACGAAGGATCAGCTTTACGCGATGTTGGCCGAGGCGGTCGCTAACACATCGCGACTGCCTCGATGATGCTGCAAAGAGCGAGATCTGATGTTGGTAAGTCGCACACCGCCCCGAGCTGCCCCGACCGGCGGTCAGAATGTGACCTCAAAGAACAGCTTGTCCTCGATGACGTCCGCCTGCGTCTTGGGCTTTGGCCGGTCGACGCGCAGGACCACGTCCTTTGCGCGTTCGTTGAGCGCTGCGACGAGGTCGTCGAGCGGCATTTTTCCCCAGCGCTTCTTGACCGCCATCTCATGGTCGACCGGAATCATCGCGACCCGCAGCCGCTGCATTTGTTCGAGGCCCAGCGTTTTCAGCGTTGCGTTGTGGCTGCCATGGTGACCGACCTTGTAGAAGATCGTATTCTTGAGCAGGTCTGGCCCGGTCACGGTCCTGGCGTCCACCGTCCACGAACGGTCCTGCCAGGACAGCCAGTTGCCCACTTGCGCGTCGGCCGCGAACAACAACACATCGCCGCCGGGCAGTTCGATGGCGATCACGAGACTGGTGTTGTTGGTCAGGCTGTCGAGCTGTAACGCCAAATCGGACGCGCCGCCCAGCCAATCACTATCGATGCGGCGCCATGCATCGGGCGCGGCGTTGTCCGGCTGCCAGTAGTGCTGCCTGAAGAAATCGAGTTCGGGCGCCGATTGCGCGTAAGCGAGGGGAATCTCATATTGCTGATCGAACGGACGGTCGGTGTCGGCATCGCCCAACGCGGTACCCGCGCCGTCCATGAACAGCGGGAAACTATCGAGCGCCAGACCATAGGTTTCCTTGTGGCGCGCCGACGGGTTGATCTTGCGCAGCATCTTCTCGTCATGGGGGGGTCCAAGCACGTAGAAACGTGCATTGGTCCCCGCGGGCACAACCGGCGGATCGGTCGGAAGGCAATAGCGCGGCTTGGCGGTCTTGGCCCGGACATTGCTGAGCGCGTCTGCGGTCGTTGGTCCCTTGGCGAGGCCGAAGAACTCCAGAATTCCGCTGAGCTCAGCGACGCCGTCCGCGTCCCCTGCCATCTGCATCTGGCTCAGCCCCATGCGCAGGGCGGAAAGCGCCAGGCCCTTCTCCTTTTTCAATTTCTTGGTCAGCTCGTCATCGGGGTTTTCAGTCCAGGCCAACCAGACCTGTCCGACTTTCAGTCTGGCAAAGGATTGCTTGGCCTGAACGAAGCCCGAGAGATGATCCCAATGCTCGTGGGTCGCGATCAGCAGATCGATCTCCCCGCCGGTGACTTCGACGATATTGTCCATCACCTGATTCATGATCGTGCCAGGATCGGACGTACCCAGAACGACGCCGCAGTCGATCATCACGTAGAACGGCCGCTTGCTGCCGCTGCTGCGCGGCAACGAGATCAGGAAACAATCGCCCAGTCCCTGGCGATACATTCTGACCTTGGCCCGGTAGCCTGAAGCCGGCGTCGCGGCTGCGGCTGCCGCGACAGGCGTCGCGGGGGTTGCGCGCCGCGGCCGCTTCGGCGCCGATTTGCTGGCCACTTTCTTCTTTACCTTCTTTGCCTTCTTTGCCTTGCGCGCCAACGAGCTTCTCCTATCCGTGCACGTGATGCATCAAAGCGAAGGGCTCGCGGGCGTTGGTCGGGTCCACGAAGTAGTTGCCATGCAAACCATCGCTGGTATCGGCGGCGAATTTCATCTGATTGGCAAAGCGCCAGGCACTATCGACTTTCTTGCGCACCATGTAGCGGACTTCCGCCGTCGCAAGGTCGATGATCAACGTGCAGCCGCCGCGGAATCGCGCCCCCGGCATTTCCTTTGGCCGGAAGCTCTGCGTGATTTCGACAACCAGGTCGGAGCGAATGTTGCCGTCAGGGCCGACCCGTCGTACCGGCCGCACCGAATGAACCTCGATCCCGCGCAGGCAGCCGTCCTGGCTGCCGATCTTGTACGGCATGGGCTCGGGAATTCGGACCAGGCCGAGAGCTGCCAGTTCATCGTCGGTGACGGCGGTCTTATCCATCAGCCAGTGCCACAAAACACGGGCATTCTCGTTCGACAGAACGTAGGCCTCCTTGCGCTCGCTTCTCAAATCCCAGTCGGTCGACATCTTCTTGAGGACTTCCTGCACCTTCACCTGCCGTAAAGGCAGCGGCGGCGGCTCCCAGATCAGGCTGCCGGGCGAAAGATGTTTGACGTCGCGCGGGTAGATTCCCCGGTCGCGAAAGGCCTCGATGAACGCGATGCGGTAACCGAGCCTGTCATAGGGCACGAGATCGGTATCGGCCGTGATCAAGGCGCGCAAATACTCGCCGAAGACGATATCGATCGGCGGACAGTAGTCCAATGCGCGTATGCATATATTGAGGATTTGGCTGGCGACCTTGCTTGCCTCCCGCGCCAGGCGGTTGACCAGATCGGCCGAGATCGCTCCATCGGGCAGGACCCCGGTGCCTCCGGTGGCAAGGCGCACGAGGTCGGCCGTTCGCCGCTTGTAGATCTGAAGAAAGGCGTCAAACACCGCGGCGACCAGGACCGCGCCGATGGCGTGAGGGTCTCCGGTTGCCTTTGCATCATCGTAGTCGCTCTGCTTCGGCTCGCGGCGAATCCATTTGGCCTTTTCGCCGCTACCCTCCTTCGGCTTTTCGGTTGCGCCGATATAGTCGCGCAACGCGCCATAGCGTCCGGTCGACTCGCCGAATTGGACCGCAAGTTGCCCGAGCAGATTCTGCTGTTCGAGATCGCCGCGGGTGGCCTTGATCTGGTGGCTTAGCGCCTCCGGAAGGGTGAAGTGCTGGAATATCGCGACGATATCGGCAAACGCCTCGTGGAACGCGAATACGTCCGGATTCGTCGCCTCACGGAAGCGTCGATGCACGCCGTCAAGCAAGGCGTGCGTCGTCTCATGAGCGACCACGTCATGGGAAACCGCCGTGAAGATCACGCTGCCTTGCATCAGGCCCTCTGCCGCGGAGCTGGATGCGCTGAAATAGCCAAGCAGCAGGGCTTTGTGTTCCGGACTATAATAGGCGTTCTTGGCGCGCAGCGCGTGCGGATAGATTCGCAACCGCTGTACGTATTCCAGTTTCTTGGTGCGCTTCCCGTCCGCACATTTCTCGCTCTCCGAGGCCTGCTCCTGCTGCGGCACCACGATCTCGCGCGGCGCCCAGAGCGCGACGCGGCCTAGCGCTTTCTCGAAATACTCGATGGTCTTCATCGCGACCGCATAAACCATCTGCTGGTGGAATTGCGGACTGGCTTCCGAGGGCGTCAGGCCCGATCTGGTCAGAATATGCGGATGGTTCAGGTCGACCGGGGCATAGCAGCACTGGCTTGCGGGATCGACGTCGATCACCTCGATATATTCGCCAATCGGACCCTGCTTGAGGTCGTCCTCCCAGTGCACCTCCAGTGTGGCTTCGTTGATGCCGAGCGTATCGAGCTTCGCGCCCAGCGATGGGTCGTAGGCATAGACCCGCAACGGTCGGATTGCCGGCTTCGGCGGACGCGGATGCTTTGCGTGCTCAAGTTGAACCGTGAGAACCGCGTTACCCCTGGGCTCCGGCTCGGTTGGAATTCCGACAGGGACACTCGCAGCTGCTCCTCCCAAGGCCTGCCGGAGCGCATTCGACGCGCGCGGATGGGCGACCAGCGCCTCGGCAAGACGCCGCAAATCGGCCGGCAACGCCTTGGCCGCGTCGGCGGGGATGATGCTTTCGATGTCGGTGTTTTGCGAAAGCTGCAAAGCCTCCAGTTCCAGCATCCGTCGTTGCGGCGAATCCGGCATTGCCTGGATGCCGAGGCCGTTCAGGATCTGCGCGATCGGGAACGAAACGGTGTCTGGGGCGGTTTGGCGAAGGGTCGATGCCGCGCCGGGAAATAAAGCGAGCGCTTCGCTGGCGCGCAATTCGCCGCGCCCAAGGCGTTTGAATTCCTGTTCATTGCGCCTGGCACTGTCGAACAGCGCGTTGCGGATCGCTTCGACCCGCATCCACCCTTGCGGATAGGCATCGACGGCGGTCCGGTTCTTTTGCAGCCAGATCGCCGCGGCGGCCGCAACCTGCGGCGTCGCGGCCGAAGTTCCCTGGCCATCGAAGTCGACGATATTGCTGCAGCCGAAGCGCGCCCACGGCACGTTGGGCGTGGGTGCTGCGACCGCGGTCGACATTTTGCCGTCCGGACCGTAATTGCCGGCCATCAGGCGAATCTCGAGATCGGCATAGGGCTTGCCATTCGCCATCACGCCACAGGCGGCGACGACGCGGTCAAACCGCGCGGGATAGACGATGTTGTGGGTCGGGAGATTGCCGAAATTGTTGCCCGCCGCGGTGACGATGAAGACGCCCTGTTCGTAAAGCGCATTCACGGCATCGGCCCAGGCCTGCGACGCCAGTCCGCCCATGCTCATGGTGATGATGTCGACGCGATTGGCGCCGTTGGCGTTCAGCCCATGCACATAGTCGAATGCGCGCGCGATCGAACTATTGCTGAACAGCACCACCCGGTTGGCGACCCGAACCGGGACGATTTCCGCGAACGGCGCCCCACCCAGCAGTGGTTGCTCAGGCAACGCAGTGCCGGCCAGGATGCTGAGCGTGCCGGTGCCGTGACCGAGATTGGTGAAAAGTCCGCCGGTCCGGTCGCTCGCATCGTTCGGATTGTCGTCGTCTACGAAGTTACGCCCGAGTTCGCGACGCAACCGTTTTGGCAAAGTGTGGTGATTGGGGTCGTATCGGGTATCGAAATGCGCAATACGAACGTTCGACGCCACCTGCGGTCCGCCGATCGCTGCGATCGCACTGTCGAATTGCGAGTGGGAGGCGGCGCGGAACCAGTAATTGTCATTATTGCGTGGGAAATCGGAACTTTGGCTGTCCGCACTTTCGCATGATTGCGCCAGCGATTGCCCGCCCTCGGAAGGCCTGCCCGTTGTCCACGTCTGCTCGAGGTCAGGTTCGGCGAATGCGGGCGCGGGGCTGCCCGCGACGCCAAGCCCCTGCTGCATCAGCAAATGACAGACGTCCCAGGCGCTTGCCTCCGCAAATCCGGGCGGCGGCGTCAGGATGTGCCAGACCCCGCCGCCGGCCGCGCCAAGCGCCGGTTGCGCGTCGATGCTTTGAAACAAACGGGCGGCCGTAAACGTCACCGCTGAGGCTCTGAAGGTGAGTTGCGGCGCAGGAAAACCCGGCGCAGCCTTTACTAAAATGCGCTGCATCGCGAAAACTCCGGCCGGGTGATCAACCCTGAGATGCCCGGCGTCGCTACATCAATATCGAAATCTTAAAATGGGCTTGCGGGAGCATA
Source organism: Bradyrhizobium sp. (assembly GCF_049512235.1). GTDB lineage: Bacteria > Pseudomonadota > Alphaproteobacteria > Rhizobiales > Xanthobacteraceae > Bradyrhizobium. The sequence continues at coordinate 28,683 of NZ_JBEKXH010000016.1, forward strand.
GGTCGGCTGAACGGCGGCACTGTAACGCAAAGTTCGATCAGCTGCAACCAAAGCGAGTTTTGCAGTGGTGCGACCACTGGACCTGCCAGACTTTGCCGCAGCCGATGAAACATCACTCCCCAACCTGCCGACGACCCATCCGGACATCGTCAATCCCGAACTGCTCGCCTTCATTCGGGCCTGATGCCTTCGCGGGCTTCCTCGCACCTGGAGGAAGCCTTGTATCGAAAATCCGCGGGAGCCCCGGTGGCCAAGCGAATTCTGATGATCTTGATCCCGGAATGCGGCGCTCCCGGCAGTCGAAGCGATCCCGCGGGGCTGCGCGGACCGGGGCCGGTCACTTCAGCATCCCCGCAAACGTCTTCGCAAAAGTGTGGATGTCGCCGGGCCACCGCGCCGAGACATAATGCCGATCGCGGACGACGAAGGCTGGCGTTGCGTCATCCATGCTGTCGCGGACCAGGCCCGAGGTCTTGCGGCGGTAATTCGGATCGTCCTTCGGCACATCCTGAAAATCTTCCGGGCGTGCCAGCGCGCGCGTCACTTCCTGCTGCACCGACATGAAGCCCCGGGGCTGGCCGCGCCTCTCCAGATAGGTCCGGTAGTAGTTGGGATCCCAGAAGCGCGTGAAGCGCGCGACCGACCAGGCGCTGTTTTCGAACGCCCAGGTCAGGGCCGTCGTCCGGTATCCCCGGAGCACCGGGCGTCCGGTCCGTTGCGAGATGCTGCGCGCCGCCAGCAGCACGCCGTGACAGATCGCCGCCACCGGCTTTTGCTCGTCGAAGCAGCCGGCAACCAGGTTTTGCAGGATTTCGCTTTCGAGATATTCGCGCATGCCGCGCGCGCGGTGTCCCCCCGGCAACAACAGCCCATCGAACGCCGCGGCGTCGACGGCATTCCACCGCAGCGGCGCAAGATAATTCGGGTCAGCCATCATCTCAGCATAGGCCCGCCGCGCCTCATGGTTGGCCCGCATCAGAAGTCCGATCGCGGGCCAATTCCGCAACAGCGGAATGGCGCCCCAGGGATCGAGGCCCCGGCCGGTCAGCATCATGTCGTCGGCTGCGGCCGGCCGTCCATCGGGAGTGGCAAAACGCACGGCGTGCCCGGCCTTCGTCAGCACAAGCCAGCTTACCGCGGCTTCGCTGGGATCGAAATCCTGCGCCGGCAAGGGCATCAGAACGCGCGCCATCAAGGCAACCTCATATCGCGGGCAAGCAGCTCAATGCCTGTATTTAATCGGCATTCAGCTCAGACGCCAACCGGCCGGCTCTACCGGACTGAACCTGCCGTCTCGTTACTTGGCGTCGCCGCGCGGTAATTTGACCGGGACGTGCGGCGAGGTACTCACCACCTTCGGGCTTCCATCCGGGCGGGTCTGGCTCCTGAGTGTCTCAAGCAGCAGAATGAACTTTTCGGCAAGCATCTGGCTACTCCCCTGAGATCCGCTCTCCGGTCTCTGGCGCCTTGCGACTGTCGATCACGCGGCGCATTTCGTGATCTTCAGGCGGCATAATGGCAGCATAATGCCGCGGCATCGCGGCCCCGCGCGACCAACGTTAGATCAAAGCGGCGATGACGGATATGATCCAGCTCACACTCATGCCGGCTATTATGCCCGGGACTTCACGGGCAAAAATGGGGTCGCGGGATGCTTCGATGGTTTTCTTGGAGCCGCAACACGAAACCAGGATCGTGAGGTGCGTACTTCTCGTTGCTTGTGCGGAGGCGCCCACCGACAAGTTGCCGCCAGCGAATTGGCGGCTATCTCGTGGGCAACTCTGCGGTGATCTTCGGCGGTCGTATTCGGCAGAGGTCAGCCCGATCTGATACGTCTGCTGCCGCAAATAGCTTTTCCTCTGCCATCTTTACGCCTCCAGGATCAAGCTTCACTGAACTCAAAGGGGCCACCGAGACTGGAATAAAGCCGGCGGCTGCAGGTAACCAGATCTCTGAATTCATGCCCTACGCGGCTTATCTTTTTCGTTTATCAATCGAGCACGACAATGCATCTGCGCTGGCTGGCTTTCGCCGCTGCCATGATCTTATCTGCAACCCCGTCAGTGGCCGAGCCGATCTACGGCAGCGGGCTGATGCAGGTTGTCCGCAATGGCATGCCGGAGGACTCGGCGGCCGAGACAAAGCCCGTCATTTTCGTATCGAACGAGAAGCGACAAGAACCTGACGTCGATATGTACGCGTTGATGTCAGGCACATGCAGCACACTTAAAATCGCGGGGCACGATTTCAAGTGCCGGACCGTCGCATTCTTCCATAGCCCGCAAGGCCGGGCCAACTTTACGATCGCACTCGACGACCCGGCGGACGACAGCCACATCATCTTGTTCTCGGGCGAAGATGGCCGCAGGGAGCAGGATGATCTGTACGAACTCCCGATCGACCGCATGCTGCTGAACTCCAAGGACAGGCCGAGGGTCGATGGTCTGCCGGTGCCATCAGCCCAATCATCGACCGGACAATGCAGGCAGCTCGGCAACTTCGCGACTGGACAGGTCTCCAGCATCTCCTGCAGCGCCATCGATCGCAATGGCAGAACGTATGAACTGCAGTTCGAATCCGATGGCTCGCCCATGATCGTGCGGAGGATCACGCAGTCCCCACTGCCGGCGGAAAGGCGCCGTGTCAGGCAGAACGCACAGATCGGGTGCCGCAGGAAGGCCTACTACGCGAAGGTGCTGCCGAGAGATTTGACGGCTTACCTGATTGGATGCCTGGCCGAGGAGGATGACCAACAACCGGCGGCCGCCGAGCCTCAATAAAGCGGTTCACATTTTCATGCCCTACACCGTCAGCACCGTCGAGCCCGTGGTTTTGCGCGCGGCGAGATCGGCGTGGGCTTTGGCGGCGTCCTTCAGCGCATAGGTCTGGTGGACATTGATCTTGACCGCGCCAGACAGCACGACGTCGAACAATTCGCTCGCCATGGCAACGAGGTTGTCGCGGTGGGCGGCGTAGGTGTTGAGCGTCGGGCGGGTGACATAGAGCGAACCCTTGGCCGCGAGCAGGCCGAGGTTGAGCGGTTCGACGGCGCCGGAGGACTGGCCGAACAGCGCGGCTACGCCAAGCGGCGCCAGGCAGTCGAGCGATTTCAAAAAAGTGTCCTTGCCGACGGAATCATAGACCACGGGCACCTTCTTGCCGCCGGTGATCTCGCCGACCCGTTTCACAAAGTCCTCGCGCGTATAGATGATGGTGTGGGCGCAGCCATGGGCCTTGGCGAGAGCGGCCTTCTCCTCATTGCCGACGGTGCCGATCACGGTGGCGCCGAGATGTTTCGCCCACTGGCCCAGGATCAGGCCGACGCCGCCGGCCGCGGCGTGCAGCAGGATGGTGTCGCCGGCTTTGACCCGGTAGGTCTGGCGGATCAGATACTGCACCGTCAGGCCTTTCAGCATCATCGCCGCTGCGGTCTGGTCATCGATGCCGCCGGGCAGTTTGAGCAGGCGATCGGCCGCAATCAGCCGCGCCTCGGAATAGGCGCCGAGCGCCGCGCTGCCATAGGCGACGCGGTCGCCGGGTTTCAGGTCGGTGACGCCGGGGCCGACTTCCTCGACCACGCCGGCCGCCTCGCTGCCGAGGCCGCTTGGCAGCGGAGCGGGATAAAGCCCGGAGCGCATGTAGATGTCGACGAAGTTCAGTCCGACGGCAGTGTGGCGGATGCGCGCCTCGCCCGGCCCGGGCTTGCCGACGTTGACTTCCTCCCAGACCAGAACTTCGGGGCCGCCGGCTTTGTGAAAGCGGATGGCGTGGGTCATAAAACTGCTCCCTGGTGCCTTCTTGTTCGAAGATCGTGAAAGCTCGCGGCACCCTGTCGCACGGAATTCGCAATGTAAAGGGCACCGATCGGCCGGGCCGGCGCCTTCGGCCCGGTTGGTTTATTGCTCCGGCAACTGCACATCAGCGCGGCGACCTCACTTCTGGAAAGCAGCAAATTCGACCCAGTTCGGTTTCCTGCCGACGGCATAGGATTGCAGTTTTGAGAGTACGCCGCTGGTTTGATCCATGCGCGTCGAGGCGCCGGGCTTCTCGATGCCGACGAAAGGCGCCTTCTGCAGAAGCGTCATGACGCCGGTCTTCGCATCCATGCCGAAGACAAAGACCTCGTTGCTGTCGGCGTTGCCGACATAGGCAAACGTCTCCGCCACAACCGGCCGCACCGAGCCCAGTGCCATCATCTGCGCTGCCGCCACAAGGCCCAAGAT
>NZ_JBEKXH010000017.1:0-31707 GCF_049512235.1 Bradyrhizobium sp.
ACCCTGCAGCCCATCGCCAAGGCCGCCTGAAATGCAAAAAAGAAAGAAGGAAAAATCAATGCCTTAACGCGTTGTTTCTTTTTAGGAGCCCTTGCGACGAAGCAATCCAGCTTTCTTTTCGCAGGCGCCAAGGCTGGATTGCTTCGCCAGCGCTCGCAATGACGGTCTGAAAGAATGACGGTTTGAAAGATCGTGATCGGCTGTTTGAAAAGTGAATCATTAATGTGGATCGGGAGCCCGATGATGGAAGGCGCGATCCCGCGGCAACGGCGGTGCGCCCCCTCTCCCCGTTCTTCACGGGGAGAGGGTTGGGGTGAGGGGCTCTCTCGAGTAGCTCGACTCGCGGAGAGCGTGCGTAGGGTGGGCAAAGCCGCCGGGTCGCGCGAATGCGCGAACCGATGGCGTGCCCACCAACTTAAGAATCATCTCAAGCCAAGGTGGGCAACGGCGCGAAGAGCGCCTTTTGCTTAACCCTGCGAATCCAACACAGGAACCGGGATGCCCTGTTTCCGCCCCTGTATTAACAGGGCTTAACAGGAGCAAAGGTGCGGTCTTTCGCATCACCCGGCTTGACCAGGCTTGACCGGGTGATCCAGTACGCCGCGGCGGCGCGGTGGAAAGATCACTTCGGCGGTTGCGTGGGCGCGGTTTTTTTCGCGGCCACTGCCGACTTGGCCATCGCGACCGGCGGCTTCAACGCCGCGGCCTGCTCCGGCAGGTACTTGGCAATGATCGCCGGATCGAGCGAGGCCATCTCTGTATCGGGCAACCGGTACCAGGTCTCGTTCTTGCCGAGCAGGGAGATGCCCCAGTAGCCGCGCATGGTCAGGGTCTGGCCGTCCGGACTGACGCTCATCTTGGCATGATAGATCTTGCCGTCGCGCGGATCGAGCACGTTGCCGTCCTCGTATTTCAGTCCGTCGCGCTTCATGTCGCGGATGAAGGAGATGCCGAGCACCGGCGCGTTCTTGCGGTCGTCGGTGCATTTCGCGCAAACGTCGTTGTCGGCTTCGCCGGGAAGCGGAAAGGTCTTGGCGATTACGCCTTCGAAGATGCCGTTGTGATCGACGACGAGCACCCACACCACGGGCTTGCCGTCCTCGATCTTCTGCCACAGCCCGGCGGCCGACGGCTCCGCGGCTTGCCCCGGCAGGGCGAGGGCGAGCGACATGGCCAAGGCGGCGATGGCCGGCAGCACCGGCCGAAGTCTGGAGATAGCAGTCGACATCATCATCACCTGATCCGCGCATTGTCCGATGCGCAATATTAGCGCCTGTGGCGCAAAAGTGGATAACGCTTTTGCGATCAGACGGTGCCCCAATCATGCATCGGAGCATTTTTCCGGCGCCAGCCGCGCGTCCCGCCGGTCAGGGGTCGCAAAACGCCCGCCCCTGTCACAAAACCGCCGCAACCGCCGCAGCGGATTTTTCCGAGCAGGCTCAGTGGACCCCGAGCTTCTTCTGCAGGCTCGACGACGATGTCGTGTACTGGAACACCAGCCGCTTGTCCGGATAGACGTAGCGGTACGCCTTCTGGGCCATCAGCGCGCCTTCGTGGAAGCCGCACAGGATGAGCTTCAGCTTGCCCGGATAGGTGTTGATGTCGCCGATCGCAAAGATGCCGGGCACGCTGGTCTCGAAGGCCGAGGTCTCGACCGGCACCAGATTGTTCTGAAGCGAAAGGCCCCAATTCGCCACCGGCCCAAGCTTCATGGTGAGGCCGAAGAACGGCAGCAGGTTATCGCAGGAGACTCTTGCAATGGCGTTGTCATTGCCTTTGACGGTGGCCCCGGTCAGCATGCCGCCCTCGCCTTCCAGCCCCGTGACCTGGCCGATCTTCAAATCCATCTTGCCGGCAGAAACCAGCGCGCGCATCTGCTCGACGCTGTGAGGTGCCGCGCGGAAATCGTCACGCCGGTGCAACAGCGTTACGCGCCGGGCGATCGGCTGCAGATTGAGGGTCCAGTCCAGCGCCGAATCGCCGCCGCCGACGATCAGGAGATTCTTGTCGCGGAACTGCTCCATCCTGCGCACGGAGTAATAGACCGAGGTGCCTTCATAGGCCTCGATGCCCGGCACCGGCGGCCGCTTGGGCTGGAACGACCCGCCGCCGGCGGAAACCACCACCACCTTGCATTCGAACACCTGCCCGGCATCGGTGGTGACGCGAAAGCCGGGGTCGCCGATCTTCTCGATCTTCTCCACCATTTCGTTGAGATGGAAAGTCGGGTTGAACGGCTTGATCTGCGCCAGCAGCGCCTCGGTCAGGCCATGGCCGGTGACGAAGGGAATGCCGGGAATGTCGTAGATCGGCTTTTCCGGATAGAGCTCGGCGCACTGGCCACCGATCTTGTCGAGGATGTCGACCAGATGCGCCTTGATGTCCAGAAGGCCCAGTTCGAAGACGGCAAACAGTCCGCAGGGGCCGGCGCCAATGATCAGCACATCGGTCTTGATCGCTTCGCTCATATCGCTTCTTTTCGGTTGAACAGGGCTGGCGGGGGAAACTGAGGGCCGCAGTGTCTTTCGGCTGCGCCTGTCTAGCCAAGGCGGGGCAGCGAGGAAAGCCATAATTTGGCTCACGGCGGCCGCGGCAACCCCTTGCCGTAATTCGACAACTGCGCTGTAAGGACGGCAAATCACGCAAAGGAGGCCCCGTGAACGCAGCCGCCCGTCACGACGCAGCGCCGCGCCTTCAAGACTATCCCTACCGGCTGTCGGACAATGTGCGCTTCGCCGATCTCGATCCCAACCAGCACGTCAACAACGCCGTCTATGCAACCTATTTCGAAACCGGCCGCGTCACGCTGATGAAGGATCGCAGCCTGGGACTGATGCCGCCGGGGCTCGCCTGGATCATGGTCCGGCTCGATATGCATTTCCGCGCCGAGCTGCGCTGGCCCGGCACCATCGAAATGGGGCTTGGTGTCGCCAGGTTCGGCCGCACCTCGGTGACGTTCGATCAGGTGGTGTTTTCGCAAGACAGATGCGTGGCGTCGGCGCAAGCGGTGACGGTGCTGATCGATGAGATCACCCGCAAGCCGGCGCCACTGACGGAGGACATCATCAGGAATTTTGCGCCCTGGATGCGGCGCGGAATAGATCGGGCGTGAGCCGGCGCGAAAGCGATCGTCGTAGTGACAAAGGGTGGCTCAGGCCTGCCGCTCCGGCGTTGCGACCACCAGACCGTCGAGTTCGTCGGTCACCTTGATCTGGCACGACAGCCGCGAATTCGGCCGCACGTCGAAGCCGAAATCCAGCATGTCCTCTTCCATCGGCGAGGGCGCGCCGACCTTCTCGCGCCAGGCCTCATCGACATAAACATGGCAGGTGGCGCAGGCGCAGGCGCCGCCGCACTCGGCCTCGATCCCCGGAACGGCGTTACGGATGGCGGCTTCCATCACGGTGGCGCCGTTCTCGACATCGATGATGCGGGTTTCGCCGGTGTGGTCGACAAAGTGAATCTTGGCCATGTTTGCTCGTACTAACGCGTGAGAGGGGTCCGGCTGTCCTATAACGGGTCGACTAGCTCCGCGCCAGCGGTCGGCCGACAAACTTGCGACGCCGTTTTGCCGCTGGCTTGAGGACTTCCAGATCAGGACCGGCGCAGCATCGCCTCGACCGCCGAGCGCGCCTGCGCCACGGCATCGGCGAGATCGCCGAGCGGCTTTGCCGGGGCGGCGCCGTTTTGGATCGCGGCTTCCAGACGGTGAGCCGCATCGGCGAGGCGAAAGGCACCGATGGCGCGGGCCGAGCCCTTCAGTTTATGTGCCAGCGCGGCGGCGTCAGCCGGCAAGGCCGTGAGCGCGCCGATCAGGCTGTCGGTCTGGGCCGAAAACATCGCCAGCACCTGGCGCTCCAGACTGGCATCGCCGAGCGTCATGCGTCCGAGATGCCCGATATCGATCGGAATGTCGTCGGGAGATGTCGGCGGCGATGGCATAAAATCGATCCGATCCGGATCAAGCGGCATGACGATGGCCTCGGGAATCTGCCGGCCCTGCCGACCCGGCAGCGATGTTCCGCCAGCCAAGCACGACAATGGTTAATATCTCGTGCCATCAGCGGCAGCCAGGCCATGTTTTTGACAAGGTATCGCCACAGTCGCACAGCGGAGACAAACCTGAGGGACGGTAAATTGTTACAGCGCGCTGCTGTTAACGATGATTAAGATTGTATTACTCGAACCATTTCATTCGCATCGCCTAACCAATAGGATGTAGCCCGGTGCAGGCACAGCGCGACGGACGAAACGCCGCACTTTTGCACCATGTAGGGCATGTCACCGGCTTCGAGCTTGCGAGCGGCGTTCACGCTACTCGCCCCGGGATGCCGAAAAAGTGTAACGAGGGCTCAGACTGAACATGGCGAACAATCCAAAGAAGGTCAAAGATCCCACGGAAGTGGCGCTTTCCGCCATCCAGGAAGCCCTGAACATCGGCGACGTTTCCGTGGCGGATGGCGGGCGGAGCTCGGCGCGCAACGAAGCACAGAGCGAAGCACGGAACGATGCAGCGGCGCCAAATCCGCCGTCGATATCGAATTTCGGCGAGATCACATTCGATAGCCGTCCCAATCCCGACGCGGCGACCTACGATGCTGTCGAACCGGCGCGTCCAGGCCGCCGCGCCGCCAATGACGACCGCGAAACCATCGGGCAGATTCTGCAGGCCATTCAGAAGGGCCGTCCCGCCCGCAACGTCTATGTGCTGGCGACCGTATTCGCCGGGTTCTGGATTCTCGGCGCGGCGCTTTTGACCTTCAGCTTTCTGCCCTCGCTGCAGGCTTCCGTCGTCCAGGGCGGCGGCGGCATCCTGGCGCTGGCCGGGCTTGGCGCGGTGTTCCTGGCGCCGGTATTGCTGTTCTATTTCCTGGCCAGCCTGTCCTGGCGCGGCCAGGAATTGCGGATGATCGCGCAGTCGATGGCGCAGGTCGCGATCCGCTTTTCCGAACCCGAGAACGCCGCCAGCGATTCGATGGTGACCGTCGGTCAGGCGATCCGCCGCGAGGTCGCGGCGATGGGCGACGGCGTCGAACGCGCCATCGCGCGGGCCGGCGAACTCGAAACCCTCGTGGCCAACGAAGTCTCGGCGCTGGAGCGCGCCTACACCGACAACGAGGTGCGCATCCGCGCCTTGCTGCAGGATATCGCCCATCAGCGCGACAATCTGGTCGGCCAGGCCGAGCAGGTTCGCAGCGCCATCTCCGGCGTGCAGATCGACCTGCGCCACGATATCGCGCTGATCTCGGACGCGATCGCCTCGCGCGTCGACGAGGTGGCCAAGAGCATCACCGGGGCGCTGGAAGAACGCGGCGCCCACATCACCTCCGCGCTCAGCAATGCCGGCGACAACATGATCCTTGCGCTCGGCGAGCGCGGCGGCGACCTGCTCGACCGGCTCGAGGAAGCCAGCGCCGAGACCACGCGCGCCGTGCTCGACGCTTCTGAGCGCCTCACCACCAGCCTGAACTTCAAGACCGGGCACGTCCACGACGAGTTCGCCGAACTGGCCGACCGCGTCCACGAGATGCTGAACGAGCGGATCGACCGTATCACCAGCGAATTCGAACAGCGCTCTTCCTCCATCGTCGACGGAATTTCCGACCGCACCGAGCAGGTTCACGACTCGCTGAAGAATTCCGGCGATTCGCTGCTGCTGGAGCTTGAACTGCGCAGCGGCGACCTGGTCGGCAAGATCGATGACGCGGGCAATCGTCTGGCGACCAAGATCCTGTCCAGCGGCGACAAGGCCAGCGACGCCCTCGACGTTACCGTCAATTCGCTGGTGGCCAAGGTCGTGAGCCAGACCGAGACCGCGCACGACACGCTTTCCCTGCAGATGAGCGCCTTCGATGAGCTGGTCAGGAACCAGGGCAGCGAGCTCGCGGAGAAATTTGCCCGCGACAGCGGCACGCTGGGCGCCCTCATCACCCGCCACATCTCGGAATTCGACCGTACCGTCAAAACCTTCGGCGGCGAAATCGTCGATCGCATGGGGCAGCGCACCGAAGCCATCGCCGACACCCTGAAGAGCTATGTCGACAACTTCGACACCCGCCTGACCTCGAACGGCGGCGAGATCACCGCCTCGCTGGATCAGCGTCTGCTGCAATTCGAAACCACGCTCGGAACCCGGGTGTCCAATCTCGACAGCTCGCTCGACGGCAAGATCAAATCCCTTGACCAGTCGATCGACGGCAAGATCCAGTCCTTCGATGCATCCATCCGCTCCTTCGACAGCTCGCTCGAAGACAAGATCAAATCCCTGGACCAGTCGATCGACGGCAAGATCCAGTCCTTCGATGCATCCATCGACTCCTTCGGCGGCTCGCTCGACGGCAAGATCAAATCCTTCGACGCATCCATCAACGGCCGGCTGCAGTCGCTCGAACAGAGTTTGGATTCACGGGCAAGGTCGGTCACCGAAACCATCGACGACCGGCTCGGCTCACTGGCGTTGTCATTGACCGATGGCGCCGCGCAGGCGATCCACTCGATCGATTCGCGGCTTACCCTGCTCACTACCTCGCTCACCGACGGCACCGCCCAGGCGATCGATGCGGTCGACCGGCGCGTCTCCGATGTGACCGAAACCATCAATGCTCGCAGCGGCCAGCTCACCGAGACCATCACGGCGCGGTTCCAGGAAATCCACCAGAGCATCGAAACCCGGGTCGGCTCGGTTGCCGCCGATATCGATGCGCGCGTCGCGCAGTTCGAAGACCTGCTGGGTTCGCGGGTCGAAGCCGTGGCGGGTCGTATCGAGAGCAGCGGGCGGCAGGCCAGCGACGGCTTGATGGCCCGCGCCGAGGAACTGTCGCAGGGCATCAAGTCCCACGTCGAAGATGCGGAGCGCTCGCTGACCAACCTTGTGGTCAACACCAGCGAGACCATTCAGACCGGCGCGCGCGCGGCCCAGCAGTCGCTGCTGACGGTTTCTTCCGACGTCGGCGCGCAGCTGAAGCTGACCGCGGCGGAGATCGAGCGCGCGTTCACCTCGGTCGGGACCGGCGCGGCGAACTCGATCGTGACCAGTGCGCGCGAGGCCCAGGCCACCCTGGTGACGGCGTCCTCGGATGCAAGCTCCGAGATCAAATCGTTGTCGGTCGACGTCGAACGTACGCTGTCCGCCGCCGGGACCGGCGTGGCGAACTCGATCGTGACCAGCTTCCGCGAGGCCCAGGCCACCCTGGTGACGGCTTCCTCGGATACAAGCTCCCAGATCAAGTCGTTGTCCGCCGACGTCGAACGAACGCTGTCCGCTGCCGGCAATGGCGCCGCGAACACGATTTTGACCAGCGCCCGCGAGGCCCAGGCCACCCTGGTAACGGTGTCCTCGGATACGGTCACCCAGATCAAGTCGCTGACCGCCGACGTCGAGCGCACGCTTTCGGCCGCCGGTTCGGCAACCGCGGGCTCGATTCTCGCCAGCGCGCGTGAAGTCCAGACCACCCTCATTTCCGCATCTTCGGATTCCGCCGAACATGTCAAGTCACTGGCGGTCGACATCGAACGGTCGCTATCCATTGCCGGCACTTCCACCGCCGAGTCGATCGTTGCCGGTGCACGCGAGGCACAGGCTACGCTGGTCAGCGCTTCCGCGGAAGCCGCGGGCCAGGTCAAGTCACTGACCGCCGACGTCCAGCGTTCGTTGTCGCTGGCCGGAACTTCGACCGCCGATACGATTACCTCGAGCGCGCGGGAGGCTCAAAGCACGCTGGTCGCCGCATCGAGCGATGCCGCCAATCATGTCAAGACGCTGGCGGCTGATGTCCAGCGCGCTTTGTCGATCGCCGGAGTTTCGACCGCCGATACGATTACCGCCGGCGCGCGGGAGGCTCAAAGCACGCTGGTCGCCGCATCGGGCGATGCCGCCAGTCATGTCAAGTCGCTGGCGGTCGATGTCGAACGCACATTGACAGCGGTCGGGGCCGACACGGCCGCCGCCATTCTCCACAGCGCGCGCGAGGCGCAAAGTTCGCTGTACGCGACGTCAAACGAAGCGGCCAGCCAGATCAAGGCGATCTCCGGCGATATCGAGCGGTCGCTCAGCACGGTCACCGCCAATACCACGGACAATATCCAGGCCAGCGCGCTCAATGCACAGACCGCATTGGTGGCGGTGTCAAACGAAGTCAGTACCAAGATTAAGTCGGCATCGGCGGAGATCGAACGTTCGGTTCTCGCCGCCAGTGGATCGTTCGGCTCAGCCATGACCGGCAAGACCGACGAAATCGTCACCTATGTGCATCAGCAGACCGATCGGCTGTCGCAGATGATCGACAGCAAGCGCGGATCGCTGGTCGAGGCGATCGGCACCAAAGCCAATCTGCTCACGACCGAAGTCGACCGCGTCACCGCGGATTCCCTGCGATCGATCGAAACCAAGGGTCAGGCCTTCGCGCAGTCGATGACGAACCATGGTTCCGACGTCGCGAGGACGATCACTTCGGCCGGCGACTTGGCCACCGGCGCCATCAACAAGTCGCTGAAGGATCTCGAACAGGCCTCGCGTGGGGCGATCGACCAGTCGCGCCAGGTCTCGATCGCCGCGGTGACCGAGATGCAGGAAACCGCCAAGATCCTGCGCACCGATACGGTCGCTTTGTTCGAACGGCTGCGCGAGGGCAATATCCTGCTGCAGGAAGTGCTTACCGGCGCCCACGACAATCTCAATTCGCTCGAGCGCGCTTTGGTGACGCGGGTGGCCGACTTCGTCTCCGCCATGAATGACGTTACCTCGCGCAACGGCGCCGCGACCCAGATGCTGGAAGACCAGTTGAATGTCTTCAACAGCAAAACCTCGAAGGCGCTGGAGGATCTCGGCTCGCTGTCCGGCCAGTTCGACGAGCATGGCAGGTCGCTGGCCGATGCCGCAACGATGGTCGAGCAAAGCAACCGCAACACCACCGCCTCGGTCGCCGAGCGCAAGGCCATGCTCGAATCGCTGGTCACCACCATCGACCTGCGGACCACCGATCTCGATCAGCGCTTGTCACGATTCACCGGCCTGCTCGATGAATCGCTGGCCGCCGCGGAAGAGCGGGCGCGCGATATCGCGCGCGTGGTGGCGGAAACCGCCGGCGCCGGCTCTGCCGCGATCAGCCGACAATTCGAGGCCGTTCGCTCTTCCGCCGAGGAGGAGCGCCGGCTGACGGCCGACGCCATGGCTGAAGTCTATCAGCAGACCACGCAGGAGGCGGATGCGATGTTCAAGCAGACCGCCGAGCGCTTCGCCACCATGGTGACGAGCATGAAGCAGATGGCTGCCGAGATGCATCAGGAACTGGAAGCCACCCGCAACGAGCTTCGCCGCGGCGTGCTGGAAATGCCGCAGGAGGCCGCCGAGAGTACGGCGCAGATGCGCAAGGTGATCGTCGACCAGATCGAGGCCCTGGCGGAACTGAACAGGATCGTCGCCCATCACGGCCGCGGGCTTGACGTCGCGGGCGCCGGCCGCGCCAGTGCGCCGCCGCCGCGCGAGGAAGAGCCGATGCTGGTCGCCGCCGCCGCCGTGCCGTTGCGGTCGGGGCCGCCGCGCCCGCGCGAAGGCGGCAGCGCCTCTAACCTGCCACCGCCGGATATCGGCATGCCGGCTGCGCGCCGTGCTGAAGCCCCGCTGGATCTCGGCCAGCCGGCGGCGGCGCGCCGCACCGAAGCCCCGCCGGTAAGCCCCGCAAGCCCCGACCAGGGCCGCGATGGCTGGCTTTCCGAACTGTTGAACCGTGCGGATACCAGCGCCAACAACCGCGAGCCGGCCCGCCCGCGTCCGCCGCCGGCCGGAGGCAACCCGCTGGAGTCGCTGTCGCTCGATATCGGCCGGCTGATGGACCGCAATCTCGCTTCCGAGATGTGGAGTAGGTACCAGCGCGGCGAGAGCAAGGCTTTCACCAAGCGGCTTTACACGCCGGCCGGCCAGAAGGCGTTCGACGAGGTCGCCCGCAAATATCGCGCCGACCGCAGCTTCAAGCAGACCGTCGACCGCTACATCACCGAGTTCGAGCGGTTGCTCGATGAGGTCGCGCGCGATGAGCGCGGCCCCGCGGCGCTGCGCGGCCACCTCAGCTCCGAGACCGGCATGGTCTATACCCTGCTCGCCCATGCGGCCGGACGCCTCGGGTAAAGGCGCGAGCTGATCGGACGATGCTGGACGGAGGCAGCGATGCCTCCGTTTGTTTTGGGCTAGCCCGCATGAGTCCCGCGATATGCGGCAACCCCTGCAATTGAAGACCGCGGCCGGGATGTCCTGTCGCTGCCACCTGACGCAGCCTTACATATTTGTAACAAGACAAAGTGAGCGAAGCTGGTCAGCAATGCTGCGGACGCCATCTGTCAACGAAGCAGTTGTGCCCGAGGGCGAGCCTCGATCCGCAAGGCACATCAGTTGGGATGGCGCGGTTCAAAACCTTTGGAACCAGGTATGATGAACGGAGGGGGAAAATGAACATGTTCAGGCGCTCCAGAATCGTCTTCCCGTTGCTATCGATCCTGACCGCGTTGGCGCTGCCGGCGCAGGCGGAGGAACCAAACGGGCCCCCCTCAAAGGCGGCGCCGGGCCGCCCGGGAGCCCAGGCGGTCCACCCGGGCCCCGGCCGGCCTGGTCCGACGCCAGGCCGCGGGCCGCACGATGCCGGCTTCGCGCGCGGGGTGCCGTCGCGCGATTTCGGTGGACACCCCTATCACGGCCAGTTCGCCTGGGAGGGCGGACGCTGGCATCACGAAAGGCGCAACGGCCGCGACGGCTGGTGGTGGGATGTCGGAGGCGCCTGGTACTACTACCCGCAGCCGATGGATGGCCCACCCGCTTATGTGTCCGATGTCGAGGTCGCGGACGACGGCCCGGATGGACCGCCGCCCGCGGCGGGTTATCCACCGCCACCGGGCTACCCGCCGCCGCCCGTGGCCTATGCACCGCCGCCGCCGCCGCCACCACCACCGCCGGACCCGGCTGCAAGCGCGGTCGGCGGCGCCATCGTGGGCGGCTTGCTGGGCGGCCTTTTGACGGGACGGGCGGGCGGCGCTGCAGCCGGCGCCATCGTCGGTGGAACGACCGGCGCCATCGTCGGCGCGCAAGCTGCGCAACGGCCGGGATATTATCTGTCGCAAGGCGGCTGCTATTATCGTTATCCGTCGGGACAGTACGTTCAGGTCGACCCGCGCAGCTGCTACTGAGCGCGACCGGCCGGTGGGCGCATTATGCTGCGACGGTTCGCCCCTTGACCGCCCTATGGCTTCTTCTTCTCGCCGGGCGCGGACGTGGGTGCCGGCGCTGCCGCGTTGCTGTTGCTGCCGTTGCTGCCGGCGCCGAACAGCAGCCTGGTCGGGTTGCGGTCGAGATTGTTCACCGCCCGGCTGATGTCGCCGAGGGTGCGGCGGCCATCGGTCATCAACAGGCCCGAGCGCTTGTCGAAATCTTCCGCCAGTTCGCGGATCGATTTCACCGCCTGGAACAGTTCGCCGCCCTCCTTGCCGCCGGCCAGGGAGTTGAGACCCAGCATCAAATTGTCGGCCTTGCCCATGACGCCGTCGACCTTGAGCATGACGTTGTCGATCTTCTCGGCATTGCGCGCCAGCGAGGCAGTGAAGGTCTCGAGGTTATGCAGGGAGTTTTTCACCGCCTCCTGGTTGTCGGCGACCACCCTGTTGATGTTCTGCAGCGTGCCACGGATCGCCTCGGTGACGTCCTGCAGCGCGTTCGGATCGGCCTTCAGCACCGGGACGCCATCCTCGTCGAGAGGCACCTCGGGCGCGGCCTCCTCGCCGCCCTTCAACGAGATCGCCGCGACCCCGGTCAGCCCCTGGAATTCGAGTCCGACCAGGGTGTCCTTGCGGATCGGGGCGTTTTTTTCCACCATGGCCAGTGCGACCACACGACGCGGGTTGTCCAGCTTCACGGAGATCACCTCGCCCACCCTGATACCGTTGAAATTCACGCTGCCTCCGGTACGCAGGCCGGCTGCGGGACCTTCGAAGATCACGCGCAGCGGGCTGCGCGCCTTGGTGGTGTGGAGGCTCTGGAACCAAAGGACAAAACCGAAAGCCGCGGCTATCACCGCCACTGTGAACAACCCGATCAGGACGAAGTTCGCCCGCGTTTCCATCAACCAACTCCGACGCTATGATCTAGCCCATGACGGCGCGGGCACGCTTACCGTGGAAATAGGCCCTCAACCAGGGATGCTGCGAGGCCTGCATGTCGGCCATCGATCCTGCGGCAATGATCTTACCGTTCCCTAAAACGGCGATGCGGTCACAAGCAGTATAAAGGCTGTCCAGATCGTGGGTTACCATGAAAACCGTCAGACCCAAAGTGCGCTGCAGGGTCCGGACCAGTTCGTCGAAGTCGCCGGCGCCGATCGGATCGAGGCCGGAGGTCGGCTCATCGAGAAAGACCAGTTCGGGATCGAGCGCCAGCGCGCGCGCCAGCGCCACCCGTTTGATCATGCCGCCGGACAGTTCCGAAGGAAAACGGTCGGCCACTTCGGGGCGCAATCCCACCATGCCGAGTTTTGCGATCGTGATCTCATCGAGCAGCCGCTGACTGACGTTGAGATATTCGCGCACCGGAAACTGGATGTTCTGCCGCACGCTCAGCGAGGAAAACAAGGCTCCCTGCTGGAACAGGATGCCCCAGCGCCGCTCGACGCCGCGCCGCGCGGTGCGACTGGCGGCGTCGAGATCGATCCCGAACACCTCGATGCGTCCTTTGACCTTGGGAACGAGGCCGATGATGGTGCGGGTCAAAACCGACTTGCCGGCGCCGGAGGGGCCGACGAAGCCGAGGATTTCGCCGCGCCTGACGTCGAGATCGAGCCCGTCCAGGACCTTGGTTGAGCCGAACTGCACCGAGATATCGCGAACCCGGATGATGGCATCGGATATTTCGGGCGCCATCGTCACATTCCGATCGAGGCGAAAAAGATCGCGAATACGCCGTCCATGACGATGACGAAGAAAATTCCCTGCACCACCGAAGACGTCGTGTGCTGTCCGAGCGATTCGGCGCTGCCCTCGACCGCAAGCCCCTCGACACAGGCGACGATCCCGATCACCGCCGCCATGACCGGCGCCTTGATCAGGCCGACCGTGAAGTGATCGATCGAGATCGCGTCGCGCAGGCGGAGCAGGAATGCTTCGGGATCGATACCACCGTAAAGCCACGCCACCAGCCCGCCGCCCCACAACGCCATCATGTCGCCGAGAAAGGCAAGGATCGGCAGCGCAATGATCAGGGCCAGCAGCCTCGGCAGCACCAGAACCTCGATCGGGTCGAACCCCATGGTGCGCAGCGCGTCGATCTCCTCGCGCATCTTCATGGAACCGAGCTCTGCGGTGTAGGCTGAGCCGGAGCGGCCCGCCACCATGATCGCCACCAGCAGCACGCCGATTTCGCGCAGCACCAAAACGCCCAGCATGTCGACGACGAAGATATCCGCACCGAACTGGCGGAAATGAAAAATACCCTGCTGGGAGATAATGCAGCCGATCAGAAATGTGATCAGGGCGACGATCGGGACTGCGCGAAAGCATACCTGCTCGAGATGGTGCACGGTCGAGGTCAGGCGGAAGCCCGACGGGTGGATCACCACCCGTGCCGCGGCAGTGAGCACGGCGCCAAGCATGTCGACCAAGCCGATCACCGTGGTGCCGGAGCCGACCACGATGCGGCCGAACTGATCCAGAATCCCCGTGACCGTCAGTGATGGGGTTTTGAGCTCGGGCGCCGCGCTAACCCGGCGGACCTCGTCGACCAGACTGGAATAGTTCGCCGAAAGCCCGGCGATTTTGGCCTCGACCCCGCCCTCGGTCAGGCTACGGCGCAGCCGCTCGATCAGCCAGGCCCCGAAGGTGTCGAGCCTGGAAAGCTGCGACGCGTCGATAAAGATGTTGGGCCGACTGCCGGTCAGCTTTTCGGCGTCGGCCACGATCTGCTCGAGCGCCGGCGCAAAACCTGCGGTCCACGAACCGGTGGCGCACAGCGCCAGTCCATTGCCGCGTGCAATGCGCTCCAAGGTCGGGTCGCCGTCCACGATACCATCTCCTGTGCGGCTGGCAGTTGATGCAGAAGCTAAGGATCCAACGCCCACGGGCCGCCTTGTCGAACCCACCCCTAACAGCCATACTTGGTTGCGCCGGGCAAGCGTAGGGTTCGGAAAATGTCCAGATTTTGAAATGACTTCCAGCAAACTGCTGGTCAGCCGCATCGAGCGCTGGCCGATCGCCGGCCGCTTTACCATCAGCCGCGGCACCAAGACGCAGGCCGTGACGGTAATGGCGGAAGTCAGCCAAGGTGGCCTCATCGGGCGCGGCGAATGCGTGCCCTATCCGCGCTATGGCGAGACGCCGGAAGCCACGCTGGCCACCCTGCAGTCGATGCAGGCGCCGTTGTCGCGAGGACTTGACCGCAGGGCTCTGCAGACCGCGATGCCTCCAGGCGCCGCCCGCAACGCGCTGGATTGCGCGCTGCTGGACCTTGAGGCCAAGACCGCGGGGCAGCGGGTCTGGAACCTGCTCGGACGCGCCGCGCCCGAGCCCTGCACCACCGCCTATACGATCTCGTTGGCTTCGCCCGAGGCGATGGCGGCGGCGACCGAAAGGGTCGCGCACCGGCCGCTCTTGAAAATCAAGCTGGGCGGCCAGGGTGACGGCGCCCGTATTGCCGCAGTACGCAAGGCCGCTCCGCAATCCCAGCTCATTGTCGATGCCAACGAGGCATGGACATCCGACACGCTTGAGCAAAATCTGAAGGGCTGCGCGGACGCCGGCGTCACCCTGGTCGAGCAACCGCTGCCGGCCGGCCAGGACGAGTTGCTGGCACGCATCCGTCGGCCGCTTCCCGTTTGTGCCGACGAAAGCGTGCACGATTCCGCGTCGCTGCCGGGGCTGCGGGATCGCTACGATGCCGTCAATATCAAACTCGACAAAGCAGGGGGACTGACAGAAGCAATGGCGATGGCCGACGCGGCGCAGGCATTGGGATTTCAGATCATGATCGGCTGCATGGTTGCGACCTCGCTTTCGATGGCGCCGGCGATGCTTTTGACGCGGCAGGCCCGCTTCGTCGATCTCGATGGTCCCTTGTTGCTGGCGCGCGACCGCGACGGCGGGTTGCGCTATGACCATAACATGGTCTATCCGCCCGAGGCCGCACTTTGGGGATGATCCCTAAGCAGTCCGCGCGAAAGCCACATCAGGACGGCGCCCGACAGCGCCATCGCGGCCATGACGTAGTAGACGCCTTGCCCGTACCTGGAATAGATCGCGCCCGACAAGATCGATGCCCCCGATGCGACGACGCCGCTGCAGGCGGCGAAATAGCCCTGTCCCCGAGCCATCACCTGGATCGGCACACGGCGCATCAGCAATCCCATGGTGCCGACCTGGGTCAGCCCAAAGGTCAGCCCGTGCGCCAGCTGGACCACCGCCAGCACCGCCACTGGGGGCTGCTGCGCCGTTATCAGCCAGCGCGTCGCGGCGCACAGGCCCCCGATCACCGTCAGAACCGAAGGCGGCAGCGAAAATCGCGGCGACAGCGCGAACACCACAATCTCGGCCATCACCCCCAACGCCCACAATCCGGCGATCGTCAGCCCGCCCACGCCGAAGGACTGCCAGGTGATGGAGGCGAAGGTATAGTAGGCGGCGTGGCTGCCCTGGATCAGCGCCGCGGCCACAATGATGACGACAAACCCGGGCTCACGCAGCGGGGCGCTCCCGCCTGGCTGGGCCGCCGGTACTGTCCTTGGCTGCTCCAGACGCCGCAGCCCCAGGCTGACCGCGGCGCTGAGCGCTGCCGCCGCGGCGATGACCCAGATCAGGTGCCGCGGGGCGATGACGTCGACCAGGAGCCCGCAGACCAGCGCACCGATCACGAATGCCGCCGAGCCCCACAGCCGCAGCGGGCCGTAATCGAGGCCGTATCGCGCCACACCTCGCAAGGCATAGGCGTCCGTCAGCGGCACCATCGGCGTCCACACACAGGCGGTACAAGCATAGGCAAGGAATACCGCCAGCGGCGCCTGCTGGGTGCCGACCACGGCAAATCCGAGCGCCGTTGCGAAGGCCGTGACGATCATGGCGCCGCGCAGCACCTGACCTCGCTCGGCCAGGGCCGTCACGATCGGTAACACGGTAAATCGCGTCACCGCCGGCACGGCGATGATGATGCCGATCCATGCCGCATCAATCCCGATCGCCTTGAGCCAGACCGGGAAGAACGGCAAATGGGTGCCGCTCAGCCCAAACAGAGCGCCGTAAAATGACCCCAGGCTTGCCGCGAAGCGCCTTGGCGCAGCCTCACTTGTGCTGGGGATTTGTGATTCCGGCGGCATCAATTCAATTGCCATTCGCTTGATATCGTGGTGATCGTTAGCGCAACGCGCGGTTATTTGCGCGATGAGTGTTGCATGGCCGACGACGCATTTGCCCTATCGCCGATCTCCGCTCGCGCCGTGCACCCGAGCGAGGAAGACTATGACGCGATCAGCCACGCGTTCCTGGAGACCGCGCGCGGCCGCTGGTTTCTAGGCGAGTTCGCCAAGCGCAACCGCAATGCAGACACCCGCATGGTGCTCGACGCGGTGGCGCGGATCGAACAAATCCTCGCCGACCAGAAACAACCGCTTCCCGATAACCGGCTCCCCGAGGCCCTGGCAGAGATCCGAAGCGCAGTTGACGAAGCCCGGGCCGCAGCGGCGGCGGCGCTCGGCAGCCTCGCGATCGGGCAACGCCTGGCGCCGGTCCGCAAGGGCGCCCGGGTCATCAGGGAAATCTCATGGCGATGGCGGGAAATCGGCGCCGACGCCCGGATCTGCGATCTGATCGATTCCCAACTCGCCGCCATTGAAGCCGGCTGCGAACATGTCGCATCGGTGGATACGAATGGCGCATTGAGCGCGGCATTCGATCTCATTACGCAGCGAATTACGAAAAATGGCGAGGATGACAAAGCTGCTCCGAAGGCCGCTGAAACCGTTGAGGCCCTTGTTGCCTCGCCCTCCGCGGCCCAATCGGAGGCAATGCCGACGGTGGCAAAGGCCGAGGCGGGATCCGGAACAAATGACGGCAAAGCCGGCAGCAGCATCGCGGGCTTGCCGGTCGAACCAGGGGTTGTAGCAACGGTTGAAGCCGCTGAAGTGACGGCTGAAGTCGCGGACCAATCAGACGCAGCCGCCGATGTGACAGTCGAAGTCGCAGAACTAATAAGCGAAGCCGCTGACGCCCAGGACGAAGCTATTCTTGACCTGGTGGCGCTTGAAATGGCCGCACCGGCCCCCCCCGACCTCGATGATTGCTCCGGTCACGCCAGCGATGAGATTCGCAGCGCGGCGTCACCGCTTGGCGATCCGATCATGGTCGCGCCGAAGCCCGAGCCAACGATCGCGCCCGCGCAGCCGCCGGCTGTTCAACAATCGCTGCAACCTTCGCCGCAACCTTCACATGAAGCTTCGCTGGGCTCGAGCCTGATCGCCAGCGGAATTGTGCGCAGGCCCCTTGCATCGCAGCCCGATCCGCTGGCGCCGATCCGGCGCATGAGCCAAGCCGAGAAGATCGCCTTCTTCTCGTGAGATACCCAGGCGGATTCGGGAAAGCGGGTACCGGTTTGGCTTCGCAAATTGCTTAAGCCGATGGCTGACCTTGCCGGCGGCAGAAGCCATCGCTCAGCCGATCAAGCGTGCGTGCAGATCCGCATCGACGTTGCCGCCGGACAGCACGATGACGATGTTCTTGCCGCGGCTATCGATGCGACCGGCCAGCAGGGCCGCTAGCCCGACCGCGCCGCCAGGCTCGACCACCAGTTTCAATTCCCGAAAGGCAAATCCGACCGCCGCCGCGACCTCGACATCCGATGCAATCAGGCCCTGCGTGAGCAGCCGGCTGTTGATGGCGAAGGTGATTTCGCCGGGGACCAAGGCCATCAGCGCGTCGCAGATGGTGCGGCCCTGGCCGTGGTGCGGCTGGCGTTTTCCTGATCGCAGCGAGCGCGCGTGATCGTCAAAGTCTTCCGGTTCGGCAGACATCAGCACCGCCTGCGGATAGCGCGCCTTGATCGCGGTGGCGACGCCCGCGACCAGGCCGCCGCCGGAAGCGGGCGCCACCACGATATCGGGCGTGAGCGCAAGCGCTGCCATGTCGTCGGCGATTTCCCGCCCGACCGTACCCTGGCCGGCGATGACAAGGGGATCGTCGTAGGGCCGCACCAGCGTGGCGCCGCGCTTGCCGGCAATGGCACGGGCGATGGCTTCACGATCCTCGCGGCCGCGGTCGTACAATACGACCTCGGCGCCATAGGCCCTGGTGCGTTCACGCTTGGTGAGCGGCGCGTCCGACGGCATCACGATGGTCGCCGTCATGTTGAGGATTCGCGCCGCCGCCGCCACGCCCTGGGCGTGGTTCCCCGAGGAGAACGCGACCACGCCGCCGCCCCGCGAACTCAACGGTATCGACGACATCCTGTTGAAGGCGCCGCGGAACTTGAACGAGCCGGTCCGCTGCAGCATTTCCGGCTTCAGAAATACCCGCGTTCCAGCCCACTCGTCGAGAACCGGCGATGAGAGCAGAGGCGTCCGCACCGCGAACGGTGCCAAAACCTGCGCGGCCGCGTCGATATCCGCCGGGCCGACAGGCAAGCTTAAGGAGAGTTCCGTCATCCGCGACTTGTATCCCGCCACGCAACACGCGGGCAAGTACCATGGGGGGCAAGTGTATGCGGGCGAGTTATGCTTACCGGATCAAGCGACGAATCGCGGCCGCTCGACCGCGAACGGTTCCATGTCGCTTTCCGGCTCAGCCGCGCGAACATCGGATATCTCAGCCGCGCGAACATCGGATATATTGTCAACGAAGGCGCGGGCCGAAGCTTCCCAGGTATGCTCGGCGGCAAATTCAAGACAGGCCTGGGGCGAAATTTCCAGCGCCGACAGGCAGGCCGCGCGCAAATCGTCGTGCAGCGCGCCGACCGGCGCGGCGCCGATGACGTCACGGGGACCGGTTACGGGAAAGGCTGCGACCGGCAGGCCGCTTGCCAGCGCCTCCAGCAGAACCAGGCCAAAGGTATCGGTCTTGCTCGGAAATACGAAGACGTCGGCAGCCGCATAGACGTCAGCCAAGGCTTCGCCCTGAAGCGCGCCGAGAAACACGGCTTGCGGATAGGCCCTCACCAGC
Organism: Bradyrhizobium sp.; assembly: GCF_049512235.1. Lineage (GTDB taxonomy): Bacteria > Pseudomonadota > Alphaproteobacteria > Rhizobiales > Xanthobacteraceae > Bradyrhizobium. The sequence continues at coordinate 19,165 of NZ_JBEKXH010000017.1, forward strand.
GCATCGCGCGCCGGTCCATCGCCGACAATGACCTTGCTGCCGGGGAGATCGAGAGCAAGAAACGCCTCGAGATTTTTTTCCACCGCGACCCGGCCGACACACAGAAAGACCGGACGCGGCAGGCCGAGGTCCGCAGGACGCGGATGAAAAAGCCGGCCGTCAACGCCGCGCGGCCACAGCACGACATTGCGAAAGCCCCGCAGCCGCAGTTCGGCCGCCAGCGCCGGCGTCGCCGCCATCACCGCCTGGCTCGGTCCATGGAAGGCGCGCAGCGCCTTCCAGATCCACTTCTCAGGGATCGGCAACCGTGCGGAGATGTATTCCGGAAAGCGGGTATGAAAACTGGTGGTGAACGGCAATTCGTGGGTGCGGCAATAACGCCGCACCGATAGTCCGATCGGCCCTTCGGTGGCGATGTGAATACTGTCGGGCCGGGCCTCGGCGATCAACCGCGCGGTTTTGCCAGCGCGCGGCAAGGCCACACGCAGATCGCGGTAGCTCGGCAACGCGAAGGTCCGGAACGACTGCGGCGTCAGAAAGCTAACCTCGACGCCGAATGACTTCGCTGCTTCCGCCATCATGGCCAGCGTGCGCACCACCCCGTTGACCTGAGGATGCCATGCATCGGTCGCGACCAGAAGACGCATCAGGCGGCTCGCATGGCTGCCGGGGCAACAGGCGCCGTCCGGCGCCACGGCTCGGTCCAGGAGATGATTTCGAACTTGCCATCCTCGTGCTCGACCAGCGCGGTGCAGCTTTCGACCCAGTCGCCGCAATTCATGTAGCGAATGCCGTGATAGTTGTCGCGGATGACGGCGTAATGGATGTGACCGCAGATCACGCCATCGGCGCTGTGGCGGCGCGCTTCGGCGGCAAGCGCGGTCTCGAACGCGCCGATGTAGTTCACCGCATTCTTGACCTTCTGCTTCGCCCATTGCGACAGCGACCAATAGGGCACGCCGAAAGCGCGGCGGAAGAAGTTGACCAGGCGGTTCATCTGGATCGCGAAGTCGTAGGCCTTGTCGCCGAGATGGGCGAGCCAGCGCGCGTTCTGCACCACGAGGTCGAAAATATCGCCGTGAATCACCAGGTAGCGCCGTCCGTCGACGCCGACATGAACGGTGTTCTCGATCACGTCGATGCCGCCGAAATGGGTGCCGTAATAGTTCCTCAGGAACTCGTCATGATTGCCGGGTACGTAGATGACTTTGGCGCCCTTGCGCGCCTTGCGCAGCATCTTCTGCACGAAGTCGTTGTGCGATTGCGGCCAGTACCAGTTGGATCGCAGCGCCCAGCCGTCAACAATGTCGCCGACCAGATAGATGGTATCGGCATCATGGCTACGGAGAAAGTCCAGCAATCGCTCGGCCTGTGAGCCGCGGGCACCGAGGTGAACGTCGGAGATAAACAAAGTGCGAAAGCGCCGTTCCGGACTCTCTTCACTCATGGCGTCATTCCTTGCATCATCCGGCTCGCAAGCGGCACGAATCGGTATTCCGCCTTTGTTGCATAGCGAAATAGCAGCGCTGTGCGACAATCCGGCGACAGGGGCGGTCAAGCTTTGCCCCGCGAGTTTGCGGGGAAAGGTTGGCAAAAAGCACTGTTTCAATAAAACCTGTGAAAATGATGGATCGGCCCGCGGCCGTGTCCGACGCCGAGGCGATCGGCGGCCGCGATCGCGGCGCTGACCCAGACCTTGGCATGACGAACCGCGGTTTCCAGGTCTTCGCCTCTTGCCAGCCCCGCTGTGATCGCGGCGGCCAAGGAACATCCAGTGCCATGGGTGTTTTGGGTCGCGAGGCGCGGCGCGGCCAGCGCGATAGTGCCGCCGGCCGTGATGAGATAATCGATGCTCTCAGGACCCTGTCCGTGCCCGCCCTTGATCAGCACCGCCGGACAACCCAAAGCGATCAGCCGCCGGCCTTGGCTCGCGATCGTAGCCTCCCCCACTGCGACCGGTTCGTTCAGCAGAGCGGCGGCCTCCGGCAGGTTCGGCGTGATCAGCGCAGCACGCGGAACCAGCCTCGTCCGCAGCGCCTCGATGGCGTCGGCCGCCAACAGCCGGTCTCCGGAGGTTGCCACCATCACGGGATCGAGCACGACCGGCACGGTCGGCCAACGCGCGAACCCGGCGACAATGGCATCGACCGTTGACAGCTGCGCCACCATCCCGATCTTGACGGCCGTGACTGCGAGGTCGCTGAAAACCGCATCAATCTGCGCGCTGACGAAATCGGCGGGCACCTGATGAATGCCGCTCACGCCGACCGTATTCTGCGCCGTCAGCGCTGTGATGACAGAGGCGCCATAAACGCCCAGCGCGGCGAACGTCTTGAGGTCCGCCTGGATGCCCGCACCGCCTGAGGAATCCGACCCAGCAATGGTCAGAGCGACGGGAATCGTCATGGCACGACCCGCGTGACGTTCGGCTTTTGCGTCACGATCATGTCCTTGTCCTAGCGCGGCTTGTCTTGGCCAGCAAGTTGGCCTGCCCGCAGCTTCGGATTTCGGACGTCCTCGAGGAAATGTTTTCTTGACGTGAAGCGGTATCGGCGCCGTTCGAAAACGTTATATTGGGCTCAAAGCCTTTCCGGAGACGACAGCGATGGTTCCCTTTTTCGTCCAGTTCAAATGCAAACTCGGCCAGTCCTATGCCGTCGCCAACGCGATCGCCGAGGCCGAGATCGCATCGGAGATCTATTCCACTGCGGGCGACTACGATCTCCTGGTCAAGTTCTACGTCGACAACGACACCGACATCGGCCATTTCGTCAACGAGAGGGTGCAGACCATTCCTGGCATCCAGGACACCCACACCATCATCACCTTCAAGGCATTTGGCCCCGGCTAGCGCAGGGGAGCGTCGCCGCGCCGCTCCTGCGCCGCCATAGTTGCCGCCGTCCCAACCCCGAACGTCCACATGATGAGGGCCGATCAGGACTGGTCGCCGCTCTTGGTCTTCTTGGGCCGCGGCGGCCCCTCCACCGGTGGCAACGACTTGATATAGACCGCGATGGCCTCGCGATCCCCCGGGCTCAATTGCGAGACGTTCCTGATCACACGAACCATCGAGCCGCCGGCGCTGTCGCCGTCAGGCATTTGTCCGGTTTCGAGGAAATAGCCGATGTCCTTTTCGCTCCAGTCGCCGAGGCCTTTTTGCGTGATATTCGGCACCCAGCCTTCGCCTTCCGGATTGGGCCCACCGGCGAAGCGCTGCGCGGCGATGATGCCGCCCAGGAAATCTCTGGGGCTGTGACACTCCGCGCAATGGCCAAGACTGTTCACAAGATAGGCGCCGCGGTTCCACTGCTGGGAATGCGCGGCCTCCGGCAAGAATGGCTTGCCGTCCATGAACAGCCATTTCCAGATCCCGATATTACGCCTGATATTGAATGGAAAAGGCACATCATGGCCGCGGACTTTACCTGCAACCGGCGACAGTGTTTTCAGGAAGGCGAAGAGGTCGCGAATGTCCTCGACCTTGGCATGCTGATAGGAGGTGTAGGGAAAGGCCGGGAAGTAATGCGTACCGGCAGGCGAGATGCCCTTGGTCACTGCGTCGATGAACTCCTGCTCCGTCCAGCGTCCGATACCGTCGACGGCGTCAGGGGAGATATTCGGCGCATAGAAGGTTCCGAATGGTGACGGGATGGCAAGACCACCGCCGAGCTTCAGGCGATCAGGCTGGCCGGGCACGGCATGGCAGGATGAACAGCCGCCGGCGTTGAATACGGTCTGTCCGTTGGCGAGATTCGCGGTATAGGCCCGTTCGGTGACCAGCGCTCCCCCGATCAGTGCGGTGGCCGTCAACCACCAGTAGATGCCGAAAGCGGCGACGCCAATAACCGCGGCAGCCAGGAAAACTCTTCGCGGCATTCAGCGATCCGTCACCGTACTTCAGTCAACGGCCAGCATGGCGACAGTTCCAGCACAGGCCTCGAAAGAAGGAGGCGAACGCAGCACACGTCCGCCGGTTCTTCTGGCCGCGCCGATGCTAGGTCGCCTTCAGGCGGTAGGTCTCATGGCAACCGCCGCACTGCTTGCCGATCACGGGCAAGGTCGCCTTCAGGCTGTCCAGATCCGTGATCTTGCCCTTGGCGTCCGCCACAGCCTTGCCGAAGCTCTTGATGTGGTCTTCGAAGCCGGCCTTGTCTTCCCAGATTTTTGGCGAGTAGCTGTAGTCCCCCTCGGGCTTCATCCCCTTGATGCTGTCGGGAAACAGGGTTGGAAACTTCTTCACGGTGTCTTCGAACTGGGCCAACGCGGCATCGACCGTGGCCTGATCGTAGGGCTTTTCGCCCTTGACCATGGCTGCCAGCGCGCCAGCGTTCTTGCCGTTGCCCTTCATCTGGGCCTGGGTCACCTTGACCTGATCCTGCTGCGCGACGACCGCGCCAATGCCGAGCAACAACGTTCCCACCACTACCACCGTTCGTATCATCCTTGTGATCCTCTTGTTTTAATTATGCGATTGATTAGTTTTTCCGATCGATCAGGCGACCGGCGTGGTACAATTATCGTCATACTAACCCCGGGTGCAACACTCCATTCCCGCGCGCTGGTAAATTATCAGATACAGATAGCAGAGACAAAAATCAGAGATTATGGCGGCGCGCATGCTCGCAGATGGCGATCCAGACCCGCTCCGGGGTCGCCGGCATATCGATATGATCGATTTTATATTCCCGCCACAATCCCTCAATAATAGCGTTGACAACTGCCGGGCAGGAGCCGATCGCGCCGGCCTCGCCGGCGCCCTTGACGCCGAGCGGATTGGTCTTGCAGGGAACGTTATGGGTCTCGAACACAAATGACGGCCCGTCGGCCGCTCGCGGCAGCGCGTAATCCATGAAGCTCGCGGTGACGATCTGGCCATCTTTCGTGTCGTAGACGGCCCGCTCCATCAGGGCCTGGCCGATGCCCTGCATGGCGCCGCCATGAACCTGGCCGGCGAGCAGCAGCGGATTGAGCGTCACGCCGAAATCATCGACGATGACATAGTTGACGATTTTGATGATACCGGTGGCGGGATCGATTTCGACCTCGGCAAGGTGGGTGCCGTTCGGGTAGGTACCGTCGGCACTGGTAAAGGTCGCGCTGGCATTCAACTTTGAGGGATCGACGCCCGGCCGGCGTGCGAGATCGGCAAAGCTGACCGAGCGATCCGTACCGGCGACCCGCACGGTGCCATCGCTGATCTCGAGATCTGCGCTGCTGGTTTCCAGCGCCTCGGCGGCGATCTCGCGCAAATTGCGGCCGAGTTCCCGGGTCGCCCGCTCGACGCTGACGCCGCCGGTCGGGATCGAAGCCGAGCCGCCGGTCCCTAATCCGGTCGCGATCTTGTCGGTATCCCCCTGCAGGATGTGGACGCGCTCGGGCGTAAGTCCGAACTGCTCAGCAACCAGCTGAGCATAAGCGGTCTGATGGCCCTGCCCGCTCGACTGGGTGCCGATCAAGACGGTGACGTCGCCATTGGGATCGAGCTGCACATTGGCGGTCTCCTCGCCCATCGTGCCGCAGACTTCGACATAGGTCGCAAGTCCGATGCCGCGCACCAGATCCTGCTTCTTCGCCGCCTTGGCGCGCTTGGGAAACTCCTTCCAGTTGGCGATTTCCATCGCGCGCTTCATGTGCGCGGTGAAGTCGCCGGAATCGTAGACCTTCCCTGTCGCTGTCTTGTAGGGCATCGCGCGCGGCGCGATAAAATTCTTGCGGCGGATCGCATCCGGCGTCATCCCGAGCTTGCGCGCCGCAGCATCGACCAGCCGTTCGACCACATAGGCCGCCTCCGGGCGTCCGGCGCCGCGGTAGGCATCGACCGGCACGGTGTTGGTGAACACCGTGCGGACCCGGCAATGGAACGCCTGGATGTCGTAAAGGCCGGGCAGCATGCCGGCGCCGCCATGGGGAATATAGGGTCCGAAGGTCGACAGATAGGCGCCCATATCGCCCATCAGGTCGACATCCATCGCGAGGAACTTGCCATCCTCGGCCAGCGCCATGCGCGCCGTGGTGAAATTATCGCGCCCCTGGGCGTCGCCCATGAAGTGTTCGGTGCGGTCGGCGGTCCATTTGATGGTCTTGCGCAGTTTGCGCGCGGCGACCGCAATCAGCGCGTATTCGCGATAGGGAAAAAGCTTGGTGCCGAACCCACCGCCGACATCCGGGCAGATCACCCGCATCTTCTCAGGCGAGATCTTCAGCACCATCCCGCACAGGATTTCGCGCAGTCGATGGCTGCCCTGGCTGCCGATCGTCAGCGTCAGGTGGTCGCGCCTGGCGTCGTATTCGCAGACCGCCGCGCGGGTTTCCATGAAGTTGGCGACGACCCGCGGATTGACGACCGAGATCTCGGCGATCGCATGCGCCTTGGCAAAGGCCGCTTCGGTGGCCTTTTTGTCGCCGATCGGCACGTCGAACAGGACGTTGCCGGGGTGGTCGGGCCAGACCTGCGGAGCGCCCGGCTTCACCGCATTGGCGACGCCGATCACCGCGGGCAGCGGCGTCCACTCGACCTCGATCGCCTCGATCGCATCGCGGGCCTGATCGACGGTTTCCGCGACCACGAAGGCAATGGCGTCACCGACATGGCGCACCTCGCCGGAGGCGAGGATCGGATAGGGCGGAGCGGTGAAGGGGTTCACTTCCAGGTTGAACAGGCAGGGCAACCCGCCGAGATCCCCGACGTCTTCGGCGGTCAGGATCGTGCCGACCCCGGGTAGGCCGCGGGCGCGGGCCGTGTTGACGGTGAATTTCGCATGCGCATGCGGCGAGCGTAGCACCAGCGCACGCATCGCCGGCTGCGGCGCGTGGTCGTCGGTGTAGCGTCCCTTGCCGCGAATCAGCGCATCGTCTTCCTTGCGAAGCACGCTTTGACCGACGCCGAATTTGATGGGAGCCATCGTATCTCCGTTTACCCGGTATGGTTTTGCGCCATATTGCAGCGGATCGCGCGGCTAAGCAAAGGATTTAGCTCCGCAACCGCGACCTCAGCCAGTTCATGCCGAACAGCAGCAGGATCGATCCGGCATAGACCATCGCGCCGACAACGATCAGCACCGACAACGCGGCCTCGTCGCGCAAGGCGCTCAGCTGGGCCAAATGCGTTGCCGCGAAGGCCGCGGCAAACCACAACGCGGCCGCCAAAACCACACCGCACAAGACAAATTTCGCCAGCACCCGGAGCAGCTCCCGGTCGGGATCGAGGTAGCCAGCCCGCACCGCAAACCCGAGCACCAGCAAGAGATTGATCCAGGCGCCGACCGCGGTCGCGAGCGCGAGCCCGACCTGCGCCAGCGACCCCATCAGCAGGATCTTCAGGAGGACGTTGACGGTAAGGCCGGCGAGCGCGGCTTTTACGGGTGTCGCGGTATTCTTGCGGGCGTAGAAGCTCGCAACCGCGCTGCGGATCATGACGAATGGAACAAGGCCGATCGCGTAGGCGGCGAGCGTGGCGCCGGCGGCCGCGGCATCCGCCTTCGTGAAGGCGCCACGCGCAAACACCGCACGGGTGATGACGTCGGGCACGGCGATGAAGGCCGCGACGAACGGCACCGAAAACAACAGCGTGAATTCGAAAGCCCGCCGCTGTGACGCCAGCGCGCCGGCGTGATCGCCCGATGCCAGCCGCCGCGACATTTCCGGCAGCAGCACGGTGCCGATGGCGATGCCGATCACGCCGATCGGCAATTGATAAAGCCGCTCCGCATAGTACAGCGCCGACAGCGCGCCCGCAGGCAAAAAGGTTGCAATGATGGTGTCGGCGAAAACCGCAACCTGGGTACCCATCGAACCAATTGTCGCCGGACCGATCGCGCGGAAGAAGGCGCGGACGTCCTGATCGAGCCGCAATGGGGCAAAGCGCGGCAAGCCGCCATGGCTCGCGAGATCACCCGCGAGCAGAAAATATTGCAGGAAGCCGGAGATCAATATACCCCACGCCGCGGCATGGCCGGCGGTTGGAAAGAATGCCGCCGATGCCAGCGTCGCCATCATCGCGATGTTGAGAAAAATAGATGCGGCCGCGGCGCTGGCAAAACGCTGCATCACGTTGAGCATGCCGCCATACAGTGTCACCAGTGTGATCAGCAGCAGATAGGGGAAAGTGATCCGTGTGAGTTCTATTGCCAAACGGCGCTGCTCCGGATCCTCCGTGAAGCCCGGCGCAAGTATGCGCATGGCCTGCGGCATGAACAGCCACGCGACAGCGAGCAAAACCACTTGCGACAGAAACAGCAGGGTAAAGATACGGTCGGCGAACAATCGCGCCGAGGTGTCCCCGCCCTTGCCATGGACGTGGGCATAGGCCGGGATGAACGCCGTGTTGAAAGCGCCCTCGGCGAAGATCGCACGAAAACTGTTGGGCAGGCGCCATGCCACGAAAAACGCGTCCGCCAACGGCGAGGCGCCGAGGATCGCCGCCAGCATGATGTCGCGCGCGAAGCCGGTGAGCCGCGAGAGGAGCGTGTAGCCGCCGACGGTAAAGATACGACCGAGCATGCGCGCTTCTACAGCAAGCCGCGCTGCTTCAAAACGGCGAAATCACCGGGAATATCGGTTTGCGCATGATCTCTTCGTAAAAGCCAGACCGCCACGGATCAAGTTCGGGGGCACGCCTTTAGCCGATCATGCGCCAAGCACGCCGCGCACCGCCGCGATGATCCGCCGCTGCGTCGGCTCGTCGAGATAGGCATGCATCGGCAGACTGATGACCTCGCGGGACAGGCGTTCGCTGGCCGGCAAGCCGCCGTCGGCGACCGGAAAGCCGCGATAGGCAGTCTGCTGATGCATCGATTTCGGGTAATAGATCGCGGTCGGAATACCCTGGGCTTTCAGGGCGGCGGCAAAGCCGTCGCGGTCGCACCCTTGCGGCAACCGGATGGTGTATTGCGCCCAGACCGAGGTGCGATCGCCAGCGACATACGGGACCGTGACGGCGTGGCCGAGACCACGGGCATAGCGCTCCGCAACCCGGTTGCGGGAAGCGATTTCGTCCTCGAAGATTTTCAGCTTTTCGAGCAGGATCGCGGCCTGCATGGTGTCGAGGCGCCCGGTCAGCCCAAGACGAACATTGTCGTATTTGTCAAAACCCTGGCCGTGCACGCGGATGCTTCGCAGGGTTTGCGCCAGTTCGGCATCGTCGGTGAAGATCGCGCCGCCGTCGCCGAAGCAGCCGAGCGGCTTTGCCGGGAAGAAGCTGGTCGCCGTGGCCAGCCCGTAACTGCCAAGGCGACATCCACGGTAGCTTGCGCCGAAGGCCTGGGCGGCGTCATCGAGCACGAACAGCCCTTCGGTTTGCGCGATCGCGCCGATGGCGTCGTGGTCGGCTGGCTGACCGAACAGATCGACCGGAATAACAGCTCTAGGCTTGAGGCCCAGCTTTTTCGCGACCGCAACGCCATTTCTCAACGAAGCCGGATCGATATTGAAAGTATCCTCGGCAACATCGACAAACACTGGCGTCGCACCCAGCAGCGCAATCACTTCACCCGTCGCGCAAAAGGTGAAGGACGGACAGAACACGGCGTCGCCACGACCGATGCCCCTGGACATCAGCACCATGAGCAGCGCGTCGGTGCCGCTCGCGCAGCTCACGACGTATTTGGCGCCGCTGAAAGCCGCGAGCGCACCCTCCAGCTCATTCACTTCCGGTCCGTTGATGAACTGGCAGTGCGCGAGCACGCGGGCAACCGCCTGATCGATCGAAGAGCCGAGCCGACGGCGTTGTGCACCGATATCGATGAAAGGCACGGGGTCTGCAATCATGTGCTTGTTCATGGAGCCTTCTTCAGGGATTGAGAGCGGGATGGCCGGCCCGCGAGGCGCCGCGACCGTTGGCCGGTGGTCGAGGCGATGACGGGTCCCGCGCCTGCTTCTCCAGGCAACGGGTGGCGATTTCGAGGCTGGCGACGCCTTCTTCGCCGGTCACCGCCGGCACGCCACCCGAGCGTACCGCGGCGAGGAACGCGATCAGTTCGGCGCGCAGCGGCTCATCATGACCGACCGGCAGATGACGCATCGAGTAGCTGCCGTCCGGCTTGAAGCCGAAGCACTCGGTGACCTGACGGGTGAGAAGATCGCCCATGACATATTTGCCGCGGGTGGCGACGGTGACGTTGCGCGCCTTGAACGGCGTCAGCCAGTTGGTGTTGATATGGGCGAGCACGCCGGAGGCAGTGCGGAATTGCAAGAGCGCGATGTCCTCACGCTCGGCGACGGCGCTGGAGAGTTGCGGCTGCACCTCGACAATTTCCGATTCCGTGAACCAGCGGATCAGATCGATATCGTGCACGGCAAGGTCGATCACCACACCGACATTCGACATCCGCGGCGGAAACGGCCCGACCCGGGTGATGGCGATCGACAGAATGTCCTCGCCCGTGATCGCCTGCTTGATGGCGACCACAGCCGGGTTGAACCGCTCGACATGGCCCGCCATCAAGGTCACGCCGGCTCTGCGGGCGGCGGCGACAATCTCCCTCCCCTCCTCGACCGAGGATGCGATCGGTTTTTCGACGAGGACGTGAATTTCGAGCGCGATACAGGCGAGCGCGAGCTCGTGATGAAGGTGGGTCGGCGCGGCGATGGTGACGGCATCGACCCTTTCGGCGATCAATTCCTCGAGGCCCGCGAAGGCGCGGCAGCCGGTCAGTTCGGTGGCGCGCGTCCGATGCGCCGGCAACGGATCGACGATGCCGACCAGCGTCGTATCCGGCAGGCTGGCCAGCACTCGTGCATGATTGCTGCCCATGACGCCGGCGCCGATCACGCCAACGCGAAGCGCGCGTTTTGCGTCGGCTTTCGCGTCTGACCCCGACCCTTTGGTAACCATGTAATAAAACCCCGAAAAACCGCTGGTTAAGGAAAATGCTGACCCGCGCCGACGGTTCTCTAGCACGTCGCCACATGTGTGGCGAATAATTGGGAAATCAACCCAAACACGTTTTGATTCAAAGAATTACACCTGCACTCCCGGGACTACGGCCATCTTGACCACCGGGTTAAACTCGGTGATTCGTTAAATGTGGACAATGGACGCGTTCGCTGGGACTATTCCATCACCCCATCGGATCGCCTGATATTCGAGTTTTATGCTAGCTGGATGCGCCGCCAGGCGAGACACTCGATGCACTCACCCCTCGATAGCAAAACCGACTTGGCTGCGGTGACGAAGGCGAGCTCGGATTACCGAGCAGACATCGATGGATTACGTGCGGCCGCGGTGCTTGCGGTAGTCTTTTTTCACGCTTTTCCGGACGTGCTGAAAGGGGGATTCGTCGGTGTTGATATTTTCTTTGTGATATCTGGGATTCTGATCACGGGTATCATCTGTGAACGCGGACCCGAGAAATTTAGCTTCTTGGATTTCTACTTCCGGCGTGTCCGTCGGATATTTCCGGCGCTCACGTTCATTCTCGCTGCAACGTTTCTGATTGGCTGGTTTCTGCTTTTCGCCAGCGAGTTTTCCGAGATTGGCCGTCAAATTGTCGCGGGTGCAGGATTTGCGGCCAACTTTCTATTTTGGAAAGAAGCGGGCTATTTTGATACTGCTTCTGATGTCAAGCCACTTCTCCACCTATGGTCACTCGGCGTCGAAGAACAATTTTACATCTTCTGGCCCGCTGCCGTTTATTTTGGATGGAAACGGGACCTGGGGCTACTCTACATCATCGTGGTGGCGGGACTGATTTCGTTCGCGATCAACATAGTGCAGGTGCACCGCGATCCGATCGGAGCTTTCTACTCTCCCCTAACCCGGTTTTGGGAGTTGATGATGGGAGCTTCGCTTGCTGCAGGACGGGTCGGGCTCAACTCCACTTCGGCAAAAAACATTTGCTCTATTATTGGCCTGATGATGATCGCCCTCTCGATCTCGATGATCACGCCAAGCGTCGAATTTCCAGGTTGGGCCGCGCTTGGGCCGACTATAGGCTCGGCTCTGCTCATCGTTTCAGGGAAAACAGGATTGGCGAATCGAGCTCTTTCCTTTTCACCTCTTGTCGGCATTGGCTTGATAAGCTATCCGTTTTACCTTTGGCACTGGCCTCTGCTGGTTTTGGTGCGACTTGCGTCCCACGGACAAAGTCAGCCGGGGCTAGCGCTGACAACTATCCTGCTAAGTCTCGCACTTGCTGCCGGCACCTTTGCGTTGATCGAAAGGCCAATAAGGGCGCTGCCGCTTAAACTACCAACCATCGTCGCTCTTGCGATCGCCGTGATGTCAATGGGAACCATCGGCTGGCTCGCCTGCAAGAATGATGGCTTCGCTGGCCGGGAGGCAAATCGCTATGCTCTTTTCATGGCGCATGCCCAACCACCCAAGCTCAACGACGGGTCCTGTGAACGGCTCCTTGGGCTCTCTCTCGTGGTGAATGAATATTGCGTGTCGAACTCGGCGCAACCGCAATATCTTTTGCTCGGCGACAGCCACGCGATGGTGCTGAATGCGGCAGCCTCGTCTGGGATGATCGACATGAAAACCGTGATGATCGCAGGAAACACATGCTTGCCGTTTTTACACTATATCACGAAAAACGCAGGGCA
>NZ_JBEKXH010000018.1:0-30429 GCF_049512235.1 Bradyrhizobium sp.
TGGAACAGCCCGGGCGCATCGCGCCGCGGGGCGCGAAAGCATGTTTGGATTGGACGTCATTGCAAGGAGCCCTTGCGACGAAGCAATCAGCTTTCTTTCCGCGGCGTCAAAGCTGGATTGCTTCGCGGAGCCTGTCATCGGGCGCGCGTACGCGCGGCCCGTTGGCTCGCAATGACGATCTCAATATTGTGCTCGGATGTTTGAAAAATGCATCTGATATCAGCAGGGTGGGCAAAGCGACTGGGTCGCGCGAATGCGCGAACCGATGGCGTGCCCACCGACTTACCGGGACGGGCCTTTCATTGTGCCGCACGCTGGGACCCAGCTCTGCAGCGCACCACGCCGCAAGGGCGGCGTGGTGCGCTTTCGTCCGGGGCACGGAATGAGCGCGGGTGGGGCGCGCGCGCGTCCGTTCGGGTTGCCCGACGGACCGGGCTGAAGTCGCCTCCCGCCCTGTTTCGGGGCCTGTATTATCAGGGATTAACAGGGGGCGATTTCATGGCTGCAATGAAAGGAACGGGCATGGACTGGCTGTCCTACCCGGTGAGCCAAAAGGACGACAAGCCACTGAAGTCACAAGGCGCGGGAAATGAACTGGCGATCCCAGCAGGATTCGAACCTGCAACCCACGGAGTAGAAATCCGTTACTCTATCCAGTTGAGCTATGGGACCGTCGCTTCGGGAACCTCGGCCTTATACCACTGCCAATATGAAAAATTCGCCGTTCCGCCAAGCCTGTTCCGAACCGTTTTCGGCGCGCCGGCGACAAATCCGAAACGGCCGGCCTCAGGCGGCGCCGCCCGCAACCGCCGCGCCCCCGACTGGCAGGCGCGCGCCATGGGTTCCTCACCTCTATGTTGCATGCGACATTTTTGCTACCCCCCGCGCCACGAGTCCGTCACCTTTTGGCGCACTTCTATTCAAAACGCGGGCGTACGTCCGCGGGCCCTGGGAGCTCCATCATGATCGTTTTGGTTCGCGCCGCGACCCTTTGCGCTATGCTGCTGCTCGGCCTCGCCACCGCACAGGCGGCCGACAAGGCCTTCAAACGCGACGACCTCGCCGATTCGGCCATCAAGCTGGAGGCCCAGATCAAGAGCGAGGCCGGGCCGGTCGCCAAATCGGGCGCCAGCCTGCGCACCGACGCCGACACCGCCTTCCGGCGCAATGATTTCCGCAGCGGACTGCAGATCCTGGGCCAGATCGCCGCCACCGCGCCCGACGACAGCGCCAACTGGCTGCGGCTCGCCCGCGTCATTTTCCAGATCATGCCGAAAACCCCGGCCGAGCAGACCTTCCTGTTGGAGCGCGCCTCGACCGCGGCCTATATCGCCTATCAGCGCGCCGGCAACGCCGCCGACGAGGCCGACGCGCTGGCGGTGCTCGGCCGGGCGCTGTCCGAGCGCAAGCTGTGGCGGCCGGCGCTGGATAGCTTGCGGCTCTCGCTCGATCTGCGCGAAGTCGCCGAGGTGCGCGGTGCTTACGAGAAACTGCGCGACGAGCACGGCTTTCGCCTGTTGGATTACTCCGTCGATTCCGACTCGGCCTCGCCGCGCGCGTGCTTCCAGTTTTCCGAGGAACTCGCCAAGCGCACCGATTTTGCGCCTTTCCTCGCGCTCGCCGGCAACGACAAGCCGGCGCTGTCATCGGAAGGCAAGCAGCTTTGCGTCGATGGCCTCAAGCACGGCGAGCGCTACAACATCAATCTGCGCGCCGGCCTGCCGTCCTCGGTGAAGGAATCCCTGCCGAAATCGGCCGAATTCAACATCTATGTGCGCGACCGCAAGCCGTTCGTGCGCTTCACCGGACGGGCCTATGTGCTGCCGCGCACCGGCCAGCGCGGCATTCCCGTGGTCAGCGTCAATACGCCCGGGGTCAAGGTCGACGTGTTCCGGATCGGCGACCGCAACCTGATCAACACCGTTGTCGACAGCGATTTCCAGCGTGCTTTGAGCCGCTATGAGCTCACAAGCCTCGGCGACGAGCGCGGGGTAAAAGTCTGGTCGGGCGAACTCACGACCGCGACCACGCTCAATGAGGATGTCACGACGGCCTTTCCGGTCGACCAGGCGCTCGGCGAGCTGCAGCCCGGCGTCTATGTCATGACCGCCGCGCCCAAGGGGCCGGGCAGCGACGACGAGGGTTCGCTGGCGACGCAGTGGTTCATCGTTTCCGATCTCGGCGTCACCGCCTTCTCCGGCAATGACGGCATCCATGTCTTCGTGCATTCGCTGGCCTCAACCGATGCGGTCGCCAAGGCCGAAGTGCGGCTGGTGGCGCGCAACAACGAGATCCTGGCGACCCGCAAAACCGACGATAGAGGTCACGCGCTATTCGAGGCCGGCCTTTCGCGCGGCGAGGGCGGGCTGTCGCCGGCGCTGCTGACGGTGTCAGGCGAGAAGACCGACTACGCCTTCCTGAGCCTGAAATCCAATGCCTTCGACCTCACGGACCGCGGCGTGTCCGGCCGAACCGCGCCCGCGGGCGCCGATGCCTTCGTCTATGCCGAACGCGGCGTCTATCGTTCCAACGAAACGGTGTACCTGACCGCGCTGCTGCGCGATGGCCGCGGCAATGCGGTGACCGGCGGACCCTTGACGCTCGTGATCGAGCGCCCCGATGGCGTCGAGTTCCGCCGCGCCGTGCTGCCAGATCAAGGCGCGGGCGGCCGCAGCCTGGCGCTAAAGCTCAATTCAGCCGTGCCCACCGGAACCTGGCGGGTGCGGGCCTTCACCGATCCGAAGGGCTCTTCTGTTGGCGAAACCACCTTCATGGTCGAGGATTATGTCCCCGAGCGGATCGAATTCGATCTTTCCAGCAAGGACAAGCAGATCAAGGCTGATAATCCGGTAGAGCTCAGGGTTGACGGCCATTTCCTCTATGGCGCGCCGGCCTCGGGGCTGCAACTGGAAGGCGACATGCTGGTCGCGCCGGCCTCGATGCGGCCGGGCTTTGCCGGCTATGAGTTTGGCGTGGCGGATGAGGAAACCACTGGCAATGAGCGCACCCCG
The DNA here is from genome assembly GCF_049512235.1 of Bradyrhizobium sp. GTDB lineage: Bacteria > Pseudomonadota > Alphaproteobacteria > Rhizobiales > Xanthobacteraceae > Bradyrhizobium. The sequence goes on from NZ_JBEKXH010000018.1 coordinate 3,012, forward strand.
CTGGAGAACCTGCCGGAGGCGGACGCCCAGGGCTTAGCGACCTTCCCGGTCAGCCTGGCAAAGCCGCCGGCATCGACCCGCCCGCAGGAAGCCCAGATCTTCATCCGCATGGCGGAGGCCGGCGGCCGCGCGGTCGAGCGCAAGCTGGTGCTGCCGGTGGCGCCCTCAGCGGCGATGATCGGGGTCAAGCCGCTGTTTTCCGGCAGCAGCGTTGCGGAAGGCGACAAGGCCGGTTTCGAGGTCATTTTCGTCTCCCCCGACGGCAAGCCGCTGGCACGCGATGGCCTGCGCTACGAGCTGTTGAAGATCGAGTCCCGTTATCAATGGTATCGCCAGAATTCCGCCTGGGAATACGAGCCGGTCAAGTCGACCGCGCGCGTCGCCGACGGCGATCTCAGCATCGCCGCCGACCAGCCGGCGCGGATCACGCTGCAGCCGCAGCCGGGCCGCTATCGCCTCGACGTCAAATCAACCGAAGCCGACGGGCCCTTGACCTCGGTGCAGTTCGATGTCGGCTGGTATTCCGACGGCAGCGCCGATACGCCTGATTTGCTGGAAACCTCGATCGACCGGCCGGACTACCAGTCCGGCGACACCATGGTGGTGTCGGTCAATGCGCGCTCGGCAGGCCTGCTCACCATCAACGTGCTGGGCGACCGCCTGCTGACCACGCAGACCACAGACATCAAGGAAGGCACCGCGCAGGTCAAAATTCCGGTCGGCAAGGATTGGGGCACCGGCGCCTATGTGGTGGCGACTTTGCGCCGTCCGCTCGATGCCGCGGCCTTGCGGATGCCCAGCCGCGCCATCGGCCTGAAATGGTTCGGGATCGACAAGAACAGCCGGACGCTTGCCGTCAGCCTGTCGCCGCCGGCCCTGGTGCGGCCCAACAGCAAGCTCAAGCTCCCCGTCAAGCTCGGCGGGTTAAGTCCCGGCGAAGACGCGAAGATCGTCGTTGCCGCCGTCGATGTCGGGATCCTCAATCTGACCAATTACAAGCCGCCGGCGCCGGACGACTATTATCTCGGCCAGCGCCGCCTGAGCTCCGAAATCCGCGACCTCTATGGGCAGCTGATCGACGGCATGCAGGGGACGCGGGGCCAGCTCAAGACCGGCGGCGATGCGGCCGGCGCCGAACTGCAGGGCAGTCCGCCCTCGCAAAAGCCCCTGGCGCTCTATTCCGGGATCGTCACCGTCGCCGCCGACGGTTCGGCCGAGATCAGCTTCGACATCCCGGAATTCGCCGGCACCATGAGGGTGATGGCAGTGGCCTGGAGCGCAACAAAGCTCGGCCGCGCCACCACGGATGTCACGGTGCGCGATCCCGTGGTGCTGACCGCAACGCTGCCGCGCTTTTTGTTGAACGGCGACCACGGCACCCTGAGTTTTGATCTGGACAACGTCGAAGGTGCCGCCGGCCATTACACCATCGGCGTCAAGACATCCGGCCCGCTGAAGATGACGGGCAATCCCTTGACCACCGTGAAGCTGGCGGCCCGGCAGCGCAGCTCGACGGCGCTTTCGCTCGATGCCGGCGGCGCCGGAACGGCCGAGCTCGATGTCGATATCAGGGGACCCGACGGCCTGCGGCTGGCGCGGCATTATGCGCTCGACGTCAAACCGGCGACGCAGATCCTGGCCCGCCGCTCGATCCGGACCCTGGCAAAAGGCGAGAGCCTGACGCTCACCTCCGACATGTTCTCGGATCTGGTGCCGGGCACCGGCGACGTCTCGCTTTCCGTCGGTCTGTCCACCGCGCTCGATGCGGCCACCATCCTGAAGGCGCTGGACCGCTATCCCTATGGCTGTTCGGAGCAGATCACCAGCCGCGCCATGCCGCTTTTGTATGTCAACGAACTCGCGGCCGGCGCCCATCTCGCCATGGACGGGGAGGTGGATCAGCGCATCAAGGACTCGATCGACCGCCTGCTGGCCCGGCAAGGCTCGAACGGGTCGTTCGGGCTGTGGTCGGCCGGCGGCGAGGACGCCTGGCTTGATGCCTATGTCACGGACTTCCTGACCCGCGCCCGCGAAAAGGGCTTTGCGGTGCCGGATGAATTGTTCAAGAGCGCGCTCGATCGCGTCCGCAACGCGGTCGTGAACGCCAGCGAGCCCGAAAAGGACGGCGGCCGTGACCTCGCCTACGGGCTCTATGTGCTCGCTCGCAACGGCGCCGCGCCGATCGGCGACCTGCGCTATCTCGCCGACACCAAGCTGAATAATCTGGCGACGCCGATTGCAAAGTCGCAGCTGGCGGCGGCGCTGGCGCTGGTCGGCGATCGCGGCCGGGCGGAACGGGTCTATGCCGCCGCGCTGGACAGCCTGGCGCCAAAGCCCGTCCTGGAGTTCGGCCGGGCCGACTACGGCAGCGCCTTGCGCGATGCCGCGGCGCTGGTTTCGCTGGCCAGTGAAGGCAATGCGCCGCGCGCGACGCTGACGCAGGCGGTGGCGCGCGTCGAAACGGCGCGGGGCCTTTCGCCTTATACCTCGACCCAGGAAAATGCCTGGCTGGTGCTGGCCTCGCGCGCGCTGGCCAAGGAGAGCATGACGCTCGATCTCGATGGCGCGCCGATCAGAAGCGCGCTCTATCGCAGCTATCGGGCGAGCGAGATGGCCGGCAAGCCGGTCAAGATCACCAATTCAGGCGATGCGCCGGTGCAGGCGGTGGTCTCGGTCAGCGGCGCGCCGCTGACGCCGGAGCCGGCGGCGTCGAACGGCTTCAAGATCGAACGCAATTATTTCACGCTCGACGGCAAGCCGGCGGATATCTCCAAGGTGAAGCAGAACGATCGCTTCGCCGTGGTGCTGAAGATCACGGAGGCAAAGCCGGAATACGGCCACATCATGGTGTCGGACTATCTTCCGGCCGGTCTCGAAATCGACAATCCGCACCTGGTCTCCTCAGGCGATACCGGAACGCTGGACTGGATCGAGGATGGCGAAGAGCCGCAAAATACCGAATTCCGCGACGATCGCTTCACTGCCGCCATCGACCGCGCCGCCGACGCCAAGGCGGTATTCACGGTGGCCTATGTCGTGCGCGCGGTTTCCCCAGGCAAATACGTGCTGCCGCAGGCTTATGTGGAGGACATGTACAATCCCTCGCGCTACGGCCGCACCGGCACCGGCACCGTCGAGGTGCGCGCCGCGAAATGAGTGAGATGGGCGAAGATATCCCCGGACCTCATCCTGAGGAGCATCGCGCCCGCGATGCGTTTCGAAGGATGGCCACAGATGAGGTCTTAGGCTCCCCTCCCTCCACGCGCATCGCGCGTGGCGGGGAGGGGTCGGGGGTGGGGGGTGGCGCGGCGTTCACCGAAGCAGCGCTTCCTGCCGATAGACCCCCCACCCCCGACCCCTCCCCGCCGCTTCGCGGGGGGAGGGGAGACGATAACCCTCTTTTGCCTGGCCATGACGGCAGTGAAAGGCGCCACACCTTTCGTAACATTGCTGTGGCAGTCATCATCTGCGCTTGTGTCATTGCCGCCTTCTCGGCCTGGGTCATCTCGCTCGGGCCGCTGCCGCTGGCGCAGGCGAGGCAGGTTTCCACCGCGGTCGTCGACCGCCATGGCAAGCTGCTGCGCGCTTATGCCATGGCCGACGGCCGGTGGCGGCTGCCGGTCGATGCCGAAACCGACGTCGATCCCGGCTATCTCAAGCTGCTATTGGCCTATGAGGACCGCCGCTTCCGCTCCCATGCCGGCGTCGATCCCCTGGCGCTGGCGCGCGCGGCGCTGCAGTTCATTACCCACGGGCATATCGTATCCGGCGGTTCCACCATCACGATGCAGCTGGCGCGGCTGATCGAGCCGCGGCGGGAGCGGTCGCTCCAGGCCAAGCTGCGGCAGATCGTTCGCGCGCTGGAACTCGAGCGGCAGCTGAGCAAGGACCAGATTCTTGATCTGTATCTGGCGCTGGCGCCCTATGGCGGCAATCTCGAGGGCATTCGCGCCGCTTCGATCGCCTATTTCGGCAAGGAGCCGAAACGGTTGTCGCTGGCGGAATCGGCCTTGCTGGTGGCCTTGCCGCAGTCGCCGGAAACCCGCCGCGTCGATCGCCATCCCGATGCCGCGCGCGCGGCGCGCGATCGCGTGCTCGATCGCATGGTCGAAGACGGCCGCCTGTCGCGGGAAGACGCGCTGCAGGCCAAGGCGGTGCCGGTGCCGCGGCTGCGCCAGCCGATCCCCATTCTGGCGCCGCATTCCGCCGATCAGGCGATCGCCAACGGGGATGCCGATGTCATCCGGCTGACGCTGGATCTGGGCCTGCAGAAGGTTCTCGAAGCTTTGGCGCGCGACCGCGCGACAGCCTTGGGGCCGGATATTTCCATTGGCATCATCGCGGTGGACAACGACAGCGGCGAGGTGCTGGCGCGGGTCGGTTCGCCTGATTATTTCGACGCGCGGCGCTCAGGCCAGGTCGACATGACCCGCGCCGTGCGCTCGCCGGGATCGACGCTGAAACCGTTCATCTATGGTCTTGCCTTCGAAGACGGTTTTGTTCACCCGGAAAGCCTGATCGACGACCGGCCGATCCGGTTCGGCTCCTACGCGCCGGAAAATTTCGACATGACCTTCCAGGGCACGGTGCCGGTGCGCAAGGCGTTGCAGCTGTCCCTCAATGTGCCCGCCATCGCGCTGCTTGACCGCGTCGGCGCCAGCCGTCTGTCGTCGCGGCTGAAACAGGCCGGCGCCAACCTGGTGCTGCCGAAAGACGAGGCGCCGGGCCTTGCGATGGGTCTCGGCGGCGTCGGTGTCACGCTGCAGGATCTGGTGCAGCTCTATTGCGGCCTGGCGCGGCTCGGCAGCGTCAGGCCGCTGCGCGAGATCGCAGGGTCCGGCGACGACCAGCGCGAGGCCCTGCGGCTGATGGATCCGGTCGCGGCGTGGCAGGTGGGCAGCGTGCTGATGGGCACGCCGCCGCCGGACAATGCGGTGCGTAACCGGATCGCGTTCAAGACCGGCACCAGCTACGGCTATCGTGATGCCTGGTCGGTCGGGTTCGATGGCCGCATGACCATGGGGGTGTGGGTAGGGCGCCCTGACGGTGCGCCGGTACCGGGCCTGGTTGGCCGCACTGCCGCGGCGCCGATCCTGTTCGATGCCTTCGCCCGAACCGGCAAGTTGCCGGTGCCGCTGCCGAAGCCGCCCCGAGGTACCCTGGTAGCGAGCAATGCCAAACTTCCGCTGCCGCTGCGGCGATTTCGACCGGTCGGGGAACTGGTTCGGACCGGCGGCGAGCTGGCGCCGCATATCCAGTTTCCCTTGAATGGCTCGCGGATCGAGGTGGGCGGCCTGGCCGGGGATCAGCCGGCGGCGATGCCGGTCAAGGTCGCCGGCGGCGTACTGCCGATCGCGGTGCTGGTGAACGGCGTGTCGGTGGGTGAAATCGACGGCCGGCGGCAACTTATGGTTGATTCGCCCGGTCCCGGCTTCGCCCGGTTGACGGTAGTCGACGCCACGGGCGCCGCGGACACAGTCGTCGTCAGGATTCAATAGCGGATTGCCAACAGGTTGTCGGCATGGCGGTTTCGTCGTAATCGGAGGGTGATGGCCGAGACCTATGCCCGCCCCCGATTTGGACAGCCGCGCGAGCCGAAAACCCGGGTGAATCCGGGCAGCCGGCTGGTCGGCGTGCTCGATTTTGCGACCGGCAGCCATGCCCGCGCGGTCGCGTTCCTGCTGTTGTGCGCTGCCCTGTTGTTCCTGCCGGGTTTTTTCAACATCCCGCCGATCGACCGCGACGAGGCGCGATTTGCGCAGGCGACCAAGCAAATGGTCGAGACTTCGGATTTCGTCGACATCCGCTTCCAAAATGAGGTGCGCTACAAGAAGCCGGTCGGCATTTATTGGCTGCAGGCCGCAGCCGTTGAAACCGCGTCCGCGCTGGGCCTGCCGCACGCGCAACTGCGGATCTGGCTGTACCGCATTCCTTCCCTGGTCGGCGCCATCGGCGCGGTTTTGTTGACCTATTGGACAGCGCTGACCTTCGTGTCGCGGCGGGCCGCCGTTCTCGCCGCGCTGATGCTGGGCAGTTCGGTGCTGCTCGGCGCCGAAGCGCGGCTCGCCAAGACCGATGCGATGCTGTTGCTGTCCGTGGTCGCGGCCATGGGCGCCATGGCGCGGGTCTATTTGTCCTGGCAGCGAGGCGAGGATCCCGTGCATCCGCCATGGACGTGGCCGGCCATCTTCTGGACCGCGCTGGCCGGCAGCATCCTGCTGAAGGGACCGCTGATCCTGATGTTCGTCGGCCTGACCATCGTCACGCTCGCGATCCTCGATCGCAGCGCGAGCTGGCTGTGGCGGCTGCGCCCGGTCTGGGGCCTGACCTGGATGCTGGTTTTGGTGCTGCCGTGGTTCATCGCCATCTTCTGGCGCGCCGGCGATGCATTTTTCGTCGACTCGATCGGCGGCGACATGTTGAGCAAGCTGGCGGCGCAGGAATCCCACGGCGCACCGCCCGGAGTGTATTTGCTGCTGTTCTGGGTGACGTTCTGGCCGGGAGCCCCACTGGCCGCCATGGCGGCGCCGACGGTGTGGCGGGCGCGACGTGAGCCCGGCGCGCAGTACCTGCTGGCGTGGCTGGTGCCGTCCTGGATCGTGTTCGAACTGGCGCTGACCAAACTGCCGCATTACGTGCTGCCGCTCTATCCCGCCATCGCCATCCTGACTGCCGGCGCGCTGGAACGCCGGGTGCTGTCGCGATCCTGGCTGATGCGCGGCGCCGCCTGGTGGTTCATCATTCCGGCGGGGGCCTCCATCATTGCGGTGGTCGGCGCCATCACGCTGACGCGCCAGCCGGTTTTTCTGGCGTGGCCGTTCGTCGCGGCGGCCCTGATCTTCGGACTGTTCGCGTGGTGGCTCTACGATGACAGTCGCGCCGAACGATCGCTGCTCAACGCGGTGGTGGCGGCGATGTTCTTGGCGTTCGCGATTTATGGCGTCGTGGTGCCGGCGCTGACGCCCTTGTTTCCGAGCGCCGAGATCGCGCGCGAACTGCGCAACGTGGTCTGCGTCGGACCGAAGGCCGCCGCGGCGGGCTTTCATGAACCGAGCCTGGTGTTCATGACCGGAACGCCGACGCTGCTCACGGATGGTTCGGGCGCCGCGGACTTCCTGGGACACGGCAGTTGCCGTTTCGCGCTGGTGGAAAAGAGCTCGGAGCGCGGCTTTGCCCAGCGCGCCGAAGCCATCGGATTGCGTTACAACGTTGCCACCCGCATCGACGGCTATAACATATCGCAGGGCAGGGCGATTTCGATTGCGATCTTCCGCTCCGAAGGCACGCAGTAATATGCCCGCTTCCGCCGGCATCGGCGTCGCCCCGCATTACTTCGGCGGCCTCTTTGAGTTGTTGCGGCGCTCGGTGACGCAACTCGTGCGTCCGCCAACTGAGCCGCGACGCGCCGAGGCGGTGCGGCGATTGTCGCGCCAGGTTCTGCTGCTCACGGCCATCGTCGCGTTGGCCATAACGGCGCTGATATTCGCTATCGACGTTGTCGAAATCAAACTGATGCCGCCGCGCGGCACGCCCAGCCTCTGGCCGGTTCGTATCCTGACCGACTTCGGCAGGGACGTCTACGTGCTGGGGCTTTTGGCGGCGATGCTGATGGTCGTTGCCATCGTTGCGCCGTGGTTGCGCGGGGCGAGGCGATCCCGGCTGCTGCGCGTTGGGAACCAGCTGCAGTTCATGTTTTTTGCCGTGCTGGTGCCGGTGCTTGCCGGCGAGGTCATCAAATGGATCGCCGGTCGCGGCCGGCCGTTTGTGGGCGGCAAATCCGACGCCCTCAACTTCGTGCCCTTCGCCGGCACCGAAGCTCATGCCAGCTTTCCATCGGCGCACGCCGTTACGTGCTTCGCACTGGCTTTCGCGGTGACCGCGCTCTGGCCGCAGGCCGGGGTCGCGATGGCGGTGTATGCCGTTCTGGTCGCGCTGAGCCGCCTCGTATTGTTGGCCCATCACCCCAGCGACGTGGTTGCGGGTGCGCTGATCGGCGTAGTCGGCGCGATGCTGCTACGCTACTGGTTCGCCGCACGCCGGCTTTGTTTCACGATCCGCCCCGATGGCGGAATTGTGCCGCGGACCGCAGCCTCGCCGGGAGACCGCAAAGGACGATGAGCGTTGATTTGCCTTGTTCTGACAGCGCCGTGGTGGCCGTTTCCGTTGTTGTCCCGGTACGCAATGAAGCCGGGAATGTAAGCCCGCTGATCGCGGAAATCGCTGCCGCGCTTGACGGCCGCTGGGCTTACGAAATCATCTATATTGATGACGGCTCGACCGATGCCACCGCCGAGCGGCTTAAGGCGGCGAGGCGGCAGCACGGAAATCTGCGCCAGATCCGTCACGCGACATCGTCAGGTCAGTCGGCAGCAGTGCGCAGCGGGGTCTGGGCCGCGCGCGGCGCCATCGTGGCGACGCTCGACGGCGACGGACAGAACGATCCGGCCTTCCTGCCGGATTTGATCGCGGCGATCGAACAAGGCGGCAAGCGCATCGGTCTCGCCGCCGGCCAACGGGTGGGGCGCAAGGACACCGGCTTCAAGAAAATCCAGTCGCGCATCGCCAACGGCGTGCGCGACGCCATTCTGCGCGATGGCACCCGCGATACCGGCTGCGGCCTGAAAGCATTCCGGCGCGAGGTGTTCCTGATGATGCCTTATTTCGACGGCCTGCATCGTTTTCTGCCGGCGCTGGTGCGCCGCGAAGGTTTCGACATCGCCTATGTCGACGTGACAGACCGGCCGCGCCGTTCCGGGGTTTCCAACTACGGCTTCTTCGACCGGCTGTGGATCGGCATCTTGGATCTCGCCGGCGTGTGGTGGCTGATCCGCCGCAAGAAGCCGACGCCTCATGCGACCGAGGTAGAGTAATGTTGATCCAGTACGGGCAGGCGCTCGGCAATTATCTCAACGACGTTTTCGTCGCCAAGTTTGATTTCTGGCTCGCCTTCGGCATGGCGGCGCAATTGGTGTTCGGGGCGCGTTTTCTGGTGCAGTGGATTTACAGCGAGCGCGCCGGACGAAGCGTGGTGCCGATGGCATTCTGGTTTTTCTCGGTAGGTGGCGGATTGATGACTCTGGTCTACGGCATCGTCAAACGCGAGCCCGTGATCATCCTCGGACAGGCGTTGCCCACGGTGATCTATGTGCGCAATATCATGTTGATCCTGAAGAGCCGGGCGGACGGATCGCAGACGCTCGATCGCTAGTCGTCCCATTCGTTAACGCGGCGAGGAGTGTGCCGCCGGCGCGGGCTGCGCCGCCGCATCGCTTTCGGCGTGCTGTCGCAACGGCAGCTCACCTGCGGCGTCAAGTACGGGATAGGCAACTGAGCAGATATGCGAGTGAATGCGCCGGAGATCACGCAGCACGTCGAGGTGCAGCGAGGTGGTCTCGATGCTCTCGGGCCGGCCCTCGCGCAGTCGGTCGAGATGCCGTTCGGTGGCGGCGACTTCGGCGTTGCGCAAATTGCCCTTCTCGGCCAGAAGTTTGCGCGCTTCGTTGACGTCGCCTGACATGAAGACGCCGAACCCGATCCGCAGCGAATCCGCGGTCCGCTTGTGGAATGCCGAAAGCTCTTCCGCGCCTTCGGGTGAAAACTGGAACCGGCGCTTGATCTTCTTGGTGGCCAGTTCGCTCAGGTTCTTGTCGATGATGTCGCCGATGTGCTCGAGGTTGATGGCGAAGGAGATAATCTCCATCGCGCGCCGTCCCTCGCGTTCGTCGAGGCTGCCGCGCGTCAATCTGGTCACGTAGAGCTTGATCGCCTCGTTGAGACTGTCCACGGCGTTGTCCATCCGCGATACCTGATCGACCAGGGCGCGATCGTTGGTCATGATCGCGGCCATCACCTTGCGCAACATGACCTCGACATGATCGCCCATATGCAGGGTCTCGCGCGCGGCGTCGGCCAGCGCCAGCGAGGGCGATTCCAGCGCGCTCTCGTCGAGATAGCGCGGTCGCGACGGGTCGGAGTCCCGGACGCGATCGGGAAAAAGGCTTGTCAGCAACCGCGCCATGCCGTCGAGCAGACCGATGAAAATGATGGCCGTCGCCAGGTTGAAGGCGATGTGAAACTCTGCAGTCAGCTTCGCGAGGTCGGGCTGCCACGCCTGCAACATCTCGGTAATCGGACGCAGGACCGGTGCCAGCAGCAGCACGCCGACCAGACGATTGACGAGATTGCCAACCGGCAAACGATAACTTGCCGGGTTGTCGCGGCGTGCGCCCTCCAGGATCGGGTTGATGGCGCTGCCGAGGTTGGCGCCAAGCACCAGCGCCAGCGAAGCTGCGGGCGAGATGAAGTGCGCATAGGCGAGCGACATGATCAAGAGAACGGTGGCAACGCTGGAATGCACCGCCCAGGTGACGACGGCACCGATGACAATGCAGAGCACGGGATCGCCGGTAATGGCGCTCATGAAGACGCGCATTCCCGGGGCATTCTCGGCCGGCGCCAGCGTGTCGAGCAGAATATGCAGTGCCAGCAGCATCAGGCCGAGACCGATCGAAACGCGGCCGATGTCCTTGATGCGCGAGCGCGCGCCACCGCGGAAGGCGACAAGGCCGAGAATGAAGAGAACCGGGGCGGCGGCGGCGATGTTGAACGACAGGACCTGAACGATCAACGTGGTCCCGACATTGGCGCCGAGCATGATCGCAAGCGCAGGCACCAGTTTGACCAGCCCCTCGGCGGCGAAGGAGCTCGTGATCAAGGCGGTCGCGGTACTGCTTTGCAGCAGCGCGGTCAGGCCGATGCCGGCGGCAAACGCGGTGAAGCGGTTGTTCAGAGCTTTCGCCAGCAGCAAACGGAGATCAGGACCGAAGGCGCGCAGAATTCCGCTATGGACCATGTGCAGGCCCCACAGCAGCAACGCCACGCCACCCATCAGGTCGAGAAGAGCCAAGCTTCCCATCACCTTACACTTCCGAATGCGAGTCGAAAGCTCAGGCTATCGGGAAACCATCGGCGATCAATCCTTTATTTTGCGCCAGCCTGAAGAAAGCGGCGAAAAATGCGCTCACGGCGGGCCGTGGCGGCAGGGTTCTGCTGCAATCGCGGTAAACGGAATCCAAAAACAACCGATCCATTGCGCGGGGTTCCGTTAGGCAGATTCCAACAATTGATCTGTAAACTGGCAAGGAATTCTGGATGAACCATTATCGAGCGAGGATTGACATGTTGGTAAATCGACGGCTAAGCGAACGCCGTCTATGCAGGCGGCTCGCCAAGATTCAATTCGGAGCCAGCTCGCTGCCACGCGACTGCACGATTACCGACGTGTCGGACAGCGGTGTCAAGGTAATCTGCGAAAATCTCGACATTCCCGCCGAATTCACCATCATAATGTCGGAAGGCCGACCACGCCAGTGTCGGCTGGCATGGCGGATCGGTTGCGAATTCGGAGCTCAATTCGTCGATTAGGTCGTTGAGCAGATCGGATCATGATCTCATCTCTTTGATTGTGCATGATCTCCGAGCAAACGCTTCGCGTTTGTCCGCGGGAAAACCGGTTCCGACTTTTCGATATCATGCGCTGGCCCGAGCAGCCGCCCCGGGACATCAGGGCCTGATTTGGTGCTCCCGGTCAGCAGACGGCAACACCACCGGATTAACCTGAATTTAGGGTCAACCTGTGAAACATTTCTGGCCATCGTCGACCATAGGCCAGAATACATGCTCCAGCAGTTGCGTCGGCAAGGTCGCTCCGCGAGACTTCTTGCATTCACCGCATCGTGCGCGACTCTGCTGTTGGCGCTTTGTGGCTGCCAGACCGCGGGCGCGCCCGATATCACGGGGTCGCTGGGTGAGACGACCGAGACAAGCCACGCCGCCGACCCCAGGCGCGAGGTCGAATCCTGTCGCGACCGTTTTCGTGCCAATCCCAACGACGCCGACGCCGCGCTGCAATACGGCCAGGCGCTTCGCGCCGCGGGGCAGCGGTCCCAGGCGGTCGCGGTGCTCGAACAGGCCACGATCGCCCATCCCAACAACAAGGCGTTGCTGGCCGGCTATGGCCGAGCGCTGGCGGATAATGGCAATTTCCAGCAGGCATTCGACGTCCTTGGCAATGCCCATAGCCCCGACGATCCCGATTGGCGGATCCTCTCGGCTCAAGGAACCGTGCTCGATCAACTGGGCCGGCACGACGAAGCCCGGCAGTATTATGCAAGCGCGATGAGAATTAAGCCCGATGAACCTTCAGTGCTGTCCAATCTCGGCCTTTCCTACATCCTTTCCAAAGATCTGCCCAAAGCGGAGGAGACGTTGCGCCGTGCCAATGAAAGCGCGGATGCGGATTTGCGGGTGCGGCAGAATTTGGCGCTCGTGGTGGGCCTGCAGGGCCGTCTTGCCGAGGCCGAAAGCATCGTGAAGGCCGATCGTCCGGCCGAGGAAGCGGCGGCGAATGTCGCTTATCTCCGCCGCCTGCTGGCCCGCAAAGAGAATGCAACTGCGCAGGTCGATAAAATACCCGTGGCGGCTGTCGGGCACCCGGATTGAACTTTGACGAATCGGCGTCCGCGGCCGCGTCGGCCGTCATCAATGACGTCTCAGAAGCGCCGCCGCGTGCCAGGACCTGGCTTGTTCGCTACTTCCACGACAGTAACGAACGGCGCCGCTTTTTGGTCTCGCCGCGGCCGGTCAGCCGTCGCGCGATCTGCGAGAACATCTCGGTGGTGCGATGGTTGGCGGAGATTTCGGCGATCATCTGGCCATTGTTGGCGGCGGTGCCGAACATTCGCGAATCGAATGGAATGGTCGCGACCGGCGCACTCTCGATGGTCTTGGCGAATTCGCGTGGGTTGATTTCCGGCCGCCTCGGCGTGCCGACCTGATTGAGACAATACAGCGGCGCCCGGTCGTTGGGCCGCGAGGCTTTCAGCATATTTATCAAGTTCCTGGTATTGCGCAGATTGGCGAGGTCCGGCTCGGCAACAACCAGGATGTCATCTGCGCCGACCAACGCGCGCCGGGTCCATGCCGACCATTGGTGGGGTACGTCCAGAACGATGCAGGGCGTTGTCATGCGTAACGTATCGTAGATCGCATCGAAGGCCTGCTCGCCGAAGTCGTAAACCTGATCGAGCGTCGCCGGCGCCGCCAACAGGCTGAGGTGGTCGGTGCATTTCGCCAGCAAGCGCTCCATGAAGGCGGTATCGGGTCGATCGGGCGCGAATACCGCATTGGCGATGCCCTGCAAGGGATCCTTATTGTAGTTCAGGCTGGCCGTGCCAAAGGCGAGGTCGAGATCGATGACGACGGAATCCAGCGCCAGACTGCGCGCGGTGGCCCAGGCGACATTGTGGGCGATGGTGGATGCGCCGACGCCGCCTTTTGCCCCGACGATGGCGATGATCCGACCTACGGTTACGGACTCCGACGCCGAGAACAGGCTGCAAATCGAGCGTACGACGCCGAGCGTATCGACCGGCCCAATGACGTAGTCGTTGACGCCGCGGCGCACCAGTTCGCGATAGGGTGCGACATCATTGACACTGCCGATCACGACGACCCGGGTCCCGGCATCGCACACGGTTGCAAGCTGATCGAGGCCGACAAGGATATCGCTGGCGGCTTCGGTTTCCAGGATGATCACGTTCGGAGTGGGCACCGTGCGATAGGTTTCGATGGCGGTGGCCACGCCGCCCATCTGTATGGTGAGATGGGCCTTGCCGAGGCGGCGGTCTTCGCCCGCCGACCGAACGGCGGCCGCGGTTTCCTGGGTCACGCAAAAGGCCTGCACCGACACCCGGGGTGCCGGAGCGATGTATGCCTCGGCGGGCGGGATGTCGGGCTGCTCTTCGTGATTCTGGCGGGGACGGCTGATCATTTGCCTGTATCGCTGAGTTTGGCCTTGTCGGCTTCGGGATAGGCGGTCGAGGTCGAGTCGCCTTTGCGATACTTCTCGAAAGCAGCGGTACGCCGCGCCGTATAGGCGGCGGTTTCTGATCGCGGCTGTTCGAGGTCCGACGGATTGTCGATCATGGCTGCAAGGTTGCGCTGGGAAGCGCAACCAAAATTGTAGTACTCCTTGTTTTCGGAATAGTGGTTGTTCAGGATCGAAGGTCCAAGATCCTCGGGCCACAAACCGCAGGGTCCGGCAACCGCCGCAATCCTTGGATAGCTCAGCTTGATCGCCGCGAACGTTCGCGGATCGTCGGGATGGTAGTGACGGACCCTGATGCCGCGTGGAGGCACGCCGCCCGCAGCAAGCAGCGCCTGAACATCCCGTAATGAGGCCGCTGCCGCCCGTGCGTTCGGGGTGTCGACCGGCACATCGGCCACAACAGCACCGGTTCCTTCGTGAACCCAGGTCCGCGCCAGTCCCATGACATCGCCGCGCTGGGAATCAGTCAGGCCGCCGCGCGCATTGCCGACGAAAATGACGACGGAGCGGTCGGCTTCCTGGATCGCGATCGGGTGGCGCTGGCGGTAATCGTCGGGAACGCTCGCGGTCGCGACTTCTGTGCTCGTATAGGTGCAGGCAGAAAGCGCGACTGAAAGGCCAGCGACTGCGCCCAACCGGCGCAGCGTTCGATGGCGATCGACCGGTTGCATGTTTGTCATGGTTCTGTCCTTGTCCGGCACGGGTCGTCCGCCTCAGTCTATGATGAAGCCAAAGTTGGGCTGGTAGTTTCCGACCGGTTCGATGCGGCCGGAGATGCCGTAGATCCGACTGATTTGAGCCAACAGGGTCGATTGGGAATCCGACGCCGGCGCGAACCCGTCATCGGGACGTGACAACTCTTTCTGGGCAACCGCCCGAACAACATAGGGCGTCACCAGAACCATTAATTCGGTCTGGTTGTTGACAAAATCCTGGCTCCTGAACAGCGCTCCCAGAACGGGCAATGAGTCGAGACCGGGCAATCCGTTGACGGCCTGCTTGGTCTGTTCCTGGATCAAGCCGGCCATCGCCATGGAGCCGCCCGACGGAATTTCCAGCGTGGTTTCGGCGCGACGGGTCTTGATCGAAGGAACGGTCAGCGAATTGCCGTCCTGGTTCAACGTCAGGGCGTTGTCGCTGGACAGTTCGGAGACCTCGGTCATCACGCGCAGGCTGATCCGCCCCTCGCTCAGGACGACCGGCGTGAAGTTGAGCGAAATGCCGAATTTCTTATAGCTGATCTGGGTCATGCAGACATGCGTGACCGGGTCACAGGAAAAGCCGGCGGGAACCGGAAATTCGCCGCCGGCGATGAATGTCGCGGACTCACCGGAAATGGCCGTCAGATTAGGCTCCGCCAGGGTACGCGCCACGCCTGCGCTTTCCATCGCGCGCATGGTCGCGGTCACCGAGGGCAGACCCTTGGTCAAGGCCGAGACGCTGGCGCTGTTGCCGCTGACCAGCGGGCGGCCAAACGCGGTGAACGGATTGCTGTTGTTGAAGTTCACGACCGCGGTGCCGTAATTCATACTGGCGCTAAGATCGATGCCCATCTGTTTGACGACGTCACGCTGCACTTCCGCGACAGTGACCTTCAACATCACCTGATCGCGGCCGCGGACGGCAATCGAGTTGACGACCTTGTCCGCACCTCCCGCCAGCCGTGCCGCCAGGTCGCCCGCCTGTTGTGCTTCGATCGGACTGGACACCGAGCCGGTCAGCATCACGCTGTCACCGATGCCTTCGATCTGGATGGCCGCGTTGGGCAGTGTTTGCCTCAATGCGGCGCGCACGCCGTTGAGGTCGCGCTTGACCGCGATGTCATAGGCCGCAATCTGATCGCCTGCGGCATCGAAGAACACGACATTGGTCTGACCGACCGCCACGCCGATGATGTAGGCGCGCTGCGCCGAGTGGACGACGGCGTCGGCAATCTTCGGGTCGGCGACCAGCACGTCCTTGGCGTCGCGCGGCAAATCGATGATCACGGATTTGCCAATGCCGAGCGGAAGAAAGCGTACCTTCACTTGGGCGCGGGCAATGGAAGGCGTTGCCGTGGACAGGGAAGGCGTCACGGTGGAGACGGCAGGCGTTGCCGTCGAGTCGGCCGCGATCGCGGGCGTCAGGGCCGGATTAATCGTCAGCACAGCGATGGCGGAAAACCACAGGGCGCGGTCCAGAATGACAATAATGCGTGCGGTCTTCATGCGCTCACGATCTGCACTTACGCCGGATACTTGAACTCGATGCGGGTGGCAGCCTCTTCGTCAGGATGACTAAGCCGTAAAAGTATATGCGAACTTGCAAGTCGAATGAGTATGCGGCAAGGAAATCAGAGATTTGGCTGCATGGTGAACAGCGCGTTATGGTTCGAATGACGAACCCGCAGATCTACGTGGTGAAGAGGATTCAAAGACAACAGGCACATTGCGAGATATTCCGTTACTCGACCGGCTCCGCGCGCCAATGTCGGCTGGCGTGGCGGATCGGCTGCGAATTCGGCGCTGAATTCGTCGATAGTACCGAACAGCGCCAGTTTGGCAGGCGCCAGGCCGACGTCAACCAGCTCGCTCGGATGTCCGCAATAAGCGCGCGATAGATCAGCAACCGAGCTTGCCGGCTAAGCCGCGTTGAAGGCGGCAAACCCGCGCTCGAGATCTGCCTTGAGATCCCCGACATGCTCCAGTCCGATATGAAGCCGCAGCGCCGGGCCGCCCGGCGCCCATGTGGTGGCGGTGCGATAGCCCGCGCAGTCGAATGGAATCGCGAGACTTTCAAAACCGCCCCATGAATAGCCCATGCCGAACAGCTTAAGCGTATTGAGCAGCGCATCGACGGCCTGCTGTGGCGCGGGCTTCAGGACAATGCTGAACAGCCCGGAGGCGCCGGTAAAGTCCCGTTTCCAGATCGCATGGCCCGGATCGCTCTCAAGCGCCGGATGCAGCACCCTCAAGACCTCGGGCCGCGCCTTAAGCCATCGCGCCATCTCCAGCCCGGAGCGATGATGCTGCGCCAGCCTTACGCCAAGGGTCCGCAATCCGCGCAGCGCGAGGAAGACGTCGTCCGGCCCGGCGCAAACCCCGAGCAGCCGGATGTTCTCCGCGATAACAGGCCAGGCCCTGGCATTGGCCGAAATCGTGCCGAACATGATGTCGGAATGACCGCCGATATATTTGGTCGCGGCCTGCATGCTGATATCGACGCCCTGATCGAGCGAACGGTGAAACAAGGGCGTCGCCCAGGTGTTGTCGTCGACAACCAGCGCGCCGCGCGCATGCGCGACCTCGGCGATGGCGGGAATGTCGGGCATTTCGAAGGATTGCGAACCCGGCGCTTCGACCAGCACCGCCCTGGTGTTGGGCTTGAAAAGCTCACCGATGGCGGCGCCGATCAGGGGATCGAAGTAGCCGGTTTCGACGCCATAGCGGGCCAACAGGCCATTACAGAAATGGCGTGTGGGGCGATAGGCGTTGTCGCAGACCAGAAGATGATCGCCGGCTTTCAGCACCGCGAGCAGGGTGGTGGTAATGGCGGCAAGGCCCGAAGGCGCCAGACCGACGCCGGCGCATTGCGGACCTTCGAGCGCCGTCAACGCGTCCTGCAGCGCCCTGGTCGTGGGCGTGCCGTGGCGGCCATACTGGAACTCGCCGCGATGGGCGTGCAGATCGGCCGCGGTCGGATAGAGCACGGTCGAACCGTGCACGACGGGGGGATTGACGAAGCCTTTCTGCGCCTTGGTGTCGCGCCCCGCCGTCACCAGCGTGGTTTCTGGCCTGAGCGGGTCCGACCGATCGTCATTTGAAGATTTCATGTGTCCGCCGCCAAAGATCCCTGCCGCCGCCACGACATCCATATACCCGCCGGGACGAGCGATGCGGGCGGATTTATTAGTAGCAGGACACAGAACACCGTCGTCAACCCCTTGACCGGGCACGCCAGTCGTTCTGAGATGCGGGGACGCTATTCAGTCGCCGCATGTTGAGGGGCCTGCCGCGAACTTCGATCCCAGTGCTGGAGCGGATGGTGTTTCAACCGCCAGTTGGCTCAGCGCTTGCATGGGAATTTCGGGGGAGGTCCTTCGGCGCGCGTGGCGACCACGCCAAACGTTCCCGGACGACCCTTGAAAGGCTTTGCCATGAAACGAGTATCTCTGGTTCTTACCCTTGCCGTTGCCGCCGCTGTTTCGACCCAGGCCGCGTCCGCGCAAACGCTCAAGACCATCAAGGACCGCGGGCAGCTGTCCTGCGGCGTCAGCCAGGGCCTGCCAGGCTTTTCGTCGCCCGACGACAAGGGCAACTGGACCGGGCTCGACGTCGATATCTGCCGCGCGATCGCCGCCGCCATCTTCAACGATCCGACCAAGGTCAAGTACGTGCCGTTGTCGGCCAAGGATCGCTTCACGGCGCTGCAGTCGGGCGAAATCGACGTCTTGTCGCGCAATACCACCTGGACGCTGTCCCGCGACACCTCGCTCGGCGCCAATTTTGCCGGCGTGAACTATTATGATGGTCAGGGCTTCCTGGTGAAAAAATCGCTCAAGGTCAATTCCGCGCTGGAACTGAACAGCGCATCGGTTTGTGTGCAGACCGGAACCACCACCGAGCAAAACCTCGCCGACTATTTCAAAAGCAACAACATGAAGTATGAGGTGATCGCGTTCGCCAACGATGACGAAGCCATCAAGGCCTACGAGTCCGGACGCTGCGACGTCTTCACGACCGACGTATCGGGCCTTTATGCCGAGCGTTTGAAGTTTGCAAACCCTGCCGAGCACGTGGTGCTTCCCGAAGTGATCTCGAAGGAGCCGCTTGGCCCGATGGTGCGCCATGGCGACGATCAATGGTTCGATATCGTCAAGTGGGTGCTGTTCGCGATGGTCGATGCCGAAGAACTTGGCATCACCCAAAAGAACCTCGACGACATGGCGAAATCGGACAAGCCGGAACTGAAGCGCGTGTTCGGGACCGACGGCAATCTCGGTGAGCAACTCGGCCTGACCAAGGATTGGGTGTTCCGGATCGTCAAGGGCGTCGGCAATTACGGCGAAGCCTTCGATCGTAACGTCGGCGCTGGGTCAAAGCTCGGGATTGCCCGCGGCCTCAATCAGCTCTGGAACAAGGGCGGCATTCAATACGCGCCGCCGATCCGCTGATCGCAGATGCTGTCACGCCATGAAATAGTCACGCCATGACAATGAGCATCGAGCCCCGGGCGGCACCATCGCAATTCGCCGCCAAGTTGCGACTAGCGCTCGGCGGCCGTGCCGGGTGGCGCGGATTTGCGTTCCAGCTTCTGTTCGCCGCCGCGCTGGCCTGGGTTGGCTACGAGATCGTGGCCAACGCGCGCGCCAACCTGGCCGCGCAGCGGATCACGTCCGGGTTCGGGTTTCTGGAGAATACGGCGGGTTTTGACGTCAGCCAGGCCCTGATCCCGTACTCGGGATCCGACACCTATACCCGGGTGCTTTTTGTCGGTCTGCTCAACACGCTGCTGGTCTCGATCATGGGCATTTTCTTCGCGACCGTGATCGGGTTCGTGGTGGCGCTGGGTCGTCTATCGCCGAACTGGCTATTGTCGCGCATCGCTGGCGGCTATGTCGAGCTGTTACGCAATCTGCCGCTGCTGTTCCAGATCCTGTTCTGGTATCTGGCCGTGTTGGGCGCGCTGCCCAATCCCCGACAGAGCATCTCGCTATTCGGCATGTTTTTTCTCTCCAACCGCGGTTTTGTAGTTCCGAGACCGATCGCCGATCCCGGTCTGCTGCCGTTCGCGCTGGCCATCCTGATAGCCATCGTGGCCGCGATTGCGTTGCGCCATTATGCACGCCAGCAGCTGTTTGACCATGGCCGAAAAATCACCATCTGGCCTTATGTGCTCGGATTATTGATCGGCTTGCCGCTTTTATGCGCGCTGGTATTTGGTGTGCCCGTCACTTTTGAGATTCCGGTGCTCAAGGGATTCAATTTTTCCGGCGGCTCGCGCCTAATTCCGGAATTCGTGGCGCTGCTGCTGGCGCTCTCGACCTACACCGCGTCCTACATCGCCGAGATCGTGCGCGGCGGAATCCTGTCGGTTCACAAGGGCCAGATGGAAGCCGGGTCCTCGCTTGGACTGCACCGTGGCGAGGCCTTGCGGCTGATCGTGGTGCCGCAAGCCCTGCGCGTCATCCTGCCACCGCTGACCAACCAATATCTCAACCTCACCAAGAATTCGTCGCTGGCGGTCGCGATCGGATATCCCGACCTGGTTTCGGTGTTCGCCGGGACTACCCTGAGCCAGACCGGCCAGGCCATCGAAATCATCGCCATCACCATGGGCGTCTATCTTCTGATTTCGCTGACGACGAGCGCGATCATGAGCTTCTATGGATGGCGGATCAGCCGGAGCCTTGGGCCATGAGCGATATCGCCGCCCCCTCGAACTACGTACGCCAGGATCTGGTTCCCGAACGCACTGCGCCGGTCAAGACCACGGGCTTTGTTGGCTTTCTGCGCACGCAATTGTTGAATTCGCCGACCAATATCCTGCTCACCGTGCTCGGCTTGTTGTTGCTCTGGTTCACCGTTATTCCCGCCTTGAAGTTCCTGCTGATCGATGCGGTCTGGCAGGGCACCGACCGCGAGGCTTGCCTGACCCAAAATGCCGGCCACCCGGTCGGCGCCTGCTGGCCATACATCGAGGCGAAATTCCCGCAATTTATCTACGGATTTTACCCGCAGTCAGAGCGGTGGCGGGTCAACTTGACCTATCTGCTCGCCGTATTGCTACTGGTGCCGCTTCTCATTCCGCGGCTGCCTGACAAGGGGCTTAATGCCGGGCTGTTCTTCATTGCCTTTCCGGTGATCGCATATTTCCTTCTTCATGGCGGCGGCATGATCGGTTTCGCGATCGCCGCAGTCATCGTATCGGTGCTGCTGTTTTTCCTCGGTGGCGGCATCCGCACGGGATGGCGCGCGCTGGTGATCAGTCTCGCGCTGTTCGCGAGCGTTGCGATCGTGATCGGGGCATTGGGTTTCGAACACGACGGATACGGATTGCCGCTGGTCGACACCAGGCAGTGGGGTGGCTTGCTGGTGACGCTGGTGGTATCGGTGACCGGCATTGTCAGCTCGGTGCCGATTGGTATCGCGCTGGCGCTCGGCCGGCGTTCGACCATCCCGCTGATCCGGATCTGTTCGGTGGCGTTCATCGAATTATGGCGCGGCGTGCCGCTGATCACCGTGCTGTTTTTTGCCACCTACATGCTGCCGCTGTTTCTGCCCGGAGGCTTCACCATCGATGCTCTGGTCCGGGTACTCATTGGCGTCGCGCTGTTCGCCGGCGCCTATACCGCCGAGGTGATCCGGGGCGGCTTGCAGGCGATTCCGCGTGGCCAAGGTGAGGCCGCCAGCGCGCTTGGCCTGTCCTACTGGAAGACCACGGCGCTGATCGTGATGCCGCAGGCTCTGCGCCACGTCATTCCCGGCTTCGTCAACAGCTTCATCGCGATGTTCAAGGACACTTCGCTGGTGTCGATCGTGGCGATCTTCGATCTGTTGGGCGTGCTGCATGCGTCGTTTGCCGATCCGGTGTGGGCGACCCCGACCCAGTTATTTACGGGCTTTGCCTTCACCGGCATGATCTACTTCATCTTCTGCTTCGGGATGTCGCGCTATTCCCTGTTCGTCGAGAAACGGCTGAACGCACACCGGCGTAATTGAGTGAGATGAACATGACCGCGAATTCGATCGTCGATATTGCCGGCCTCAACAAGTGGTACGGCGACTTCCATGTCCTGCGGGACATCAATCTCGGTGTCGGCAAGGGCGAGCGGATTGTGATCTGCGGCCCTTCGGGGTCCGGCAAATCGACACTGATCCGCTGCATCAACGCGCTGGAAGAATTCCAGGAGGGCGAGATCAATGTCGACGGCATCGATCTCGGACCCAATCTGAAGCGGGTGGACGAGGTCCGGCGCGAGGTCGGCATGGTGTTCCAGAGTTTCAATCTTTTCCCGCATCTCACCGTATTGGAAAACTGCACGCTGGCGCCGATCTGGGTGCGCAATATCCCGAAAAAGGACGCTGAAGCCACCGCCATGAAATATCTCGAGCGGGTGAAGATACCGCATCAGGCCAATAAATATCCGGGCCAGATGTCGGGCGGCCAGCAGCAGCGGGTGGCGATCGCGCGCGCGCTGACCATGAACCCGAAGGTAATGCTGTTCGACGAGCCGACCTCCGCGCTTGACCCGGAGATGGTCAAGGAAGTGCTCGATACCATGGTGGACCTTGCGAAGGACGGCATGACCATGCTGGTCGTGACCCATGAAATGGGATTTGCCAAGGAAGTGGCGAACCGCGTCGTGTTCATGGATGCCGGGCAGATCATCGAATCGAATACGCCCGACAATTTCTTCGCCAATCCGCAGCACGCGCGCAGCAAGCTGTTCCTGAGCCAGATCCTGCGCGCACATTGATCTGAGCACCCGAGCAGCTTTGCCAGGCTGCGACGGTCTGCGGGTAGCCAGGTACGAGCTGGCTAGACCTTCTCGAACGGCACGGCAATCGCGGTTTTCTGCTCGAGCCATTCCGGCACCGGCAGGTTTTTCGAACGCATGAACTCCGGATTGAACAGCTTTGACTGATAGCGCGTGCCGTAGTCGCACAGGATGGTCACGATGGTATGGCCGGGCCCGAGTTCTTTGGCCAGACGGATGGCGCCCGCTATATTGACCCCGCTCGAACCGCCGAGACAAAGTCCCTCATGCTCGAGCAGGCCGAACACGATCCGGACCGCTTCCTCATCGCCGATCTGGTAGGCGTCGTCGATCACGGCGCCTCCGAGATTGGCGGTGATGCGGCCCTGGCCGATGCCTTCGGTGATCGACGAGCCTTCTGATTTGAGAACCCCGTGCTTGTAGTAATTATAAAGCGCCGAGCCCATGGGATCGGCGAGCACAATCCGGATATTCGGATTCATCTGCTTCAGGCCCATCGACACCCCGGCCAGCGTACCGCCCGATCCGACCGACGCCACGAAGCCAGCGACCTTGCCGCCGGTCTGTTGCCAGATTTCCGGCGCGGTGGTCTCGATATGCGCCTGCCGATTGGCGATGTTATCGAACTGGTTGGCCCAGATCGCGCCATTGGAATCGGTCTTGGCGAGCTGCTCGGCAAGGCGCCCCGACAGTTTGACGTAATTATTCGGGTTGGCGTAGGGCACCGCGGGCACTTCGATCAGTTGCGCGCCGCAGAGCCGCAACATGTCCTTTTTCTCCTGGCTCTGCGTATTCGGGATCACGATCACGGTACGGAAACCGAGCGCGTTGGCGACCAGCGCCAGCCCGATTCCGGTATTT
This sequence comes from Bradyrhizobium sp., assembly GCF_049512235.1. Lineage (GTDB taxonomy): Bacteria > Pseudomonadota > Alphaproteobacteria > Rhizobiales > Xanthobacteraceae > Bradyrhizobium. Next base: position 26,240 of record NZ_JBEKXH010000018.1, read on the forward strand.
CCAGCGGTGCCCTCGACCACTGCGCCGCCCGGCCAAAGCGCCCGGCGCTTGATGGCGTCGCGGATGATGAACAGCGCCGCGCGATCCTTCACCGATTGACCCGGATTCATGAATTCGGCCTTGCCGAGAATTTCGCAGCCGGTTTCCTCGGAGGCACGCTTCAGCTTGATGAGGGGCGTGTTGCCGATCGCCTCGACGACGTCATTATCGATGTCATGCATGCTCATAGGCGGGAAATCTTGCCGGTAAAGCCAAATCAGGCAACGACCCTAGAGCGCGTCAGGCCAAAGTGGAAGCCGCTTTCTCGCCCCGATCGGCAATGCGAGCGGTTTGACGTGTTATTTCGCCTTGGCGAATACCACTTGGCGGACGTCGATGTTTCCGGACAGGAACCCGGCTTCGCAGTAGGCGAGATAGTATTCCCACAGCCGTCGGAACCGGTCGTCGAAACCGAGCGGCTTCAGGTTCGGCCACGCGTTACGGAAGTTGCTTCGCCAGGTCGCGAGCGTCTTGGCATAATCTTGTCCGAAAATGCGTTCGCGGATGACAGGAACGCCAAACCGTTCGCCCAGCGATTTCAAGACCTGCGGCGAGGGCAGCATGCCGCCGGGAAACACGTAGCGCTGAATGAAATCGACCTCGCGGCGGTAGGTCGCAAACAGGCTGTCCTGGATGGTTATGGCCTGGATGCCGGCAAGGCCACCCGGCAGCAGCCGGTCGCGCAACTGTGAAAAATATCTTGGCCAGAACTGCTCGCCTACCGCCTCGATCATTTCGATCGACGCGATCCGGTCATAGCGGTCGCGCTCATCGCGATAGTCCTGCAGGCGGATCTCGACCTGGTCGGCGAGGCCGGCATTCTGGATGCGCTGGCGCGCAAAATCGCGCTGCTGCTCGCTGATGGTGAGCCCGACCACCCTGGCGCCGAAGGTTTTGGCGGCATATTCCGCAAAGCCGCCCCAGCCGCATCCGATCTCCAGCAGTTTCTGGCCAGGCTGCAGATCAATGGCCTCGGCCAACCTGCGGTATTTGTTGTTTTGCGCGGCGGCGAGATCCGGGGTGTGGTCTTCGAACAGCGCCGAGGAATAGGTCATGCTAGGATCGAGCCATGCCGAATAAAACGCGTTGCCGATGTCATAATGCGCATAGATATTGCGGCGCGCCTGGCCTCTGGTGTTGCGGTTGAACCAGTGCTGGACCATCTGAATGAAACGCATCAGCGGCTTGTCGCCGAGCATCGCCTGGATCAGGTCGTGATTGACGCAGAAGATGTAAAGAAATTGCGTCAAATCCGGCGTATCCCATTCGCCGTTCAGATAGGCCTCGGCGATCCCGATGTCGCCGCCATTCAGAAGCCGCGACGCAAAGCCGTAATTGTAGAGCGTCATGGCCGCCGCGGGCCCCGGCTCCATGCCGCCGAGCCTTAAGGTCCGGCCATCGGGAAGCGTGACGTCGAGGGTGCCACGCCGTAGCCTCGAGCCGAAGCGGAGTGCCAACCGGACGAGGCGCGGCAGGTCGGCAAGCGCCGTCTCCACATTGTCGGGGGTTACTGAAATCAACGCAGGCATTTACTGACCCATCGATACTGACCCATCAACCACTGCCGATCGCATACTGGCCCATCAGCTGATGTGGCTCCGTGTCCGAACTTGCGCAGGTCGATTACCTCAAATCCGACCTTGAACCGGAGCGCTCTACCCCGGACGCAGATAACGCTGCTTCAGTATAGTCAGTGTGTTCGCCAGCCGCCAAGGTGGTTTTGCAGGCGGCGTTCGCAGTTGCGGTATGCGGGCGTGGTACCAGACGCGCGCCCTTGAGCCACAGCCGCAACGCTTCCCAATGGATCGCCGCGACGATTTTGAAGGTTACGAGCGGCAGCGCGCAGAGCGAATACAACAGCGCCGCCGTGGTCAAGGCGTGGCGTCGGCCACTGAAGGTTGCGGCAAGCAGGGGGCCTTCGCGGTTGGTTTCCAGAATGCGCAATTTGACACGCTCTGCCGGCGGTGAGACCCGGAAATGGTAGCGCATCGCCATCTCGATGAAGGGCGAGACGTAAAACAGTTTTTCCTGTTCTTGCCGGATCCCGGCATCGCGGCTTTCGCCGGGCTGCACGGCAAGCGCGTAAGCGTGGATATCGCCGAACGTGTTTCGGACTTCGTAGATCATCAAGGCGAGCACGCCGTCGGCGCGATAGCCAAAATACACCGACAGCGGATTGAAGGTGTAACCGAACAGCCTTGGATAGCACAGCAGCAGCACGCGCCCGCCGGTCAGGTCGACACCGCGCTCGGCCGCGCGACGTTGCGCATAAAATAGCAGGTTTGAGCCGTCGCGGGGGCCGTGATCGGCCTCATGGAAGCTGTAGAGGGCCGCCCGGTTGACGCCGAACAGCCGGCTTTGCCGGTCCGCGGCGCCGAGCCGGTCGAGATCGATCAAGAGGCTCATGACCCGGTAGCTGAAGCGATGCCCGATCGGCCTGAGACGGGCATGCATGACCTTGCCGAGATAGAGCGCAGCCGCGGCACCGGCCGGTTGGCGGCCTGTTTCGGCTCTGGCGGGTTCGTCGGGCATTCATCACTCCGCGGCTTGCGCCAGTTCGGGCGGCGGCTCGCGCCAGGGCGCTGGGGCACCAAGCGCCTCCGCGACAGCCAATCCGGATCGCAGTCCATCCTCATGGAAGCCGTATCCGGTCCAGGCCCCGCAGAACCAGGTATGACGCCGGCCCTGGATTTCGCCCAGGCGTTTCTGGGCGGCAAAGGCGGCGGCGCCATATTGCGGATGATCGCACATATACTTGCCGAACGTGAGTGCGGGATCCGGTTCGAACGGAGGGTTGAGGCTGACGAACAGCGGCTTGCTGCGCTCGATGCCTTGCAGCTGGTTCATCCAGTAGGTCACCGCGACGTCGTTTTCAGCCCCGCTTTGACGCTGCCAGCGCAGAAAATTCCACGATGCCCAGGCGCGTCGGCGCCTCGGCATCAACCTGGTATCGCGGTGCAGATAGACGGTATTGGGCGCATAGCCGATGGCGCCGAGGATGGTGCGTTCGCGATCGCAGGCGTCGGTGAGCATGGCGAGCGCGGCATCGCTGTGCGCGCCGATCACGACGTGATCGTAGGTATCGCTTTTGCCGTGGCTGTCATGGACGACGACGCCGTGCGCCGTCCGTTCGATCGATGTCACCGCGCAGCCGAGCCGAAGCTGGCCCCCGAATGCCGCAATCATCTTCTCCACATAGCATCGGCTGCCGCCCTTGACGGTGCGCCAGACCGGGCGATCGTATTGCAGCAGGCGATGATTGCTGAAGAACGCGACGAAGTTCTCCGCCGGAAAGTCCAGCATCTCGCTGGCTGGGGCGGACCAGATCGCAGCACCCATCGGCGCGAGATAATCGGTTAATAGCCGGGGGGCGAATTTGCCTTTCGCAAAATACTCGCCGAGCGTCAGCCCGGCCAGTCGGCCTGCGGCGAGGTCCTCGCTGCTTTGGCGGTTGAACGTCAGGATATCGCGGAGCATCCACAGATAGGACGGTGACAGCAGATTTGCAGGCTGGGCAAACAAGCCTTGCGCGGTTTCGCGCCAGTTGTTGCCGCCGCCTTTCCATTCAAAACGGCCGGCGTCCGCCGTGACCGCGAAGCTCATGCAGCTTTGCACGGTCTCGACGCCGAGATGGGCGAACAGCGCCGTCAGGTCCGGATAGTTCAGTTCGTTGTAGACGATAAAGCCGATGTCGACCGCAAGCGGTGTGCCATCGTAATCGATGGTGACGGTGTGGCTGTGCCCGCCGGGCCGCAGCTCGCGGTCGTAGACCGTCACCGGATAGCGCTTCGACAGGGTCCAGGCCGCGGCATTGCCGGCAATTCCCGTTCCAATAACCGCAACCCGCATCAAGACCCCCCTTTGTTGACGTGCAAGTTACGTTGGTCGGCGAGCTGAGTTTCACTGGCCTCAGCGGCGCCCGAAGTGTGACCTCGAATCCTCGATGCGTTCGAAAACCACATGAATTCTTGGTAAGATTGCAGCACTTCCAAGATCGCGCCGACCCCGGAAAGCCCCGTGGAACAGGGAAAACTCTGCTGTTCCTGGCGCCGGCGGGGCGCTCGAACGACCCCCGGGCTCCGGGGACAGCCGGTCGCACGGCCCTGTCGGCGCCAATGTCCCCCGGCTAGTATGGCCGGGAGTTCCTAAAG
>NZ_JBEKXH010000019.1:0-30393 GCF_049512235.1 Bradyrhizobium sp.
GCGGGAATGCCGGGTGTTTTCCGGTGCCTCGCTGTGAATACTCGTGTGCGTGATGGCCGTTTTCTGCACGCGAGGCTGCGGGTGCCACTGGGCATCCGGCATTCCCCACGCCCTCTGTTTGCGAGGGCGACGAGTTTCCTGGCAAAGCCCGGGCGCACCGCGCCGCGGGGCGTTGACGTGCGTCCGGGATTGGCTGTTTGACATTTGCATCGGTAGAGTTGCCTGGCGCAACAATGCGCCGCTACTCCCACCGCGATGGCACAAGGCGCCGCCCTGACAGGCCGCAAGCGGGCGATCCAGTATCCGATGCATCAACAATGGAGCCGTCAGGCCGCGGCGTACCAGGATAACCCTTATCCGCGGCCTGACAGCAGGGGTCTCGCCTCAACTCTCCGGGAAAAGCTCAGGGAAAGCCGGAGCAGCAGCGCCGGCAGGATCTCGTCGTCGACGTCCTCCTCCTCGGCGAACGCGGCGATGCGCTGGTAGAGGACGTCACCGAGCCGGTCGAAGTCACGAGCTGCTTCGTCCTCGTCTTCGCCGAAAACATCATCATTCTGGTCGGACATCTCGACCTCGCTGCGCCTGACAAAGGTGGTGCGGGCGGTGGGACTCGAACCCACACGACGTTGCCATCGAGGGATTTTAAGTCCCTTGCGTCTACCAGTTCCGCCACGTCCGCTTTGATCACGAGATCAGATACTTAGCGCGTTCTCTTGGCCGGGGGAATGAGGCCTGGCCAAAGACAGAACGCGCTTCCGGCTTGGCGCATGATCCAGCAAGATGTCAGCGGCTTAACGCTAAGACCGTGTGCCGATTGAATATTCTTGCGCGCGCTGCTTAAGGTAAAGCCTCAATGCCGACATCTACCAGTGTTTTACGCAGCCGCAGGCTTGTCCCGCCATCGAGGCCGAATGACCGTTCGCTTACCCCATAAAGGGCCGCTTTGGCGCGCCGCCGCTGTCATGGCGCTGCTGGTGTCCGGCTCCGGGCTTTCCGGCTGCGCCGATATGAGCGACAGCATGAGCACGGCCTTCGCCGATCCCGCCAAATACGATCTGTACGAATGCAAGCAACTCGAGACCGAGCGCAAGAGCCTCGCCACCCGCGCTGCCGAATTGCAGGGGCTGATCGCCAAGGCCGACACCGGCGTCGCCGGTCCGGTGATAGCAGAACTCGCCTATCGCAACGAGTATCTGTCGGTCCGCGGCCAGGCCCGATTTGCCGAGCAGGCCTGGCAGCGCAACAAGTGCCATGACACCCCGCCGGCAGCGGCAGCGGCAGCGCCAGCCGCGCCGGCGCCAACACCGGCCAAGGACAAACCAAGGCATTCACAGGGGCGCTCGGGCGAGGCGATCTATTGAGACGGATTGAGCCCGCCGGAGCGCCATCCAAGGGGCAGTCTCACAGCCGCCAGTCGTAAATCCAGCGCTGTCGCGCCAGCACCTGGCCCGGTCCCATCGCCTTGATCGCGAGGTCGCGCGCCAGCGCCGCGGGTCCCCAGAGGTGGTAGATGCGCCCCTGCTGCCGGGCCGTGCGCTGCACCCGCGCCACGCGCGCGCGGCGCTGCCGCGCATATTGCTTCAGCGCCGCGGTGATGCTGCCGGCGCTTTCGGCGCCGCTGTCGCCGAGGCACTTGGCCAGCACCGCGGCATCCTCGATGGCCATTGCCGCGCCCTGCGCCGCAAACGGCAGCATGGCGTGGACCGCGTCTCCCAAAAGCGTGATCGCGCCCTGGGTCCATTGGCCGCCATCGGGGAGCGTGAACAGCGCCCATTTTTTCCAGTCGTCGGCGGCGCCGATCATCATCCGCGCCGGGCCCGGCCACCCGGCTTCCGCAAAGGCGTTCTTGAGTTCGCTGGCATCGGCCGGCGTGCTCCAGCCCGGGCTGTTCCACGTTCCCGGCACCACGGCGACCAGATTGATCTGGCGTCCCCCCGAGATCGGATAGGCGACCAGATGCGCATTCGCCCCCATCCAGAGCTGGACCCGGCGCGAGGTATATCCGCGCGGCAGCTGCCGGATGTCGAGGGTTCCGCGCCAGGCGATCAGCCCCGAGAACCGCGGCTGCACCTGGGGAAAAAGATGGTTGCGGACCGCGGACCAGATGCCGTCGGCGCCGACCAGCGCCAACGCCAGCTCCGGCTGCCGCGAGCTACCACGGCGCTGCACCACGGTCAGTCCCCTGGCATGGGGCGCGACGTCTTCGAACTGGCAGCCGAGCCGCAAGTCGATATCCGGAGTGTCGTTGACCTCTGCCTGCAGCGCGGCTTGCAGATCGGCGCGATGGACCACCCAATAGGGCGCGCCGGCGCGGGATGTGGCGGCTTCGCCGAGCGGCAGGCGCGTGATTTCGGCGCCGGTTCGCGCGCTCATCAGGCTGATCGCCTCGGGGATGACGGCGCGCGCCTCAAGCCGCGGCTGCAATCCGAGATCGATCAGGACGCGGCTCGCATTCGGCGACAGCTGCAGGCCGGCGCCGACTTCCTCAAGCCGCTCGGCCTTCTCCAGAACGACCACGCGAAAGCCCTGTGCCGCCAGCGCCAGCGAAGCCGTCAATCCCCCGATCCCGGCCCCGGCGACGAAGATCGTGCGCGACGCGGCCACGGACCGATCAGGCGGCCTTGTCTTTTACCACGCATTCGGGCGGTCGGGCCTCGCCGGCGGCGAGGTCGGGGGCATGACGATAAAGCGTCGAGCAATAGGGGCAGATGATCTCGTTGTCATTGCCAAGGTCGAGGAACACATGGGGATGATCGAACGGCGGATTGGCGCCCACGCACATGAATTCCTGCGAGCCGATCTCAATGACAGAGACGCCGGCATCGTTGTGAAAGTGCGGAACGGCATGGTCGGACATGAAATTCACCTTGAATGGCAAGGAACACGGGCGCAAGACCACACAAACCATCACAACGCAAACGCACGCCGCAGCAAACACCGCGCACCCTGCCGGCGGGAACAGCTGATCCCGGAGCCCCGACCGCTCATTGCTCCTGCAGATTCGACACAATCTTGCCGTCCCAGAGAAGCCCTCCTTTCGTCGGGGCTGTTGCGTCCTAAACATGGCACACCATTTCAGGAAAGCGAGAACCTTGAGGTTTTTCAGGATGGAACGGTCGCGGATCGATTGGGCTCTGACCGCAATAGCGGTATGCGCGGTTATGTGCGGGCTGCTGTGGCCGCATGCGCGCGACGCCGGCGCCATCCTGGCCGCGCAGGGCGATCCGGCCGTGCTCGCCGATCTCGAGCTCGATTCGGCCCTGCGAAACAACCCGTCTGCCGTCGGTGAGAACATCGAGGCGGCGCTGGCCCAGGGCGATGCCGATCTCGCGGGCAGCTTTGTCGAGGTGGCAAAGCAAAAAAACATGGCCCTGCCGGACGATCTTTCGCGGCGGGTGAGCGATGCTGTGGTCGAACAGAACTCGACTTCGCATTTTGCCAAACATTTTGCCAGCGGCCTTCTGACCGGAAATGCCGACGACGTCGCGAGTCTGTCAGGCACGCTCGCCGGCGATCTGTTCGTGTTCGGCGATATCAGGGACGTGGTGCGCGAGGGTAAGCATCTGGCGACCGGCGAGGATACGGATCGCCTGGTGCTCAGCCTCGCTGCCGCCGGCCTTGCGGTCACCGCGGCGACCTATGTTTCCGTCGGCGGCGTGGCACCGCTGCGCGCCGGCCTGACCCTGGTCAAGGATGCCCGCAAGCTCGGACGGCTGGGCGAAGGACTGACGGAATGGGCCGGCCGCTCCGCGCGCGACATGGTTGATACGCCGATGCTGCAGAATGCGGTTGCGTCCGGCTCGGTGACGCGGCCCGGGCAGACGCTGAGCGCGATCAAGGCGGCCTTTCGCGCCGAGAAAGCTGGCGCCTTGGTCCGTCTCGCCAAGGATGTCGGGCGCGTTGGCGAGAAGGCTGGTATTCGCGCCGCGCAGGACACGCTGCGCATAGCCGAGGGTCCGAAGGATGTCGCGCGCGCCGCCCGGCTCGCGGAGGCCAAGGGCGGCCAGACCCGGGCTTTTCTCAAAGTGCTGGGCCGCGGCGCCTTGCTGCTGGCCGCGGGGGCGTTCGATCTTGCGCTGTGGGTATCTGGTGCGCTGCTGGCGCTGCTCGGCCTGTTGTCCTCGATCAAGGCCACCACCGAGCGGCTGACCCTGTCCTGGTTGAGGCGCAGGAAAGCCCGCCGTTTGCGCAAGCAGATGGCGGCTGCGGCGCAGCCTCAGGTGGCGATGGCGGGCGTCGAGGGCTAGATTGGACGGCCAGCCTGCGATCATCGGTTTCTTCCCGGAATACGGAAATGACCCATGCCGAGTTTTCATAACGGCGCCGTTGAAATTGCTTATCTCGACGAAGGCGAGGGCGATCCGATCCTGCTCGTCCACGGCTTTGCGTCGACCAGTAATGTGAACTGGGTCTATCCGGCCTGGGTTTCGGAATTGAAGAAAAACCGCCGCCGGGTTATCGCGTTCGATAATCGCGGCCATGGCGCTTCCACCAAGCTCTACGACCCGGAAGCCTATCACATTCCGACCATGGCGGACGATGTCAGCGCGCTGATGGACCATCTGCAGATCGAGCGTGCCGATATCATGGGCTATTCGCTGGGGGCGCGGATGGCGGCATGGCTGGCGCTGCACCAGCCGCAGCGGCTGCGTTCGGCGATCTTCGGCGGCATCGGGATGGCCCTGATCGAGGGCGGCGGCCCCGGCGAGAACGTCGCCGAAGCGCTGGAGGCGCCCTCGCTCGACGACGTCACCGATCCGGTGGGACGGACGTTCCGGGCGTTTGCAGACCAGACCCGCTCCGACCGCCGGGCGCTGGCCGCCTGCCTGCGCGGCTCGCGGAGCCTGATGACGAGGGATGAAGCCGCCGGGATCACCGTGCCGGTGCTGATCGCGGTTGGCACGTCGGACGAAATCGCCGGCTCGGCGCAGGCCCTTGGAAAAATCATCGGGGGCGCCGAGGTGCTCGACATTCCCAACCGCGATCATATGCGCACCGTCGGCGACAAGGTCTACAAGACCGGGGTGCTGTCGTTCTTGTCCCATCGTCCGTGATTGCCGTTCCGCGATTGGCTTGATTTTCTGGCAATCCGGACCACTTGGAGTTTCCACCACCTTCCAAGGCCGTCCGAGCGCAGCAAAACGGGTAAGGAATATGTGACACTTCAATACCTTAGCGCATGATCCGGAAAACCATGCCGGCGGGCTTGACCCGGGGGCGGGAACCGGTTTTCTCTCGCGGCATCAGCGCAATGCGCTTGATCGCAGATCATGCTCAATCAACGCGATGAGATCATGGTCCGATTGAATTCAATCGGGTCATCATGTCAGGGGTATTTCAAGGCTGGGCGATCTTTGCGGCCAGAGCGCCGGGACATCCGTCCACCCGGCATGCTATGGGTCAGGACGGGAAATCGAATGAGCAGGAGCGGCACAATGGCTATGCATCAGATCAATCCGCAGGGCGCCAAACTGGCGGCGCTCGATCCGATCTGGGATCGCATCCGCGGCGAGGCCGAGGACATCGTTCGCCGCGAGCCGGAGCTTGCTTCCTTTATCTATTCGACAGTGCTGCATCACGAGCGGCTCGAGGATTCGGTGGTGCATCGCCTGGCCGATCGTCTCGACCATTCGGCGCTGTCGGGTGATTTGATTCGCCAGACCTACGACGAAGCGTTGCGCGACGATCCCGATCTCGGCAATGCTTTCCGCGCCGACCTCGTGGCGGTCTACGACCGCGATCCCGCGACCTCGCGATTCATCGATCCCTTGCTTTACTTCAAGGGCTTCCATGCGCTGCAGACCCATCGCCTGGCGCACTGGCTCTATAAAAAAGGCCGCAAGGATTTTGCCTATTATCTGCAGAGCCGCTCCTCGGCGGTATTCCAGACCGACATCAATCCCGCGGCCAGGATCGGCCGCGGCATCTTCCTTGATCATGCTACCGGTTTCGTGGTCGGCGAGACCGCGGTCATCGAGGATGACGTTTCGATCCTGCATGGGGTCACGCTGGGCGGCACCGGCAAGGAGAACGAGGACCGCCACCCCAAGATCCGCCACGGCGTGCTGATCGGTGCGGGCGCGAAAATTCTCGGCAATATCGAAGTCGGCCATTGCGCCCGTATCGCCGCCGGCTCGGTGGTGGTGAAGCCGGTGCCGCACAATGTGACGGTCGCGGGGGTTCCCGCCAAGATCGTCGGCGAGGCGGGCTGTGCCGAGCCCTCACGCACCATGGATCAGATGCTCAACGCGATCGGACTTTGATTTCGCAACGCGCATAAACTCCCGAAACTTGAAAGCGCATTGGAGACAGTCGTGGACGTTCAGGAAGTCAGGAAACTCGACGCCTACCTCAAACGCCTGTTCGGCAACCCCCGGATTCGCGTGGTGCCGCGGCCGAAGAAGGACGATTCGGCGGAGGTTTACATCGGCGAGGAGTTCATCGGCGTGCTGTTCGTCGACGATGAAGACGACGACCGCTCGTTTCAGTTCCAGATGGCGATCCTCGAGGACGACCTGGTCGAACAGGGCTGAGGCGCCATTGCACGCACGCATAGGAGCGCGCGCAAGAGCGCGCTCCTCCGGGGAGAAAAGCTATTCCTTTGGCCCGTGCAGCTGCAGCGTCAACCGGTCCATCGCATCTGCGACCTCGCGCCATTGCGAAAGCCAGCTGCGCGGAAACCGAAATGTCAGATCGGCCCCGTCGATGCGGCGTTCGCTCAGGCACATCCCGGGGGTTACGGCGTCGCGCGAGCAGCGCGTGTTCAGTTTCGGGGTGTCCGCAACGAACAGGTCTTCGTTGCTGTAGGGCGTGCCGTCCCGGAACGCCCGCATCGTCAATCCGTTCTGCAGCTGGTTCGCGGCCGGTTCGAGGTAGCGTGGGTAGATGGTGCGCAGGCGGGCGTCCGGCGCCAGCGTATCATGGTGCGCCGATATCGACAGGAAGATCCGGTCGATCGGCTGCATGGCTTCCTCCAAGGTTTCCACACTGACCTGTTTCCGCGTATCGGAGGGAGGCTCGAGCGAAGGAAACGCGAAACTGAGATCGATCCCTTCCTGCGTCCCGGAGTGACGCTGGATTTTCATCCGGATCGCCGCCGCCGGCACATTGAAAAGCGTGGCTCCGATGCTCACCGGCAAGCGCGCCGGACCGCTTGACGCGTCCGGTGTCCAGGTCGGCCACAGCAGATAGGCGATCAGAATGATCGCAGCCGTGGTCGCCAGAGCACCCAGCATGATCGGCATCATGTGGCTGCGGCGATGTCCGCGCATACCGCGCGCATCTGGCGGGGCCGTCGAAAAGAATGTCATGGACCGGTTATTGTGCTTGAGGTCCGGGGACGCGCGGTAAATGCCCGAATCAGCTTCCGAATATGCCACGTGCCCATTGAATTTCCGCGCGATTTCGTGGGAAGCGAAGGCGCGGTGAGCCATGTTCCAGCCGCGGTCCAGGCCTGCGGCCGTTAACCTTTTCTTAAGGATGATGTGGCGACGGGCCGCCAATTTTGCCAAGCAAGGAGCAGGTTGCTCGTAAGGGAAGACCTTCTCAATGTCGCCTGAAGCGTTGAATGCCCTGTTCGCCCTCTGCATTGGCTTTGCCCTGGCCGGCGCGCTGGCCAACGGATATCAGGCGCTGGTGCGTCGCCCGGCGGGATTCGGACTGCTGCAGGAGGGCGCCGCGCCGAAGACTTTCGCCGCGGTGCCGTTCCTGGTCTTCGCCGCGCCCTTCATCATCATGCGCAACACGCTGCGCGGGAGCCGTATCGAACGCCGCCGTGTCGAATTCGTCATGATGGCGACGGTTCTGTCCGGGTTCTGGAGCATGATGTCCGGCACGTTTTTCCTGATGACACTGCGCGCCGCCGGCCTGCTGGCCTGAGCGATAAGCCTATGCCAATGTCTCCTTTGCAACAGGAGACCAGTAAGCCATGGCGATCTACGAGCTTGACGGGCAGGCGCCCGAACTCCCCGCCGCCGGAAATTATTTTATTGCCGACACGGCTACCGTCATCGGCAAGGTGCGCTTGCACAATTCGGCGAGCGTATGGTTCGGCGCGGTGTTGCGCGGCGACAATGAGTGGATCGAGATCGGCGAGAGCTCCAATGTGCAGGACAACGCGACCTGCCACACCGATATGGGTTTTCCGCTGACGATCGGAAAGAACTGCACGGTCGGTCATAATGTCGTCCTGCACGGTTGCACGATCGAGGATGGCGCGCTGGTCGGGATGGGCTCGATCGTCATGAATGGCGCGAGGATCGGCCGTGGCAGCATTGTCGGCTCCGGCGCCGTGATTACCGAAGGCAAGCAATTTCCCGAGCACTCGCTGATCCTGGGTGCGCCGGCGCGGTTGATCCGGACGCTGGATCCCGCTGAGGTCGCGGCGATGGGAAGCGCCGCGCGGTTCTATGTCGGCAACGGGCCGCGCTTCAAAAAGGGCTTGAAGCAGATCGGCTGAGCCGCTCGTGCTTCAGGTTCCCTCGGCCTCGCCGGCCTCAGCCTCGCCGGCGACGCGCTCGTGACCTGCGGCCCACAGCGAATGCTCCTCGCTGCCATCCCGGTACGGATTGGCTTCAGCGGGAATGCTCTGTCGGGCGGCGTGCTGGCCTTGCTCGAACGGATCTGGATCGGTCGTCATGATTTCGGTTTCCTCGACGGGGTCGATCTCAACCCGGCCGCGCCGAAAAGGTTCAGGGGTCGAAGACGGATCGCTGTCCTATGGCTCCATTGCCCGATTTCAAGTCGCCGAATGATGTCCGGGGCGGACAGCGGGGAATCGAGCAGTCGTGACAGATGCGATGAGCGGCCCGCGTTGCGTATTTCTACCCAAAATTGTGTTTTTCCAAACCTAACACATTCGTGCTACGTTTTTGGCGGACAGTCGGGCGATGGACGTATGGAGTTTGACGTGAATATGGCTGATCTTGCGCCTGTTGTTGCATGCGATGCGGGCGCTTCGGAAGAGATTCTGGCGCGCCTGGTCGAGGTCTGCCCCTTCAGCATCATAGTTGTCGATTCGTTTGGAAAGATCGTGCGCGCCAACAGCGTGACGGAGCGCATGTTTGGCTACTCCCAGGATGAGTTGATCGGACAGACCGTCGATCTTCTGGTCCCCGCCGGGTCGCGCGACCAACATGCCCGGCACCGCGGTCAATTCGCCGCGCATTCCAGGATACTTCTGGCCCGTAGCCTGCGCGGTGAGCGGAAGGACGGCACCGAGTTTCCGGCCGAGGTGAGCCTTAATCCGATTCATACCGACAACGGAGTCCAGGTGCTCTGCGTGATCGATGATATCAGCGAGCGCCTTCGCATGGAGAACCTGACCGACGAGTTCGTGGCGACCGTAAGCCACGAGCTGCGTACTCCGCTCACCTCGATCGCCGGCGCGCTCAGCCTGCTCATCAATGATGCCGGTGGAACACTGCCGGTGCGCGCGAAGCGCCTGCTCACGATCGCGCACGCGAACAGCCAGAGGCTGGTTCGGCTCGTCAACAACATTCTCGACATGGAGAAAATTGCGGCCGGCAAGGTCATCTTCGTGCAGAAGCGAATCGATGTCCGCTCGCTTGTCGTGGAAGCGATCGAAGCCAATCGTGTCTTCGCCGACGGTTTTGGTGCGCGCATAAGTCTCGACCCCGCATCGGCTACCGGCGACATCCGCGGCGATCCCGATTGGCTACTCCAGGTTGTTACCAACCTGCTTTCCAATGCGGTCAAATTCTCTCCCCCGGCCGGACAGGTCGAGGTCGCGATCGGGACCTCGGGCGGCAACATCCGCATCTCCGTGCGAGATCACGGCCACGGCGTTCCGGAGAGTTTCAAGCCGCGCATCTTCGAGAAGTTCGCGCAAGCCGATGCATCCGACGCCCGGCAGCTTGGCGGCACCGGCCTCGGGCTGAGCATCGTCAAGCAGATCGTCACACGCCTCGGTGGCGAGGTAGGTTTCGACGACGCGCCAGGCGGTGGTGCGATCTTCCATGTCGAGTTTCCGCGCTTCACGAAAGAGCTGGCCGACTGTGACACCGAGGCGGTCGCGCCGGTGTCCCGGTGAGGCAAATTGGCCGTCCCGCATTAACCAAGCGCCGGCAAGCCGCGCGGTCTGCCGCCAGAGCAGAGTTCGCTACGACCGCAAACAGCGATGAACGTTTTCGACTTCTGCTGGAGAGCATCAAGGATTATTCGATCGTGATGCTCGATCCCGAGGGTCTCGTGACCACCTGGAACAAAGGCGCGGAGCGTATCAAGGGATATCATGCCGACGAGATCGTCGGCCGGCATTTTTCGTGCTTTTACCCAGAAGGAGATGTTGCTCGGGATAAGCCCGGGCACGAACTCGTGATCGCTGCCGCCGAAGGTAGATGGGAAGCCGAAGGGTGGCGCGTACGCAAGGACGGAACGAAGTTTTGGGCGGAGGTGATCATCGCCCCGATTTACAGCAACAGCGGACAGCTAACCGGCTTCAGCAAGTTGACACGCGACGTCAGCGGCCGCCGGGACGCCGAGCAGAAATTCAAGAACCTCCTGGAGGCGGCTCCGGACGCGATGGTGGTGGTGAACCAGGACGGAGAAATCGTCCTTCTCAATCTTCAAGCGGAGAAACAGTTTGGCTACCGCCGCGATGAGCTGCTCGGACAGAAGGTCAAGAACATCATTCCGGAGGGCTTCGCGGAACGGCTGATCGCGGACGATCTGCGATCCGCGGAGGACGCGCTGACGCAGCAGATCGGGGCCGGAATTGAACTGACAGGGCGGCGGAAAGACGGAGGCGAATTTCCGATCGAGATCATGCTGAGCCCGCTGGAGAGCGCCGAAGGCATCCTGATAACGGCGGCGATCCGCGACATCAGCGTGCGGAAGGCCGCGGAAAAACGTCTGGCGCAGATGGAGGGCAAGTACCGCGGCCTGCTGGAAGCCGCTCCGGATGCGATGGTGGTGGTGAACCAGGGCGGAGCCATCGTTCTTCTCAATCTTCAGGCCGAGCAACAGTTTGGCTACCGCCGCGATGAACTGCTCGGGAAGATGATCGAGGACATCGTTCCGGAGGGCTTCGCGGCGCGGTTGCTCGCGGACAGTCTTCGATCCGCGGAAGACGCGCTGGCGCAGCAGATCGGGGCCGGCATCGAGCTCAATGGACGGCGGAAGGATGGCAGCGAATTTCCGATCGAGATCATGCTGAGCCCGCTGGAGAGCGCCGAGGGAGTCCTGGTGACGGCGGCGATCCGCGACATCACCCAGCGAAAGCGACACGAGATGGCCTTGCACGAAAAGAACGACGAACTTCAAGCCGCGGTTAACGAACTGGATGCATTTTCCTACAGCGTCTCGCACGATTTGCGCGCGCCATTGCGGGCGATTAACGCGTTCAGCCGGATTTTGCTCAAGGAACATGCGTCGCTGCTGCCGGAGGAGGCGCTTAAATACCTGCAGCGCGTGCAGGATAACACGGTGCAAATGGGTCATCTCGTTGATGACCTGCTCAGGTTCTCCCGGCTCGGCCGCCAGCCACTGACCAAGCAACCGGTGCCGACCGCTGCGATCGTCGAGCAGGTCCTGCGCGAGGCGCGGCAGCAGGTTGCCGGGCGCAGCGTCCGCGTCTGCCTAGGCGACCTGCCGCCAGTCTGGGGCGACGCAGCGCTGATCAGGCAGGTGTTCGTCAATCTCGTCGACAATGCGTTCAAGTACACCCGGTTGCGCGACGATGCCGTTGTCGAGATCGGCTCGCGCGAGATCGACGGGGAACTTGTCTTCCACGTCCGCGACAATGGCGCCGGCTTCGACATGCAATATGCCGATAAATTGTTCGGTGTGTTTCAGAGGTTCCATCGCGCGGAGGATTTCGCAGGCACCGGTGTCGGTCTCGCGATCGTGCAGCGTATCGTCCAGCGCCACGGCGGCCGAGTCTGGGCCGACGCAGCGGTCGGCCACGGCGCGACATTTTTCTTCACAACAGAAGGTTCCCCCGATCATGCTTGACGCACGTGCTGACATTCTGCTGGTTGAAGACAATCCCGACGATGTCGAGCTTACGCTGCATGCCTTCAAGATGGCCAATCTTGGCAATCAGGTCCATGTCGCGCGCGATGGGGTAGAGGCGCTCGATTTCCTGTTCTGCACCGGACCGCATGCCGGTCGCGGCATTCAGAATAAACCGAGACTCATATTGCTGGACTTGAAACTGCCGCGGCTCAATGGCCACGAAGTCCTCAAGCGCGTCAAGGGCGATCCGCGCACGTCCGCCATTCCCGTGGTTATACTCACCTCCTCGGCCGAGGAGCGTGACGTCATGCGTACCTACGAGGTGGGCGCCAACAGTTACATCGTCAAACCGGTCGACTTCGAGCAATTCACCGAAGCGGTTCGCGACATCGGCAAATATTGGCTTGAAGTCAATCATGTGCAGGGCCACTAGACCTGCCGCGGAAATCCGTTCGCGCTCGAGGTGACCGGCGGTCCACGGCGCACGCTCCTCGCTGCCGTACCGGTACGGATCGGCTTATCGGGAATGTCCTTTCGCGCGGCGCGCCGGCCTTGCGCGAACGGACCGGGATCGGGCGTGATCTGGCTTTCCTTGATCGGGACGATCTGACGCTGCTCTTGCCTCTGCCGCTGACAGCGCGCTCTTGCGGAGCGCGTCCTTCAGGTCGACGGGAATGCCGTGTTTCCTGAGCAGATCGGCGAACGCCTCGTCCGCCAGTTCCTGCAGCGTCCCCATCCGGTCGCGCCCGAGTTGTTTCAGCTTGTCATAGGTGTCGTCGTCGAAGGCGATCAACTTGCGCACGACAGGCTTCCTCCTTGCGACGCATACGCCTCCCGGCTCCGATCGTAACCGGCGGGAATCGTTCCGGTTCGGAACCAGCGGCAGAGGCGGTCGTTAGAGCATAAAGGAGATTTCGGATGGCAAATAATTCGTTGATGGCGTCGATCATCGCAATCGCGGTGCTTGCCGCCCCTGTCGCTTCGTTCGCGGCGGGTGGGGAAGGCGGCGGAGGAGCAGGTGGCGCCGGGGGCGGCGCAACGGGTGCAGGAGGATCTTCCAGTGGTCCATCCGTCGGCTCCGGCAGCGCGGCCGGCTCACCCGCCGCCGGGTCGGCTGGGGCGGGCAGCCAAGGCGTCAACGGCGTCCCAGCCGGCCCAGCCAATGCCGCGGGTCTCAACAACTCGGGCAATGACCCGAGTGGTGCCGGCAACGCGGGAAAGGTCGTCTCCGAGCCGCCGCCTGGCACCAACAGCGCCGGCTCCTCGTCGGGATCGTCAGCAACGACGGGATCATCGATGACGACCGGCTCGGCGGGGAGCAGAGCAGGCGTCGGCGGGACCGCGGCGACCGGTCCGCAGACGCCAGCCGACATCGCCATCAACAAGGAGGATCAGGCCATTGATAGCAAGCTCAACAGCATTTGCCGCGGATGCTGATGCGGCCAATCGCACCGGGATCGCGACCGTCGCGGAAAATTGCGCGGGTTCTGCCCCAAAAAGTTCGATAATTCGCCGTTATAGTGGAGCGTGACCGCGACGCCGCGTCATCAGTTCTTGGACCTCATTGCAATCAGGAGAAACCCGGATGTTACGTAAAACCTTGATCGTATTGGCCGCAGCTGCCGCGATGGCGATGCTGGTGCCAGGCGTTGCCTCGGCCCGCGGAGGATTCGGTGGCGGCGGTTTCCACGGGGGCGGCTTCGGTGGTTTCCACGGCGGTGGCTTCGGCGGCTTTCATGGCGGAGGTTTCCGTGGCGGTCGCGGCTTCGGTTACGGTCTGGGCGCGTTTGGACTCGGTGTTGGACTGGGTTACGGGCTGTATGGACCGTACGGCTACGGTTATGGTTATCCGTATGCTGGCTATGGCGACTATGCTGGCTATGGCGACTATGATGGCGGGTGCTACATCGTGCACCGGCGCGTCTGGAGCCCGTATGGCTGGCGGTTTCGCCGCGTCGAGGTTTGCGGCTGAACTCGTCCTCCCGGGGGCAGTAAGCGCGCTGCGGCTTTTTCAAGCGACATGACCGTGGCCCCGATCATCCATCGGGGCCGCTGTGTGGTTCTGTCAGCCCAGGACCTTGTATTTCCTGAACCAGGCCTGCATCTGGTTCCATGCATCCTCGGCGGCTTCCTTGCGGTAGCTCGCCCGATAGTCTGCGTGGAATCCGTGCGGCGCACCCGGATAGATCTTGAATTCGGCAGTCTTGTTGGCCTGCGCGAGCGCGGCCTTTAGCGCCTCGACCTGGGCCACGGCAATGCCGGTATCGGCTTCGCCGTAAAGGCCGAGCACCGGCGCTTTCATCTCCGGCGCAAGCTGGGTCGGACTTTTCGGCCAAAGCGGGTTCGGCGGATCGACCGGGGGCCCGTAAAATGCAACGCCCGCCCTGAGGGCTCCGCTGTGGGCGGCATATTCCCATACCGTGCGGCCGCCGCGGCAGAAGCCGATGATGCCGAGCCGGCCGGTGTCGCCGCCCTGCGACTTGGCCCAGGCGACCGTGCTATCGAGATCGGAGAGCAACTCCGCGTCCGGTTTGGCATTCACGATCGGCAGCAATTGCGGGATGTCGGTGATTTTGGTGAGATCGACACCCTTGCGGAAGTAGTAATCCGGCGCCACCGCGAACGCGCCGAGTTTGGCCAGACGCCGCGTCACATCCTTGATGTATTCGTGCAGGCCGAAAATTTCCATGGCAACCAGCACCACCGGTGGGTTGCTGACGCCGTTCGGGCGCGCGAAATAGCCGGGCATTTCACCATCGGCCACCTTGATCTTGGCATCGCCCGCGGTGAGGCCGTCGGTGTCGGTCTTGATGACGTCGGCGCGCACGGGTCCGGCGGCCAGCGTATAGCCGGCGGCCACAGCAGCCGAAGCGGTCATGATGCCGCGACGTGAAAATGGCGCGGCTTTTGTCAGTCCGATGACATCAGATGTCGGTATGGGCTCGGCACTCATAAGGGATTACCTCCAGCTTGGGAGGCGCATTCAGCAGGTAATTTTTTGGGAATGCAAATCACCAGCCCGCGAAGTTATGGGCCACGTTGGTGCCGGGACGGGACGCGTTCGGCCCCTTCCGGCCGGACAAAAAAACAAGGCCGTCGGCGCAGTATAACGCCAACAGCCTTGCCAGCCCCGGACATTGAAATCGGCTTTCGCCCGCCGGTGAGTGCATATTGCCCCGGCTATTTACGGACGGCTGTGATCTATTTCACAATCGGCAAAAAATTTGTTGCCGACCCATTTTGGGAAGAACTATGCGACCAACGGCGCAATGGCCCTGCGCCGGCCGTCAGCCCGACGTTTTGCCAGCCTTGCGACGATGGGCGGTCCTGGTCGCATGAAACCGGGTTCGGATCGACCTGTTGTGACTGGGAGGGCGATCGGAGGCTTCGGTGCTTTGGACGCTTGCGAACGACTGCCGCAGCCCATCGATCGCCTCCGTGAGAGCCGAAACCTGCTCAGAGAGCCGCTTGGTGTCAGCCTGCTGGGCGGCGAGCAGGCGTTTGACGGTCTGCAATTGGTCCTGAATGACTTGCAACTGATCGATCGACTCCTGCTGGGTAACCTCCAAACCCTTGGTTTTTTCGACCAACTGCTCGGAGGCTTGTGCGGCCTTGGCCTGTAATTGGCGGACCGCTACGACGCGGTCTGGTTCGGCCATTGCGCCGGTGTAACCGCGCCACAGCGCAATCGAGCCAATGCCGAGCATGATGACGATGAGGGCCCCGGCCGCCAGCGCAATTGGCTGCGAGCCGCCATGCCCGAAGCCTCCGGTCTTCGCATCCAGCGATCTGACTTCCATCATTGAACTCCCAAGCCCGACGGAGCGCGAATTCTCGAAACTAGCACAAAAACCTGAGGCGCGGGCCCCGAACAAAACATGGTTTGCAGCGTCGCCAAACAGCCGCCGCCACCCTGGGTGGGACGCACCCAATCGTTGCATTCATTCTAACTTTCGCATCGTGGCTTTTTCCGGGTGCCACCCGCATTTTCGCAAGCCGCATATTGCGACGATTCTGACGGGCAACCCGGTGTGCCTTGGATCGCAGCGCAGTGACAATCGACGAAAAAACCGACTGATGTTCCGATGCGGATGTGGAACCTCTCGGGCGCGGCGCAGGTTTAGCTCTCGCTGCAGGAGCGCGATCATTGAACATGCCGGTCACCACATCAGCGTCAGGCGGCGCGGCGGTCAAAACCGATGTCCCGGCCAGGCTCGACCGGCTGCCCTGGAGCCGCTTTCATCTGCTGATCGTGGTCGGGCTCGGCGTAACCTGGATCCTCGACGGACTCGAAGTCACCATTGTCGGCGCGCTCGGACCGGCGCTGCAGAGCGCCCAGACGCTGCATTTGACGTCCGCAAATCTGGGCGCGGTCGCTTCGTTCTATGTCGTTGGCGCGGTCACTGGCGCGCTGGTCTCCGGCTGGGTGACTGACCGCTTCGGACGCCGGCTGGTGTTTTATGCCACCCTGATCCTCTATCTCGCCGGCGTATTGCTGAGCGCGCTGGCCTGGAATTTCCTGAGCTTTGCATGTTTTCGCATGGTCACCGGTTTCGGCATCGGTGGCGAATATGCCGCTGTGAACTCGGCGATCGACGAACTGATCCCGGCCAAATATCGCGGCCGTATTGACCTGATCGTGAATGGCAGTTTCTGGGTGGGTGCTGCTGCCGGTGCGGCCATCACGCCCTTGCTGCTCGATCAAAACCTGTTCGCGGCCGGCACCGGCTGGCGCCTCGGCTTCGGTATCGGAGGCGTGCTCGGACTTTCCATCCTGCTGCTTCGGCGTTTTGTGCCGGAAAGTCCGCGATGGCTGGTGACCCATTGCCGGGCGGAAGAGGCCGAGCGGACGGTCAGAAGCATCGAGCAGCAGGTTGCGGCTTCCTCCGGGAAAAAACTGCCGCCGGCCAAGGGCAGCCTCACGGTGCATCCCCGCAGGTCGTTCGGGCTGGGCATGATCTTTGCGTCGATGCTCGGCAAATATCGGAGCCGCAGCATCCTGGCGCTGGTGCTGATGGTGGCGCAATCCTTTCTCTATAATTCGGTATTCTTCAGCTACGGGCTCATCCTGTCGCATTTCTATCACGTGCCCGAGCAGCATGTCGGATATTATCTCTTGCCGCTGGCGCTCGGAAATTTCTGCGGTCCGCTGTTGCTCGGCACGCTGTTCGATACGGTCGGACGCCGCAAGATGATCGGGGGTACGTTCGCGCTCAGCGGACTGCTGCTGCTGGCGACCGCGTTGCTGTTCGGCGCGGGAATTCTAGGTGAGGTGACGCAGACCGCCGCATGGCTCCTGATCTTCTTTTTCGCTTCGGCCGCGGCGAGTTCGGCTTATCTGACCGCCAGCGAGATATTTCCGCTGGAGACCAGGGCGCTGGCCATCGCGTGTTTTTACGCTTTGGGGACCGCGATCGGCGGCAGCCTGTCGCCGCTGCTGTTCGGTTTCCTGATCGGCTCCGGATCGAGCTGGATGGTCAGCATCGGATATGTGCTCGCCGCGCTGCTGCTTCTGATCGCCGCCGCGACCGAATGGAAGTTCGGCATCGATGCGGAAGGAAAATCGCTCGAAGACATCGCGAGCCCGCTTTCCAGCGAAGGATGAATTGAGCGAACGCGGCGTCCGCTGCCTGAACGGCAGCGACAGCATGGGTACGCAAAAGCGCCCGTGGGCGAGGCCGTAGCCATGCCGGCCGCCGGGATCATGAACAAGAGGCGTGCTGCCGGCCGAGGTCGTCGGTTTCAGCCTTGGCCCGACCCCCGCGTCGCTCATGACCCTGAGATCAAACGCATTTCCGCGTTTTTGGCGCAGCATTGGCTGCGATGGATTGTATCTATAAGTGTTACAATCATAGATTGTAGGTTTGCGATAGAATTCAGGATGAGGGTTAAACGACGCAATCGGTGTGGTTCAATCCAGACGATCGATTCCATGAAACCTATGTATGCGGGCTCTCTGACCTCTGCCGCTTAACCCGAAGCGGCCCCAGCGCTGGTGTTGCACCACAACACCGACTTCGAGGTTTACCGCTCCCCCGGTACCGGAGCTGAGCACGAACTTCGGCAGGGATCACCACTTGTCCGTCGTCCAACGCCGGAATTCCGATCTCGCGTTCGTCAACCGTTGTCGTGAATAAAGTTGCGGCCAGCTCTTTGGGGGAAGAGCTGGCCGCGCGCGATCCGGTCTGGGACGGGGAGGGGTGGGGATGTGACCGGGTCGCGTAGCTCCTTTTGTCTCTTGCTCGGTTAGCGGGCGCTGGCGGTAGCGACCGCGGGCCGGCCGTCGCCAAGCGAGACCCACACATTCGGATCGCTCTGCGACTGACGCTTGACGAAGCGGTATCCGGTCTCGGTCCAGGCCACGACGTTTTGGTTCTGGTTGTCGAGAACGAACTCGCCCTTGTCGCTCTTCACCGTCAGCACCGCGTGGCCTTCGCCTTTTTTGTCGCGCACCACCGTGATCAAGAGCGCCTCACGCGGCCAGCCGGCATCGATCAGCATCTTGCGCTTCAACAGTACATAGTCCTCGCAATCGCCGTAGCCGTCCGTCGGTATCGACCATTTCTCGATCACGCCCCAATGATCCATGTCGGTCATCGGCTTGATGGTCTCGTTGGCCCAGCGGTTGACCCGCAGCAGATCCCGCCAGGCCGTCTGCGACATCACGATATCGCGTGGCTCTGAGGCGCCGCCGCGGCACTCGCCGGGATTGTCCGCACAGAAGTCAATCCAGCCGATCGGCGCGCGCGTGACGTCGCCAAGGCTCGCAAATAAAACTCGCTCGTCACCCGCGCGCGCTGGTGCATTCAGTGCCACCAGCACGGCGACAATCGCCAAACCCTTCGCCTGACCCCTGAACCCAAACATGATGTTCCCCGTTTCTTGTTGGGACCATCAGTCACACAAAGGTTTTGCGCCGACGCTAAGTGTCGCGGGCGCAATTGAAACAGGGTTGAGTAAAAACCGCGGCGTATTCGATTCATACTTGAGTGAAATTTGATTAGAATTTGAACGAGCGGCAATTACTTCAAATTTTACGCATTAAGCAGCTGGAGGCCGTCAGTCCTGCGGTAATGGCGACAAAAGCAGGCGGCGTTAACCTGGCCGCGGATGCCTCGAACGCAAGCGGGCGGTATCCGCTGACGCGGATTCGCCGTCAGGTCGTGGCATGGATCGGGAAATGCGGCGCGCGGCGCTTTACCGCGCGCTAACGCTGACTTCGAGCGTCTCGGCCAGCTGCTGGTGAATGAATTCCAGCGCGAAGCCTTCGTCGAGGTTTCGCACCACCCGGGCCTGCACGTTGCCGAGCAGGACCAATGATTTCAGCGGCGGGCGGTTTTCCGCGGCGATGGCGGCGCCGGATGGCGACAGGTCGATAATCCGGCAAGTCATCTTGGTGCCGTCTTCAAGCGTCAACAGCGCGATCGGGTTGCGTGGCACGATACGGTCGTGGCGGCGGTCTTCCGGCAGGTTGAGAATGTCGCGGTTGGCAAGCCAGGTCAGTTGCGCCGCGAGCTTGTCGCGCTTGCGGGCGGTCGCACCGACGGTCATGGCAAAGCCATTGTCGATGATGCGGGTGATCTTGCCCTCGACCCGGCCGATATGGTCGAGATAGGCGATCACGCGGTCGCCGACATTGCCGATGCCGGGCGCCAGCAGGGCCAGACCGCCCGGCGACATATTGATGATCTGGCAGGGAAATTCGCGGCGGTCAGGCAGCATATAGCGGCCGAGCAGATGCACCTTCACCCGCTGAAACCGCCGGCGCTCTTCGGCGGCCGGAAGAATCTTTTTATACGCCAACGACATCTTTGCCATCCGACAACCGGCTGCTCGGTGTCGTCAGAACCTTACGGCGCGCACGGTTAATGAGCCGTTAGCAAGGGGCGCGACCAGGCCGGGCAATTATAGGGTGGGGGCAACGGGGCTTCCGGGAACTCCGAGGGGTACCTTGACCTGCGCGCAGACGCTGGCACTCTCGTGCCCGGGTTGTGGGAACGCGCATGTCGGACGGTACGGCAAAGCCGGTTATTTTCATAAGCTACAGCCATAGGGACCGGGCGTGGCTCGAGTATGTGCGGTCCTTTTTCGCGCCGCTGGCGGATTATTGGACCCTCCAGATATGGGACGACGAAAAGCTCCGCATCGGTGACGACTGGCGCGGCGATATCTATTCCGCGATCGATGCGTCCCGGATATTTGTCCTGCTGGTGTCGCGCTATGCGCTGGCCTCGGAGTTTATCCGCACCGAGGAAGTCGGGCGTGTCCTGGAGCGGCCAAAGGCCGAGGTGCAGTTCTGCCCGATCGTTGTGACGCCCTATTACACCCGGCCGCTGCCTTGGCTTGACCAGCCAAATCGCAGGCCAAAGGACGGCAAAGCGCTCTCGGAGCTTCAGGACCCCGAGCGGGACCGGGAGATGACGGTCATCGCCCGCCAGATCGATGAGATCGTGACGCCGACTCCAAACGAGACGGCGGTCGCCTCAAGGAATTCACGGATCACGGAGGCGCTTTCCCCGGATCGTCTGGCTAAACTTCGCAGCTCTGCGCCAGTGCTTTCGTCGGCGGGGCGAAGTGTCTTTCCCTCCATCGTGGACTATGGCCGTCTGCCGGAGATACCCTACAACATACTGGTCGGCCGTGAGGCCGAACTCAGGCGATTAGACGACGCCTGGGCCGACGAGCGGACAAAGATCATTTCACTCGTGGCCTGGGGCGGCGCCGGCAAGACATCTCTCGTCACCGAGTGGTTGACCCGCGTTCGCAACGAAGGTTATCGCAACGCCGCTGCCGTGCTGTGTTGGTCATTCTACAGCCAGGGGACGAAAGAGCGCGCGGCTTCCGGCGAGGGATTTCTCGATTGGGCGCTCGGAAAACTCAAGGTCAAGATTGATACGACGAATTCGGGCACCAAGGGCGAAAGACTTGCCGACGAACTGTCACGCCGTCGCGTGCTGCTGGTGCTCGATGGCCTGGAGCCGCTCCAGCATGGCCCGGAGGGACAAAAGGGGGCGCTGAAGGACCAGGGATTGCGCGCATTTTTGCGCGGCCTCGCGGCCAAGCCGCCGGGCGCGGGTCACAGTCTGGTCGTGCTGACGAGCCGGCTCGCCGTCGCCGATCTGCGGAAATGGCAAGACGGCAGCGCGCCGCTGATCGATCTCGGCCGGCTGTCCGACGAAGCCGGCGCGGCCTTGCTCGGGGATAGTGGAGTGATCGGTCCTGCCGAGGCGCTGCGCGGCGCGGCGCGCGATTTCGCCGGTCACGCTTTGGCCTTGAGCCTACTCGCGGGGTTCCTGAGACTTCTGCATGGCGGCGATGTCAGCCGGCGCTACTCCGTTCGCGCGGTGATCGCTGACCCCGATGACGCCGGCCGCGATCAGGCGCGCCGTGTCATCGAGGCCTATGAGCGCGAGTGGCTCGCGCGCGAGCCGGTGTTGCTGGCGATCATGCATCTGATCGGTCTGTTCGACCGCCCGGCGAGCGCCGACTGCATGAATTCGCTGCGTCGCAAGCCGATCATCGATGGTCTCACCGATGTGATTTTCGACCTTACCGACGACGCCTGGCGTGGCGCGATCGGGCTTTTGCGGGAGGTAAGACTGCTTGATCCGGAAGACCCCTTCGCGCCGGACGCGCTCGATGCCCATCCGCTGCTGCGGGAATGGTTTGGCGAACGGCTTCGGCAAAGCAACGAGACAGGATGGCGGGCCGCCCATGCCCGGCTTTACGAGCATTTGCGCGACACGACGAAGGAAGGAACCTCGCCAACCCTCGAAAGCCTCGCGCCGCTCTACCAGGCGATCGCCCACGGCTGTCTTGCGAACAGGCACCAGGAGGCGCTCGACCACGTTTACAAAGCGCGCATCTGCCGGCGGTTGCCCGAGGGCGATTATGAATTCTATGCAAGCAGCAAGCTCGGCGCCGTCGACAGCGACCTTGCGGCCATTTCCTGGTTTTTCGAGGATGCCTATCGGACGCCGGCCGCCGGATTGAACGCCGAGTCTCGTTCCTGGATGCTCGGCGAGGCTGGATCCACGCTGCAAGCACGGGGGCGGATCGCCGAGGCGCAGCCGGCCATGCGTGCCGCGCTTCAGATGTATGCGTCAAGGGGGGACTGGCGTAATGCCGCCATCGCCGCGGGCCTTGCAAGCGCGGCGGAACTGCTCATCGGCAATGTTGCCGCGGCACAGATCACAGCGGAGCAATCGGTCGTGTACGCCGATCGCAGCGGCGATCGATATCAGATGATCAGCAGACGTGCGGGTCTTGCCGCGGCGGCCCATGCGGCCGGCAAGCACGAGGCCGCCGCGGCGCTGTTCGCCGACGCCGAGCGGCAGCAGCAGAAGTTTCAGCCGAAGCATCCGCTGCTTTTGCAAGGCGCGGGTTTCAATTATTGTGAGCTGCTGCTGAATTGGGGTGAGTGGTCCGCCGCGCGTGTCCGGGCGGCGCGAACGTTGCAGTGGGTCAAGCGGCAGAATTGGCTGGTCCTGATCGCCCTGGACCGGCTGACCATCGGTCGTGCTCATCTTGGCTTGGCGCTTGAAAGTATGGCCTCGCGGCGACCGGCGAGCAATCGGCGCGACGATGGGATCGCAGCGCGCACGCGGCTTGCAGCGGCTGTCGAGGGCCTGCGGGAAGCCGCCCTGCTCAGTGAACTTCCGCGCGGCTTTCTTGCGCGCGCGGTGTTCCGCCGCAGCATCGGCGATTGGAAGGGCGCCGTCCGGGACCTCGATGAAGTCGAGGAGATCGCTGAGCCCGGGCCGATGAAACTTTTTCTGTGCGACGCGGCATTGGAGCGCGCGCGGCTGGCACTGGCGCAAATCGAAGCGTTTGCGCCGCTCAACGGCCGCATCGGCGACAGTCCACAGAAGCCGGTCATGCCGGCGGCTGCTGAAGTGGCGCGATTGAAAGAGGAGGCGGCAACCTGTCTCGCAGTCGCTTCCGATTACATCAAGAGTTGCGGTTATCACAACCGCGACCAGGAACTGGCCGAACTGCGGGCGGTCCTGCGCGGCGAGCGAAAGTTCGCCGGCCTGCCGCCGAGGGTGTAATCCACACATGCCTTGGTTGAATGACCCGTGCCGCCAGCGCCCGCGCCTGGATGCGAATGATGCCCGGCAAAGAGGAGATAGGGGGACATAGGGCAACCCGGATTGGCATCCTTGCCTAATTCACCTAGTCTCGCTCCGGCTTGGTCTCGAACCGACAACGCCGAAAAGCCTGGGAGCAACGCTCATGCAGCCAATTCGCGTAGCGACCCATGACGGTCCCGGCGCGCCGCCGGTCATCCGCAGCGTGCCGTGGCCGAAAATTCCGGACAAGGCGGCGCTGATAAAAGTCGGCGCCTGCGGCGTCTGCGGCACCGACCTGCACATTCTGAAAGGCCATTGGCCCAAGCCCTTGCCCTGGCCGTTCACGCTCGGTCACGAAATCGGCGGCGTGCTGGTCGAAGTCGGCGCCGAGTTCAAGGAAGACTTCATGAGCAAGCCGCTTGGCGTGGGCTCGAAGGTGATGATCCCGCCGCTGATGCCGTGCGGCCGTTGCTATTACTGCCTTCATTATCCCCAAAACGCCAACAAGTGCCTGACCCCGGTCTATTACGGCCGCTATCTCGGCTTCGACAAGGCGCCGCATCTGTGGGGCGGCTTCGCGGAATATGTCTATGTCGATCTCGACATGCTGCCGGGCACCAAGATCTACAAGCTGCCGGATGACATGCCGCTGCGGCTCGGTGCCTTGTCGGAGCCGCTAACCTCCTGCATCCGCGCCTTCAATCGCGCCACCCGCGCCGGCGGCTTCAGCTGGGGCGACACCGTGGTGATCCAGGGCTCCGGCCCGATCGGGATTTTGGCGGTTGCCGCGGCGCAGGAGATGGGCGCCGGGCGCGTGATCTGCGTCGGCGCGCCGGAGATGCCGCGGCTTGCGCTGGCGCGCCAGTTCGGCGCGGAGGCGACCGTCGATATCGGTGAGGTCAGCACGCCGCAAGCCCGCATCCAGGCGGTGCGCGACATCGTCGGCGGCTTCGGCGCCGATCTGGTGATGGATTGTTCGGGACATCCGAGCGCCGGTCCCGAAGGCATCGAAATGCTGCGCGACGGCGGCACCTATGTCGAGATGGGCCAGTTCACCGATGCCGGCTCGATTGAGACCTCATGGCATCGCATCTGCACCAAGGATCTCAACGTACTGGGTTCCTGGGGTTTCACCGGCAATGACCTGCCGCTCGGCGTCGACATGCTCTCACGCACCCGCGACAAATATCCCTGGCTCGAGATGCAGACGCTGTATCCGTTCTCCGAAGAAGGCATCGGCCGCGCGGTCGCCGACGCCATGGCGATGAAGACGGTGAAATCCACCATCGTGCCTTGGCCGGAACTGGCGGAATGATGACAGCCCAAACCTCCCTTTCCCGGGCGCAACTCCCGATCAGCGGCAAACCGACCGGCGCGAACTCAAACCCGGGTCAGGCCGCCAGACGGCCCTTGACGAAATTTCGCACGGCCTCCTCGGCCACCGCGGTCAATTTGAACGTCAAGAACACCCCGTGATCGTCCCGCCGGCAGACGAAGCCGTCCAGTTTCGTCGGGAATCCTTCGAACACCAGGCTGATGGGTGTGTTGATGGCGACGTCCACCTCCAGAGCGCCGATTTTCGCTCCGCCTTCGGAAAGGTCGTGGACCATCACGCGGTGCGTGCTGCCCCGAATTTCGAGCGTTCCCGGCCGATTGATCTCTTTTCGCTCGAACATTCGGCGATTGACGTCTGCCGTCGACGTCCGGATGACGCGAACCAGGATCAAACGCAGGCCATCGACCTTGGCGGCGATGTCGGAGGCCTCCTCCTTGATTTCCGAGGCGTGACGTCCGGTCTCAACCGCTTCGTTCGAGACCGCGGCTATCTGCTCCGCGACTTCCCGGGCCGCCAGCGATGTCTGTTCAACGGTCCTGGCAATTTCGCTGGTCACCGCGCTTTGCTCTTCCACGGCGGCCGAGATCATCGAGGACACCGATTCCACATTGCGGATCACTTCGCCGATGGCGCTGATGGAGCGGACCGACTCGTCCGTCGCCAGCTGAATTTCGGAGATTTGCTGGGCGATGTCGCTGGTGGCCTTCGCCGTTTGCTCGGCCAGCGATTTTACTTCGGCGGCGACCACCGCAAAGCCGCGGCCCGCCGGGCCGGCGCGGGCCGCTTCGATCGTGGCATTGAGCGCCAAAAGGTTGGTCTGGCTGGCGATCTCGCTGATCAGGCTGGTCACGGCCCCGACTTTGCTCGCGGCATCCGAAAGCTTGGCGATGGTCGCTTGTGCGCTGCTCGAAGCTGCAACCGCTTCGACGGTAAGAGTTCTCGACGCGCTGACCTGGGAGGCGATTTCGGTGATCGATTTGCTGAGCTCGCTGGAGGCCGTGGCGACGATTTGCGCATTTGACAGCGCTTGCTCCGCGGCGGCGGCGACGCTCGTACTCTTGGTTCCCAGCACCAGGGCGCCATCGTTCATTCGAACGGCGCGGCTGGCCATCCGGCCGGTTCCGGCGGCAACTTCGCCGACCGCCGTGGTGGTTTCGCGTTCGACGGTCTCGGCCATGGTCTGCAGGGCTTGCATGCGTTCCTGTTGCGCCTCTTCCTGGGCGAACAGATGCGCCTTGTCGAGGCGCTTCTTCTCGATGGCCGTCTCCTTGAAGACGCCGACGGCGCCGGCCATTTCGCCGATCTCGTCGTGCCGGTGCAGGCCGGGCACTTCGATTTCCAGGTCGCCTCCCGCGAGCATCCGCATCGACCGGGACATGTTGACGATCGGACCGACGATCTGGCTTCGAATGAGCCACATCGACAGCAGCGCAATGCCGGCAATGACCGATGCGATCGCGATCGCAACAAAAAGCTGCAGCAGGGCCGCATCGTTGGCAGCGGAGATCTCGCGGCTGGCGACCTGGGTTGCCAGTTTCTGCGCCGCGATGATCTGCTCGATGGCGGCGCTCGCCTGCGCGAACCATTCGGCTGGTTGCATCGGATACGGGGCGCCCGCGGCGGAAGCGGAGTAGACCGCGGCGCGGACTTTCTGGAAGTCGTCAAAATAGTCCTTGCGGATGGCGTCGATCGATCTTGCAAGCTCGGCATCGAGCCCTCCGGAGAGCGCCTCCATGCGGCTCCAGGAAAGTTCGATTTCGCCGCGATTTTCTCCCTGCGCCATATATTGCGCGCCGGAAAGCGGTTTGGTGCTCGCGATGACGCCGGCAATGCCGCCGCGCTCGCGGCCGGCCGCTTCGCTCATGGTCGCGAGCAGCCCTTTCAATTCGAACAGGCCGCGCACGCTGCCCGGCAGACTGCGCGGAAGCGCGCGCTCGATGGCCATCCGGGCGGATTGGACGTCCGCAATCAGCGCAGTTGCGGCAGGGAACCAGCCCGCCACCAGTTCGGGGTCGAGCGATTTTGCGTCGTCAACCTTCGACCGCAAAGCGGCGAATTGCGCGAGCTTGTTTTCGACGTGCTGGTTGCGCTCCCGGGCCGCCGCCGGGGCATCCGCCATCAGGTTCAGCAGCCGGCCGGCCTCGGCAAATGCGGCATCGCCGATTTGCCGCTGTGTCGCGATGCTCTGTCGCTGCGCCTCGGTCACCTTCGCGGGACTGTTGACGATGGAGTTGCCGGTGCCGCGCTCGATCGCCCATGCCGCGGCCGCCGCCAGATATTGATCGGATATCGCATTGATGGCCGAGGCTTTCTGCAAGCCCAATCGTTCGTCGAGGGCGGCCTTGGCGAACAGGCCGACAAAGACCATGATGATGGCGCAAAGCAATCCTGTGATGGCAAATAGCTTTAGCCTGATCGTCATCTGATTTTCCAGCCCAACGTCCGCGAAAGCGACGATTCAATCATCGAGAAGCTAGTAAACGGAAAAGATCGGGGCCGGTATAACTACGGGCCATCGGCCTCTGGGCGCCGAATTGTCGGTCGATGGCGGAAGTGGATCCGTTGACAACGGTGCGAACGCTCGTCTGGGTCACGCCGCCAAGCGGCCTTTGACGAAATTTCGCACGGCCTCCTCGGCCACTGCGGTCAATTTGAACGTCAAGAAAACCTCGTGACCGTCTTGCCGTGAGACGAAGCCGTCCGGTTTCGTCGGGAATCCTTCGAACACCAGGCACGAGTGCAGCGAGCGCCGTAGAAGTACGGCCCGGATTCTCAACGAAGAATTAAGCATAAAAAATTTAACCTTATCAAATCGTGAAGCCGCGACTCATTTGCGGTCATCGGCGGATGCACGGACAGCAAAAGTCATCGCCTTGTCAGATAGCCGACAGGCTTGGCCGCGTTACACGGACGTCGATTTAAGGGGGAAGATCTTGAAGACCTTACGATCTGCCGTAACTGGCGCTGGACTGACGATTGCCGTCACACTGACGGCCGGCCCGCTTGCCGCTGCGGATCTTCCTGTCGGCTTTCCCGTAAAGGCGCCCCCGGCGCCCCAGCTTTACGACTGGACCGGGATCTATGTGGGTGGGCATATCGGTTACGCGGCCGGCAATTCGAATTGGATTGCCACCCCCGCGCAGGCAGGATTGCCTTCTACCACCGGCTCGCTCAGTCTATACCTGCCGCCGGATGTCTTCGCCGAAGGTGGGAGCTTTTTTGAAGGCGTGCAGGCCGGCTACAATTACATGCTTCCCCATCGCTTGGTCATCGGCGCGGAAGCCGACGCGACATTTCCTGCATGGCCCGATCTCAACGGCCTTTCGATCGGCGGCTCGTCCAACTTCAACTCTCCGGTTTTCGGCGCGGCGAGCTTGAGCGAGACGGTGCTGTCGTCCGGCACGGTGCGGGGCCGGATCGGATATGCCCCTGGTAATTGGCTGTTCTATGCCACCGGCGGACTGGCCTGGACCTATGACCAGCAGACCCTCACTCAGGTTGCCGCGGGAAACAGCGAGACGACGAACTTGTGGCGGTTTGGTTGGGCGGCGGGAGCCGGCGTCGAAGTTCCGATCGCGCCGAACTGGACTGCCCGCGCCGAATATCTATTGACCGGCTATCCCACGGCGACCGTGAATGACCCGAGCGCGCTGCAGCGAATCAGCTCTAATTTCACGCTGCAGCAGCTTCGGCTTGGCCTCAATTACCACTTTGGCGATCCGCCACCGGCGACGGTCGCAGCGTCGTCGGCATCTCCGCTCGCGGACATCGTCAGCTTCCACGGACAGGCGACCTTCACCTATCAAGGCTACGGGTCGTTCCGGTCGCCTTATGCGGGGCAGAATAGTCTGTCCGGCACCGGGCAAAGCCGGGAGACGTTCGATACCACGCTGTTCGCGGGGCTGAAGCTCTGGCAGGGCGCCGAGTTCTGGGCCAATCCCGAGATCGATCAGGGCTTCGGCCTGGCCGATACCCATGGCGCGGCCGGGTTTTTCAGCGGAGAATCCTACAAGCTCGGTGCGGACTATGCTTACGCGCGCATCCAGCGTGCCTTTCTGCGTCAGACCATCAACCTCGGCGGCGAGACCGAGAAGGTCGACGATGACATCAACCAGTTCGCCGGCTCGCACAGCACGGACCGGGTGGTGCTGACGGTGGGACGGTTCGGCGTCAACGACATCTTCGATACCAACAAATACGCCAACAATCCGAAGACTGATTTTCTGAACTGGACCATGATCAACGCCGGCACGCTCGACTATGCCGGCGATGCCTGGGGCTACACCTATGGTGCCGCGGCGGAATGGTATCAGGGGCACTGGACCTTCCGTGCGGG
Organism: Bradyrhizobium sp.; assembly: GCF_049512235.1. Classification (GTDB taxonomy): domain Bacteria; phylum Pseudomonadota; class Alphaproteobacteria; order Rhizobiales; family Xanthobacteraceae; genus Bradyrhizobium. The sequence continues at coordinate 28,721 of NZ_JBEKXH010000019.1, forward strand.
CATTTTTGATCTGTCGGCTACGCCCGCGGGAGGCAATAGTCCTCTCGCCTATGGGCTCGATCCCACCTTCCAGCAATTCCAGATGCTGGCGGAAATCGAGGAGCGCCATGAGCTCTGGGGGCAGCCGGGCAAGATCAAGATCACGGGATTCCTCAGCCGCGGCAGTGCAGGGCAATTTTCGGACGCCATCGCGCTGGCCCAGGCCACCGGGCTGCCGGCCGATATCACCGCGGTCCGTTCCTATACCAGCCGGCCGGGCGTGAGCATCAATCTCGAACAGCAGGTGACGGATGCGCTCGGTGTTTTTGCGCGTGCCGGCTGGGCTGACGGCAATGTCGAACCCTGGGATTTCACCGACGTCGACCGTACGGTTGAAGCCGGCGTTGCAGTGTCGGGAAAGCTGTGGGGCAGACCGGATGATACCATCGGCGTCGCCGGCGTCGTCAATGGCATCTCCAGCGAACACGTGGCATTCTTGAATGCCGGCGGCATCGGCATTCTCGTCGGCGACGGGCAATTGCCCAATTCAGGTCTGGAGAAGATCTTCGAGACTTACTACAGCTACGCGCTGACCGCTTCGTCGCGGCTGAGCCTGGACTATCAGTTTGTCAGCAATCCCGCCTACAACGCCGACCGTGGCCCCGTGAATGTCGTCGCAGCCCGATTGCACTGGCAATTCTAACACCTGAGCACGGTACGGCTTTTATTCATAAGCCAGCCTTGAGCGCAAGGCGCATAAAGCCGCTTATGGATAGAAGAAATACTATGGCTTGAAAGTTGCTCATGGTGGAGTTGCTTCCTCTGGATTGATCTTGCGGGACTCTCATAGCCATCAAATGAGAAAGTGCGGTAGCAATTTAGCTGCAATTCGCAACCCAGATGTTGCCCGCTGTTTACCGTGCCGAATCCGCATTCTCTTCATTCGGGAGCTGGCAACGGCCGCCATGGCTGATACCAGGGCTGATCGCGCCATCGCTTCATGATGGCGATCGGCGTTCGATCCGCACCGAGGACGGCGAAGAAGAACACCGCCGCTGACCGATAGCCTTGCTGCGGCGGCAGTTATGGATAATAATTATTGGTAACGAAGGCGCAGGGTTTTCGCGGCCAGTCCCCTGATGTATAAGAACGCTTGGAACAAATTAGGGAAGCGTTCAATGCGTATTTTAACTTCTCGTCCATCCAAAAGGCCGGCGCGAACCGGCGTGATGGGTTTCGTGGTCGCAGCCTTCCTGCTGGCGGTAGCGCAGCCGGCCTGCGCGACGACGTGGGGGCACTTGCGAGGCCCGTTCTCAGCCGAGAGCCAGCAACTGGAGCGTGCCAACTATGCGGCCGAAGAACGGTCGATTTGCCGGGAGTGGGGAGCGAACTGGATTTCAGCCCCCCGCATGGCGACATTTCGTCGGCATGCCCATAACTAGACGACGGATTCCTTGAAACTGATCGCTTGTAGGATGGGTTGGAGTGACCAGATCGGACGCATGTCCGAACTGATCACGAAACCCATCGCAGCGGCGGAATTGGTGGGTTTCGCGAAGAGCTCAACCCACCCTACGACATCTGGTTGCCGCTGGAGTGTTGTCTGAGAAGGACTGAGCCGGCTCTAATGGTCGGAGTTCGGCTTCGGCTTTGTCGAGCCGATGACATCCGTTTTCTTCGTGCGGTGCTTCTTT
>NZ_JBEKXH010000020.1:0-29923 GCF_049512235.1 Bradyrhizobium sp.
CGCTAGCTTAACAACTGGTGTCCCGGACGCTGGCCGCGTAGACGGTGGGCTCCCTCTCCCCCCCAAGCGAAAGCGTAGCTTTCACGGGGGGCGGGAGAGGGTTGGGGTGAGGGGGGCGCCGCATCGGGACTGCCCGAGTGGTCCCCTCACCCCACCCTCTCCCGCGCTAAAGAAGCGGGGAGAGGGAGTGAGAGAGTTGGGGGCCACCTGACTGGCGCGCTTAAGCTAGCGCATATGGGGGCCTGCCCCGGCACACGGAAGAACTGCGGGCGGCGTCCGCGGCATGGGGGGCATGGGGAGAGGGAGGTGTGAACATCGCAGCGCGGGCCGGTTTCTTGACCGCCAAAACCATGCTACCCGGCGACCTTGTTCCCTAGGGATATCCGCCCATGACCGACCATCCGCGCCGCGTGACCCGCGCCTTGTTGTCCGCGTCCGATAAATCCGGACTGATCGAATTCGCCCGAGCGCTTGTCAACTACGGTATCGAGCTGGTCTCCACCGGCGGCACCGCCAAGGCGATCGCGGCCGCGGGCTTGGAGGTTACCGATGTTTCGGAGCTGACTGGGTTCCCGGAGATGATGGACGGCCGGGTCAAAACCCTGCATCCGAAAGTGCATGGCGGGCTGCTCGCGATCCGCGACAATGCCGAACATGCCAAGGCCATGACGGACCACGGCATCGCGCCGATCGACCTCTTGGTGGTCAATCTCTATCCGTTCGAGGCAACCGTCGACAAAGGCGCGGACTTTACGGAGTGTATCGAGAACATCGACATCGGCGGCCCGGCGATGATCCGTGCGGCGGCGAAGAACCATGAGGACGTCGCGGTCGTGGTCGAACCCTCCGATTATCAGGCGGTGCTCGACGAACTCGCCGCCAATGCCGGCGCAACCAGACTGTCGCTGCGCCGTCGCCTGGCGGCCAAGGCCTATGCCCGCACCGCCGCCTATGATGCCGCGATCTCGAACTGGTTCGCGGCCGAGCTCAAGACCGAAGCGCCGGATTTCCGCGCCTTCGGCGGACGGCTGATCCAGGCGCTGCGCTATGGCGAGAACCCGCACCAGACGGCGGCGTTTTATCGGCTGCCCGGCAAGCGCCCGGGCGTCGCCACCGCGCGGCAGCTGCAAGGCAAGGAGCTGTCGTACAACAACATCAACGATACCGACGCCGCCTATGAATGCATCGCCGAATTCGATGCCGCGCGCACCGCGGCCTGCGTCATCGTCAAGCACGCCAACCCCTGCGGCGTCGCCGAGGGCCCCGATCTCGTCAGCGCCTATCGCAAGGCGTTCGCCTGCGACACCCAGTCGCCCTATGGCGGTATCATCGCGGTCAACCGCACGCTCGATGCCGAAACCGCTGATGTCATCACCGAAATCCTGACTGAAGTCATCATCGCCCCCGGTGCGACCGAAGAGGCGATCGCGATCATCGCCAGGCGGCGGAACCTGCGGCTGTTGCTCGCGGGCAGCCTGCCCGATCGGCGCGCTTCAGGCCTGACCGCCAAAACCGTGGCCGGGGGACTGCTGGTGCAGAGCCGCGACAACGCCGTCGTCGATGACCTCACATTAAAGGCCGTGACCCGGCGGGCGCCGACCGAGGCCGAGCTGCGCGATCTCAAATTCGCGTTCCGGGTTGCCAAGCATGTCAAATCCAACACCATCGTCTACGCCCGAGATCTGGCGACCGTCGGGATCGGCGCCGGCCAGATGAGCCGGGTGGACGCCTCGCGCATCGCCGCCCGCAAGGCAAGGGATGCTGCAGATGAGGCCAAGCTGGCGCAGCCGATGACCGTGGGTTCCGTGGTGGCGTCGGACGCCTTCTTCCCGTTCGCCGACGGGCTTGTGGTCGCGATCGAGGCCGGCGCCACGGCGGTGATCCAACCCGGCGGCTCGATCCGCGACGAAGAGGTGATAAAAGCCGCCGACGACGCCGGCATCGCCATGGTGTTCACCGGGGTCAGGCATTTCCGGCATTGAAGGGGCCTGATCTAATCCCGCACCCTCGCCAACAACGCCAGTCCCGCCACGAAGAACGCCACCAGCACCGCCATCCCCGCCTTCTGGCTGGCGGTCACCGCGGTGACCACCCCGATCAGCAGCGGTCCGACAAACGAGGTCACCTTTCCGGTCAGCGCGAATAATCCAAAATATTGCGCGATGCGGTCTTTCGGCGCCATCCGGATCAGAAGGCTGCGCGAAGCCGCCTGCAGCGGAGCCCCGGCGGCGCCGATCAGGCATCCAAGCAGGAGATAAGCGCGTTCCGCAGCGGCGGAGAACAAGGGCGCCCCGGGCACGGGTGGCGCGACCTTGACGAAAGCGATCGTCTCCTTGTCCACCAACAGGATCAAAACGATGGCCGACAGCAGCACCAGCATGCTGCCGGCGATCACCCGTTTCGGCCCCAAGGCATCGTCGAGTTTGCCGCCAAGCCAGCCGCCGAGAGCGCCGGCGACGGCCAGGATAATGCCGAAGGTGCCGATCTCTATCGTATTCCAGCCGAAGGTGCCGGCGGCGTAGATGCCGCCGAACGCGAACAGCGACACCAGGCCATCGGTATAGATCATGTTGGCGAGCAGAAACGCGGCGATCGATCTCTGCCTCGGCAGGTCGCGCAGGGTCTTCTGCAGTTCCGCCAAACCCTCGTGCACGGCCTCACGCACGCCGCGCCTCGCCGGATAATCCGGCGTCAGCAGGAACATCGGCAGCACAAAGATGATGAACCAGACCCCGGTCAGGGGACCGCTGATGCGGTCGCCCTGGTGGGAGACGGGATCCAGACCGAACAGTGGCGTCAGACCGAACAGCGTCCGCCCGGTCGCAGGGTCGGCGGCGAGAAAGCCCAGCACCAGGATAAGGCTCAAGATGCCGCCGACATAGCCGGTGGCCCAGCCGGTTCCGGACAAGCGTCCGATCCGGTCCGGCGGCACCAAAGTCGGCATCATCGCATTGTTGAAGACAGTGGCGAATTCGACACCGACGGTGGCGACCGCATAGGCTGATAACAGCGGCGGGATCACGCTGGCGTCGCCGGGCTTGCCGAACCACATCAGGCTGGAGCCGATTACGAGCAGCGCGCCGAACGCCGCGATCCACGGCTTGCGGCGGCCGCTCGCGTCTGCAACGGCGCCCAGAACCGGCGACAGCAGCGCGATCGTAAGACCCGCCGCCGCGGTGGCAAAACCCCACAGCGATTGTCCGCTTGCCGGATCCGGGGCCACATGGGTGGCGAAATAGGGCGCGAACACGAAGGTCGTGATCAGCGTAAAATAGGGCTGCGCGGCCCAATCGAAGAAAATCCAGCTGATGACAGCTGAGCGCGGTGGATAGGCCGCCGGCCTGCCGGCAATGCCTGCGTCCGGGGCTAGTGTCACCATGCTCGGATTATCCTGCCGCTTCACGAGGAGGCGTTTTGCCCCGGACTTGGGAAATCCGTATAGCATCCGGACCATCTCTCGTGCTCCCCTCCCAAACCCCCACGTCGGAAGTTGTATGATCCGATTTACAGCCGAACGGCGCAGGATGCTCGCGGGCCTCCTGCTGGTCATAGCATTTTGCCTGCCGGCCGATGCGCAGGAACGCCGCGTTTATATGCCTGCGGCCCCCGACAGCGTCCATGCCGTCGAAGCCCAACATGGCATGGTGGTGGCGCAGGAGAAGACCGCGGCCCGGATCGGCGCCGATGTGTTGCGTCGGGGCGGTAACGCGGTCGATGCCGCGGTCGCCACCGGTTTTGCCATGGCCGTGAGCTATCCGCGCGCGGGCAACATTGGCGGCGGCGGCTTCATGATCATTCACTCCGCCGATCATGGCGAGGACATCGCCATCGACTATCGCGAGACCGCGCCGGCCGCGGCCACGGCACGGATTTTTCTCGGGCCCGACGGCCAGCCCGAGGCGGCAAAATCGCGCGACTCTGCGCTCGGCACCGGCGTCCCCGGCACCGTCGCCGGACTGGCACTGGCGCTCGAGAAGTACGGTTCGGGCCAGTTCACGCTCGCCGAATTGCTGCAGCCGGCGATCGCTCTGGCCCGCGACGGCCTGATCGTCACCGACGACACCGCCGACACCCTGCCGGAACTGTATCGGCGGCTGGCGCGCTGGCCGTCCTCGCTGAAGATCTTTTCCCGCGCCGACGGCACTCCGTTGCGCGAAGGCGACCTCCTGGTTCAGGCCGATCTGGCGGCGACGCTCTCGGCCATCGCCGCACAGGGACCGGCCGGATTTTATCGGGGGCCGGTTGCCGACAGGCTTGCGTCCGCCGTCCGCGACGCCGGCGGCATCATGACCTCGGACGATCTCGGATCCTATTCTGCCGTGGTCCGCCCGCCGGTGCGCGGAACCTATCGCGGCTATGACATCATCTCGATGCCGCAGCCCTCCTCCGGTGGCGTCGTGCTGCTGGAGATGCTCAATATCCTCGAGGGCTTTGCGATGCCCGACATCGGCCAGGGATCGGCGGCCTCGCTGCATGTCCTGATCGAGGCGATGAAGCGGGCCTATGCCGACCGCGCCCGCTATCTCGGCGATCCCGCTTTTGTCAGTGCGCCGGTTGCGACCCTGATCTCGAAGGACTACGCGGCGAAGCAGCGCGCCGGCATCGATCCCGATCGCGCCACGCCGTCGGCCGAGCTGTCCTCGCCGATGCCGCCGCGCGAGGGCAGCAACACCACGCATTTCTCGGTGGTCGACAGCCGGGGCAATGCCGTCAGCAACACCTATACGCTGAATTTCCCCTATGGCGTCGGCCTGGTCGCCGAAGGCACCGGTGTGCTGCTCAACAACGAACTCGACGACTTCACCGCCGCCCCCGGCGCCGCCAATGCCTTCGGCCTGGTGGGATACGAGGCCAATCTGCCCGGCCCCGGCAAACGGCCATTGTCCTCGATGTCGCCGACCATCGTGCTCAGGAACGGCAAAGCGGTGCTGGTGACCGGCTCGCCCGGCGGCAGCCGCATCATCTCCACGGTGCTGCAGGTAATCGTCAATGTGCTCGACTATCACATGGACGTCGCGGCCGCGGTGGCGGCGCCTCGCCTGCACCATCAATGGCTGCCCGACGAAGTACGGATCGAGCGCGGCTTTGGCGAGGCCACGCTGGCGGCGCTCAAGGCCAAAGGGCATCGGGTGGTCGAACCGATGGGCCAGACCTCGGCCAACTCGATCGCGGTGACGCCGGACGGGCTGCTTGGCGCCCCCGATCCGCGAACCCGCGGTGCCGAGGCCGCAGGGCAATAGGGCGGTCCGGCGCACGCGCAGTGTTTGACGCTGGCCGCGTAGACGGTGCGCTCCCTCTCCCGCGCTAAAGAAGCGGGGAGAGGGAGTGAGAGAGTTGGGGCCACCTGACTGGGGCGCTAAAGCTGGCGCGTATGGGGCCACCCTCCGACCCCTCCCCACCGCTACGCGGGGGGAGGGGCGAACCAGAGCCGATTCAAAAGTTTTGATGGTTGGCCTTATCAGCGTAGATATGCCGTGCCCCGCGCAAGCCGGCCGCGGGTTCCAGACTGAGACCGGCGAGATATTCTCCGGGGGGACAGGCCATGAGTACCGCTGAGCCATCAGGCGTGATCGACGTCGCGCCGATCGAAGACACCAGCCTGCTGGCCTTCTACCGCGACATGAACCTGCCGGAGCGGCGCACGTTCTGGGCCTGCGCTTCCGGCTGGGCGCTCGACGGCATGGACTTCATGATCTATCCGCTGGTGATCGGCACCATCATTGCGCTGTGGAAGGTCGATCCCGGCACCGCCGGCCTCGCCGGCACCGCGACGCTATTGGCGTCGGCGGTCGGCGGCTGGCTCGGCGGCTATCTCGCCGACCGCATCGGCCGGGTCAAAACCCTGCAGCTGACCATCCTGTGGTTCTCGTTCTTCTCGCTGGTGTGCGCCGTGGTGCAGAATTTCGATCAGCTCCTGATCGCGCGGGCGGTGCTGGGGTTGGGCTTCGGCGGGGAATGGGCTGCCGGGGCGGTGCTGATGGGGGAAACGATCCGCCCGCAATATCGCGGCCGCGCGGTCGGTTCGGTGCAGTCCGGATGGGCCGTGGGCTGGGGCCTTGCGGTGCTGTCGCAGGCCATCCTGTTCTCCTGGCTGCCGCCCGACATCGCCTGGCGCTTCATGTTCGCGATCGGGGCGCTGCCGGCGCTATTGGTGTTTTATCTGCGGCGCCATGTCACCGAACCCGAAATCGCCGCCGCGACCCGGGTCAAACAAGCAGCATCGGGCGACCGGCCGGCGCTGTGGGAGATCTTTAAGGGCCCGATCGTCAAAACCACCATCCTGGCGTCGCTGATGTCGACGGGCTGCCAGGGCGGCTACTACGCCATCACCTTCTGGGTGCCGCGCTTCCTCACCACCGAGCGCAAGCTCTCGATCGTAAGTTCCACCGGCTACCTCGCGGCGCTGATCATCGGCTCGTTCGTGGGTTACCTGGTTGGCGCCTGGCTGGCCGACCGGATCGGACGGCGCAATTTGTTTCTGATCTTCTCGCTCGGCGCCATCGCCGTGGTGCTGCTCTACACCCAATTGCCGCTGTCCAACGAAGTGCTGTGGCTGCTCGGCTTTCCCCTTGGCTTCTTCGCGTCGGGTTATTTCTCCGGCGTCGGCGCCTTTCTCACCGAGCTCTACCCGACAAGGCTGCGCGGATCCGGCCAGGGCTTCTGCTACAATTTCGGCCGCGGCATCGGCGCGCTGTTCCCGTTTCTGGTCGGCGCGCTCTCGACCTCGACCTCGCTCGGCAACGCGATTGCGGTTTTCGCGGTCGCGGCCTATGGCGTGTTCTTCCTTGCAGCCTTTGCGCTGCCGGAAACCCGCGGTCGAATTCTGCACGCCGATGGGTGAGGGGAGTTGGAAATTAACCAGCAAGGCATTCGAGAGCGCCATCTCGATCTCCGCCTCCGGCCATTTAATTTTCAAACAGCCAAGGCCACGAAGCGGCGGGATACGGGGTGTCGCTACGAGCTGACGTCGTCCAGCGATATCTTCGGCATTTGGCCTGCGCCAGTTCCGCCGCCATCGGGTTACGCGCCGCGGGCTTGGCTGCCGACCAGCATCGGTGGATATCAATTCGAGCTTCTTGCGCACGTTGTCGCTGAGGGAAAGCACTTGGCCGATTCGGAAGGCGGGGCTGTCGCACCTAAAATATCGAAAACAACCCCATGCAAAGTATCTTGGCGCTCGCTGGCATGCGCGATCCCGCCAAAAAATTTTGACGCGTCGGGAAAATCACCTGCAATATTCCATCATCGCGTGCGCTACCGTGATTGGGCTCGGCGCTCGCGGGGCCGATGCGGCGTCATGCGCCGCGCGGGCGCGCGGTCAATCATTCACAATGCGCATAGCGATGTCAGCCTGCATCGTCAGTGTCCTGCTTGAGCGGCGGATTACGCCCTCGGGGCTACGCGTTGCGCGCCCATCCCACTCCCGCTCCCGCTCCCGCAGTTCACTCCCGCATCTGCCGGGAAGGGAGTAGACAGACATTCTGATCCCAACCGGAGTTCCACCCATGACATCGCTTAAAGGCAAGACGCTTTTCATTTCCGGAGGCAGCCGGGGCATTGGGCTTGCGATCGCGCTGCGCGCCGCGCGCGACGGCGCCAATATCGCGGTCGCCGCCAAGACCGCCGAGCCGCATCCCAAACTCAAGGGCACCATCTACACCGCCGCCGAAGAAATCCGCGCCGCCGGCGGCAAGGCGTTGCCGATCCTGTGTGACATCCGCGACGAAGCCCAGGTGATCTCCGCCATCGAGCAGACCGCGGCCGAATTCGGCGGCATCGACATCTGCGTCAACAATGCCAGCGCCATCAGCCTCACCGACTCGCAAGCGACCGACATGAAGCGGTTCGACCTGATGATGGGCATCAACACCCGCGGCACCTTCATGGTGTCGAAATACTGCATCCCGCATTTGAAGCGGGCCGAAAATCCGCACATTTTGATGCTGTCGCCGCCGCTCGACATCAAGGCAAAATGGTTCGAGCACTCCACTGCCTACACCCTGGCAAAATTCGGCATGAGCCTGTGCGTGCTCGGCCTGTCGGCCTAACTGAAGCCACAGGGCGTTGCGGTCAATGCGTTGTGGCCGCGCACCACCATCGCCACGGCCGCGGTCGGCAATCTGCTCGGCGGCGACGCCATGATGCGCGCCAGCCGGACGCCTGCGATCATGGCGGACGCGGCCCATGTCATTTTCACAAAACCGTCGCGCGAGTTTACCGGCCAGTTCTGCATCGATGACAAGGTGCTGTACCAAAGCGGCGTGCACGATTTCGAACCCTACCGGGTCGATCCGACGGTGGCGCTAATGTCGGATTTCTTCGTGCCCGACGACGACGTGCCGCCGCCGGGGGTGACCGTGCGGCCGCTGCCCTCGGTCGGCCAGGTGCAGAAGTCGGGCTAAGGCCAGAAACCAGTGAAATCGATCTGGTTCTCCCCTCCCCCCGCGAAGCGGTGGGGAGGGGTCGGGGGTGGGGGGTCCATCGGCAAGAACCGCTGCTTTCGGTGAACGCCGCGCCACCCCCACCCCCGACCCCTCCCCGCCACGCGCGATGCGCGTGGGGGGAGGGGAGCTCATGACCTGCCACTCCTGTTATCCCTGTTAATACAGGGCTGGTAACAGGCAAAAGCAGTGGCCAGCACGGCGACAACTCGCTGGATCCATCCCGAAAAGCACATGGTCGAGATCGCCGATCCGCGGCACGCCGGCCTTCCGCATCCTGCCCATGCAGCAGCCAGCGACGCGGCCGTGACGATCGCGATACGCCCCTGGAGAGGAACGAGGCGGACGTGACTATAAACTGATTTGTACGAAAAGCGAACAGGAATATTTTCTATAAAACCTTGTGCGGGAAGTGCGGCGAAATCATCGCCCCACCGTATACGGCCCGCCCTTTTCCAGCGCGCGCTGGTAGGCTGGGCGGGCGTGAATGCGATCGAGGAAGGCCATGGCTTTGGGGTGGCCCTGCTCGAGCCCGGCGCGCGCGGCGGCGGCTTCCAGCGGAAAACTCATCTGGATGTCGGCGGCGGTGAAATCGTCGCCGGCGAACCATTGGCTTTTTCCGAGCTCGCTTTCCCAGAACGCCATGTGCTGCTGCAGCTGCGGATTGACCAGCGCGGTCAGCGCCTGGTTGCAGACCTTGCGGACCAGCGGCCGCAGCAGCGCCGGCGCCCGCTTTGGCATCAGCGTGAACAATAATTTCAGGAGCAGCGGCGGCATCGCGGACCCCTCCGCATAATGCAGCCAATAGGTAAAGCGCAGCCGCGCGGGCGTTTTCGGCGGCGGAATAAGCCGCCCCTCGCCATAGGTATCGAGAAGATATTCGACGATCGCGCCGGATTCCGCTGTCGTGATGCCGTTGTCGGTAATGACGGGCGATTTTCCAAGCGGATGGACCGCGCGCAATTCCGCCGGGGCCCGCATGTCGGGCTGACGCTGATAGCGGACGACCTGGTACGGCACGTCCAGTTCCTCCAATAGCCACAGCACCCGCTGCGAGCGGGAATTATTGAGATGATGGACGGTCAGCATGGCGGTTCTCCCCGAAAGCGCTGGCGCATCGGCGCCCTGGCGTTTGGTGGATGCCAGCCGGGCGCGACAAAGTCGAGAACGCCAGCGGTGGGCTGTAATACCCGGGTATTATTGACAAGGATAAATTACCCGGGTAAATCTCTTAATTCTTTGATCGCAGATCTCGGAGATTTCGATGAGCAACGGCCCGGACCCCGATTACATGGCTTTCGAGGGTGACCGCTGCATCGCATCCGGTGACCTCGGGGACGTCGCGCGCGCGGCGAAGGCGGAGCTGGACCGGCGCCAGGAGAGGTCTGTTCTCATCTTCGATGGCACGACCGGCGGTCCCGTCGAGATCGATTTTCGCGGCTCGATCGCTGACGTCCTGGCGCGGCTGCCCGACCCTGCGGGCGCGCCCGCCGCCATCGAAGATGACGCGGCGCCGCGCGGTCCCGGCCGTCCGAAGCTCGGCGTGGTCGCCCGCGAAGTCACGCTATTGCCGCGGCATTGGCAATGGTTGGCGCGGCAACGCGGCGGCGCCTCGGTGACCTTGCGCCGGCTGGTCGACGAGGCCAGGCGCAGCGGCGAGGAGGGCGGTCGCATCCGCGCCAGGCAGGAAGCGGCCTATCGCTTCATGTCGGCCATCGCCGGCGACAAGCCGCATTACGAGGACGCCATCCGCGCGCTGTTCGCGCCCGAGCCGGCTCGTTTCGAAAAATTGATCGCTTGTTGGCCCGCGGACGTGCGCGAGCACACCTTGCGACTTGCCAAAAGGGCATTCGACCGCGAACCGCCGACAGGCGCCGGTTGATCCCGACGGGGCGAGCGGCTAGGGTACTTGGAATGATAGGGATCATATAAGATACGCTGTCGTATGACAAAACGCCGCCGCCGCATGAGAAACGCTGTCCCACAGGAAACCAAGACACCAGGAGAACGCCGTGAGCCGCATTGCCCCGCAATTCCTGTTCGACTTCGGCAGCCCCAATGCCTTTCTCAGCCACGAGGCCATTCCCGCCATCGAACAACGCATCGGCGTCAAATTCGAATATGTGCCGATCCTGCTCGGCGGCATCTTCAAGGCCACCAACAACAAGTCGCCCGCCGAGACCCTTGCCGGCGTCAAGAACAAGCCCGAGTTCCAGGCCCTCGAAACCCTGCGCTTCGTCCGGCGTTTCCAGGTCAAGCCCTATGTCTGGAATCCGTTCTTCCCGGTCAACACGCTTAATCTGATGCGCGCCGCCGTTGCCGCCCGGCTCGAGGGCGTGTTCGAGCCATACGTCGACGCCGCGTTCCATCACATGTGGGTCGAGCCGAAGAAGATGGACGATCCCGCAGTGGCGCTGGCGGCGCTGACATCGTCCGGCCTCGACGCCGCCAAGCTGTTCGCGCGCGCGCAGGAAGCCGACGTCAAGGCCAGGCTGATCGAGAACACGCAAGCCGCGGTCGAGCGCGGCGCGTTCGGCTCGCCGACCTTCTTCGTCGGCAACGAGATGTTCTTCGGCAAGGAACAATTGCGCGAGGTCGAGGAACTGGTGTCTGGAAGTTGATCTTGCTTTGAACCTCATAGGATGAGGGCAATGGAGGAAACTGGACATGCAAAAACGCAACGCGACCGCGGCTGTGATCGGCGCCGGCGACTTCATCGGCGCCGAGATCGCCAAGAAATTCGCCGCCGAGGGATTTACGGTCTTCGCCGGCCGGCGCGACGGCGCCAAGCTCGAGCCGCTGGTCAGGGAGATCGAGTCATCAGGCGGAGCGATCGTCGCGCGCGCGCTCGATGCGCGCAAGGAGGACGAGGTCGCGGCATTTCTTGACGACGCCGACAAGCACGCCCCGCTGGAAGTCTGCATCTTCAATGTCGGCGCCAATGTCAATTTCCCGATTCTGGAGACCACCGACCGGGTATTTCGCAAGGTCTGGGAGATGGCCTGCTGGGCGGGTTTTCTGGCCGGGCGGGAATCGGCGCGGCTGATGCTGCCGCGCGGCCAGGGCCACATCTTCTTCACCGGCGCCACCGCCTCGCTGCGCGGCGGCAGCGGTTTTGCCGCCTTCGCCAGCGCCAAGTTCGGGTTGCGCGCGGTGGCCCAAGCGATGGCGCGCGAACTCGGGCCGAAGAACATTCACGTCGCGCATCTCATCATCGATTCCGGCGTCGACACCGCCTGGGTGCGCGCGCGGCGCGAGCAGCTCTGGGGCAAGGAGGCGCTGGATAATCCCGATCTCCTGATGCCGCCGGCATCGGTGGCAGCCTCCTACTGGCAGCTCTACCAGCAGCCGCGCAGCGCCTGGACCTTCGAGATGGAAATTCGCCCGTTCGGAGAGAAGTGGTAGGCTGGAGAAGAGGCGAATAGCGAATAGCGAATAGCGAATAGCGAATTGTGAGCAGTGAGCAGTGAGGCAAGTTTCCCTATTCCCTATTCCCTATTCCCTATTCGCTATTCGCCTCTCCTACTCGCCTCTTCCTTACACAAACGGAGACATTAGATGCGCATTCTCGTGGTCGGCGCCGGCGCCATCGGCGGCTATTTCGGCGGCAGGATGCTTCAGGCCGGCCGCGACGTCACCTTTCTGGTGCGCCCGAAGCGATCAGCCGAGCTGGCTGAAGCGGGCCTCGTGATCAAGAGCCCCAATGGCGATGTCACGCTGAAGCGCCCGCCGACCGTTCAGGCCGACAAGATCGCCGAAAAATTCGACGTCGTGCTGCTGAGCTGCAAGGCCTTCGACCTCGACGACGCGATAAAGTCCTTTGCCCCGGCGGTCGGGCCGCAGACGGCGATCATCCCGCTGCTCAACGGCATGCTGCACCTGGACCGGCTTGACGACACATTCGGGCGCGGGCGGGTGCTCGGCGGCCTCTGTGCGATTGCCGTCACGCTCAATGAAGATCGCGAGGTCGTTCAGCTGCAGCCGATGCAGTCGCTCAATTTCGGCGAGCGTGACGGAAAACTGTCGGAGCGGGTCCGTGCCATCGCGGCCGTGATGGAAAGCGGCAAGTTCGGCGCGGTGGCCAGCGAACACATCATTCAGGAGATGTGGGAAAAATGGGTCTTCCTGGCCTCGCTGGCGGCCGCGACCTGCCTGATGCGCGCCTCGGTCGGCGCCATCCTGGCCGCGCCCGCCGGCAAGGATTTTATTCTCGGCGTGCTCGATGAATGCAGCGCGGTCGCCACCGCCGAAGGTTTTGCGCCGCGCGCGCCGTTCCTGCAGCGCACCCGGGGCATGCTGACCGCGGAGGGCTCGCCGATGACCGCGTCGATGTTCCGCGACATCAAGGCCGGCGCCCCGGTCGAGGCCGACCACGTCATCGGCGACCTGATCGCGCGCGGCGATGCCGCCAAGGTGCCGGTGCCGAGACTGCGCACCGCCTACACGCATCTGAAGGCCTATGAGCAGCAGCGGGGGTGAGGACGGGTGGACCGATCCCGGTGAAACCAATCGTTTCCAAGCTCTCGGTCCTCTTCCTCCCCTCCCCCCACGCGCATCGCGCGTGGCGGGGAGGGAGCCTGCCCCGGACTTGATCCGGGGTCGGGAGGGTGGCGAGGCATTCACCGAAGCAGCGGTTCCTGCCGATGCCCACCCCCGACCCCTCCCCACCGCTTCGCGGGGGGAGGGGAGAAGATAGCGGCGCCGGCGCCGGGCAACTCGGGAAGGGGTTCACGCGCGATATCGATATGATCACAACTTCGGAAACGCTGTACTAGCGGAAGTTGGGCTAGCTGGCGCGAGTGCCTCTTCTCCCTCGCCCCGCTCTTGCGGGGAGAGGGCGGGGTGAGGGGCTCTATCCGCGAATTCTCAGGCAGAGGCGTACGCGGAGATTCTCCCTCATCCGAAGCCTTCGGCTTCGACCTCTCCCCGCAAGCGGACGCAAGCGGGGCGAGGTAAGAGATGCAGCAACTTCCAAGGATGACCGCGCAAACCGAGCCTCAGAGATGCGCGAGATAATGTGCCAGCGCGGCGATCTCCTCCTCGCTCAGGGGATAGGCGACATCGGCCATCGCCGCGCCTGCGCCGCCGACCCGCAGGCCCGACTTGTAGTCATGCAGCGCCTTGATCAGATATTCCTCGCGCTGGTCGGCAATCCGCGCCACCGCCTTGGTGCCCGCGAAGCTGTCGGTGTGGCATGCGGCGCAGCGCCGTCCCGCGGCGGCCTGCGCGCCTTTCTGGGAGAGGTCGGGGTTATCGTCTGGTGTCGAAGGCTTGGGGGGAGAAAGCGAGGCAAAGTAGGCGCCGATATCGCGGACATCTTCATTGCTGATCTGCTCGGCGATCGGCTGCATCAGCTCGTTCTTGCGCGCGCCGCTGCGGAAGAACACCAGCTGCCACTGCAGGAACTGATCCGGCTGGCCGGCCAGCGAGGGAGTGTTCTCGGTTTGCGAAATACCGGCTTCGCCGTGGCAGCCGGCGCAGAGCGCGGCCTTTTCCTTGCCGGCGGCGAGGTCGGCGGCGCGGGCCTGGGATCCGACGAGCGCCGATAGTCCCAGAGTAAGGAGCAAATTCAAAAAAAACCTGCGGTGCATGATCTGGATTCCCACATTCGCCCAAAAGCGTCATTGCCCGATGCGCCATTGCGCATCCGAGGCCGCGTTGCCGCAAACCCGGTGTGACGACTTTCGTTATACCCCATCCAAAAAGGCAAGGCTGCGGCCGCTCGTTTCCGAACAGCCGCAGCCTCCGATGTTTCAGCGCTTACTTCTTGTAGCTGATGCGATAGATCGCCCCGGCCCAGTCGTCGGCAACGAGAATCGAGCCATCCTTGTCCAGGATGATGTCGTCCGGCCGGCCGATATAGCCCTGGTCGCCCTCGATCCAACCGGATGCGAACACTTCCTCTTTCGGATTCTTGCCGTCCGGACCCACGGTGACACGCACGATTCGCCCACCCTGGTATTTATGCCGGTTCCACGAGCCGTGCTCGGCGATCAGGATCGAGTTCTTGTATTCGGCGGGAAACTGGTCGCCGGTATAGAACTTCATGCCGAGCGGAGCCACATGGGCGCCGAGATTGAGCACCGGCGGGGTGAATTCCGAACATTCGTGACCCATCGCGAACTTCGGATCCGGCAGGTTGCCCTGGTGGCAATAGGGATAGCCGAAATGCTCGCCCATCTTCGAGACCATGTTGAGCTTGTCGCTCGGCAGGTCATCGCTCATCCAGTCGCGCGCATTCTCGGTGAACCAGTATTTGCCGCTGCGCGGATCGACAGCACCGCCAACGCTGTTGCGGACGCCGAGCGCCACGATTTCCGCGTTGCCGGTCTTGGGATCGACGCGGCGGATCTGCGACACGCTGGTCGGCGGGATGCCGACGTTGAAGGGAGGTCCGAACGGAATATAGAACCAGCCATCCTTGTCCGCGGCCAGATATTTCCAGCCATGCGCGGCATAGGACGGCATGTCATCATAGACCACCTTGCCGGCGCCGAGATTGCCGAGATTGGCTTCGGCATTGTCGTATTTGATCAACTGGTTGACCGCGATGACGTAGAGCGCACCGTCCTCGAAGGCGAGGCCGGTGGGCATGTTCAGCCCCTTGAGGATGGTCTTGACCTCTTTCTTGCCGCCACTGTCGGTGATGGCGTACACATTGCCGAGGCCGAAGGAACCGACAAACAGCGTGCCCTTGTCGCCCCAGGCCATCTGCCGAGCCGCCAGCACGCCCGACGCATAGACTTCGATCTTGAAGCCCGGCGGCAGTTTTATCTTTTTCATCATGGCGTCGAGTTCGGCCTCCGACGAGCCGGTCGGCGGGCCTGAGGGCGGCACAAGACCCTTTTGCGCTTCGGTCTCATCGCCTAGGAACCAGTCGTCCGGCGGATGGGTCCAGAATTCCTTGTTGCCGGACTGATACGAGTGCAGAGCCTTATTCTGTGCGCTGGCCTGACTGACGCCGCCGACCATGGCGATCGCCGCGAGCGCAAGAACTGATCGATTGAATGCCGATTTCATCGCCTACTCCCTGGGCAGCCAAGTGGCTGCGCCTGTTTATTATTTTCACGTTTCGAAAGACGGACTTGGTCCAATGCACCGCATTGGGCATGAAGATGCTAGCACATTTCCAGCGCGAGAAAAGCGCGCGACGGACGCCTTTGGCAGGTGAAACTGCTTAAAATAAACCCAGCTCGTGGCCATCAGAGCTGTTTGCCCGCATCCGCTGCGCTGCACTGCGATATCGGGAGCGCAGGGGGTTGCGGCGGCGAGTTCCATGACGGAGCCGATCATGCGCGTTTTCATTCTGGGCGGCACCGGCGCAATCGGCTCGCCGCTGGTTCGCGAACTCGTCAAGCGCGGCCACGATGTCCGGGCGCTGGCACGCTCCGAGGCCTCGGCGGCGAAACTCGCCGCCTACGGCGCGAGACCGGTTGCCGGTGATATCGCCGCGCCGGAACCATGGGTCGCCCGGATGCCGCATGTCGACGCCGTCATCCATGTGGCCTGCGATGTCGATTCCGAGATGGGCAAAATCGATGCTCACCTGGTCGACATCCTGTTGCCGTCGCTCGCCGCGCAACCTGCCAAAGCGCGCATCATCTATACCGGCGGTTGCTGGCTGTTCGGCGCGACCGGCGAAGAGATCGCGACCGAAGCGACGCCGCTCCGTCCGCTGGCCGCGTTCGCGTGGATGCTGCCGCAGCTGCGGCGAATTCTGGCCGCGCCCGAAGTCTGTGGCATCGTCATTCACCCGGCCATGGTCTACACCGCCGCGGGCGGCGTATTCGATCGTTTCGCCCGGGAGGCGCGCCAGCGCCGTGCGATCCGGGTGGTGGAGAGCGCGGACGTGCGATGGCCACTGGTGCACAGCGAAGACCTCGCGGCGCTCTACGTTGCAGCGCTCGAGCGCGCGCCGGCGCGATCGAGCCATATCGGCGCCGCGGTCGAGGGGCTTTCCGTCGGCCGGATCGCGCGCGCCTTCGCGAAGCGTTTTGCCTCAGGGCATCAAGAGCCTCACATCATCTCCGCTGACGCGATCGCGGCCGAACTCGGCGATTGGGCGCGGGGCTATGCGCGCGACCAGCGGCTGAGCGGCGCCAAGGCACGGCGCGAGCTCGGCTGGCTGCCAAGGCATCTCGACCCGGAACGCGAAATCGCGTCGCTGCCGTGACCGATGCGCGAAAGATGGCGATGGCGGCCAGGCCCGTCAGCAGGGCGGAATAGCTCGGTAGAGCGGATTGGAGCCGAAGGCGTAATCCGCCATCTTGAATTGGGTACTGAATATCAGTATATCTGGCGCCGGAGCTCGCGATGGACTTCGAATGGGACGGCGCCAAGGAGCGGGCCAACCGGAATAAGCACGGTGTCGACTTTCGAGCGGCCGCGAGAGTGTTCCTGGATCCATACGTGGTCGAGTTTGATGACCTCGACACCGCTGGCGAGTTGCGCTTCAACGCGATCGGATTGGTGGACGGCCGAATGCTCTTCGTCACGTATACGATGAGAGGCGATATTGTTCGCATCATATCCGCCAGAGGAGCGGAGCCACATGAAAAAAGAAAGTATCACGAGATTTAAGCTCAATCCGAAGAAGCCGCCAAAGACAGATTGGCGCGCCTTCGACGTCATGAGCGAAGAGGCGCGCCATCGTGCCGCTGTTTCGGACCCCGACGCTCCGCCCGCGACCAAGGCCCAGCTCGCGCGCGCTCGCCGCGTGCCGACCGTGCGGGCGTTGCGCGCAAGGATGAATTTGACGCAGGAAGAGTTTGCGGCCCGGTTCCACCTCCCACTCGGGACTGTGCGAGATTGGGAGCAAGGCGCGCATCGCCCCGATAAGGCCGCGCAAGTCCTGCTAACGGTCATTGCACGAGACCCGGAAGCTGTGGCACGCGCGCTCGAGGGTTAGTTTAGTTTGGTTAGCGAAAAGGCCGGGCACGCATTGCCCGGCATCGAAGCGTCATCCGCCGTTTCGCGGCATCGCATCGTGCGCGCTGGCGCGGAGATTTCCCGTGGCATGCATCGACCAGGATGATCCCGGGGCGGATTAGCATTGAAGTTGGGCCAGCATGGCCCGGCTTCAATGCGTAATCCGCCGTCAAGCAGCAACGCGTCGTGCGCACGAGCGAGATGGCGGATTACGCCGATCGTGCCGCGCGATGCGCGGACCGATCGGCTCCAATCCGCCCTACACACGACGCCCTCGAGCGATGCTTTTAGTGATGGCTTTCCTTCGCGGCACAAGGGGGTGCCGGGCATTTGACCTGGGACGGGGGCGTCACCGGGATCGATCCAACCTTGGGCGGCGGGGTAACCGGGGTCGACCCACCCTTCGATGCCGGTATGACCGGCGAACTCTGCTTCACCGCTCCGCCAAGAGAGCCCTGCTTTTTCGGTCCGCCGACAGCGTTCTGCGCAAAAACAGGCGCGCTTCCCGACAGGCCAAGGCACATTACGAGGATCGCCGCTCCGACTTTCATGAACCCTCCTTGACGTCCCAATCCGGTCCGGGAATTTACACAACTGATATAGGGCGTCGCCGGATTGGTCCATGCGCCGAGGCGCGCTGCTTTCGGTTCTGTCCCCCGAACGTTGTCAGCGCGGTTTGGGACGAAAAGCTGCTGGATGCCACACCGGCGCTTCCTTGAGCTGCAAAATGCCATAAGTCAGCCTGTGGTGCATGGCGCACGAAATCAACCGGGCGAATGCGCCGGGGTTGTCGTGGAAATTTATCTGCCAGACATTTTCGGCGAGCCTCAGGACACCGTCCTGATCCTCGAGCGCGTCGACCATCGGTTCGGATGCGTGATTGAGATCTGCCAGGCAAGAGAGCCATTTGGGGTGATGGCCTTCCGCTTCATGCTTTTCGGGCATGTTGATCACGACAATGGCACTGTGCATGGGAGCGCCTTCCAGTTGGCTGCTCGGTAACGATCCGCTTTCAACCGCCGACTGGACACTTTTAAAAATTGGAGCGGGCGAAGGGGTTCGAACCCTCGACCCCGACCTTGGCAAGGTCGTGCTCTACCACTGAGCTACACCCGCATCCGAGCGGCCTGACGGCGATCTGCCGACGGCAACGGGCAGAGCTATGCCAAATACGGCTCCCGAATGCAACAGCCCGCGTGCGGCCTTCGGATCGGTGGGGATTAGCGGGCCGTCACGGGCAATCCACGGAAACCGCTCCCAAATAGGCGTGAAATTCACCGTTAACCCGCCGTTGTCACCGCTTTCGACGGGAACTCCGGTCCGAGCCAGCCTGGCGAGCTGGACCCGAAGCATCCCGCCGCAAAGGGAGGGCCGGGCCACCCCCCCCATGGCTGCTGGACACTGCCGCCCACCTGATCTCACCAAGGCTCACCAGGGTTTCTGGAACCCGATTGAAAATTTCGGGCAAGCCGCCACTTAGGTGAACAGAACTTCTGAACCTCCACCCCGGGGCCGTGCTAGAAGCGGCCTTCTTTGCAAGACATCGAACGAGGATTGCAGTGACCATTGTAGAGCAGGGCAGCGGACCGGCGCCGCAGGCGGCCACCGATCTGATCAAGGAGACCACCACCCAGACGTTCGTTCGGGACGTCATCGAGGAATCCAAGCGCCAACCGGTGCTGATTGACTTCTGGGCGCCGTGGTGCGGCCCCTGCCGCCAGCTCACCCCGATCCTCGAAAAGGCGGTCCGCGCCGGCAAGGGCAAGGTGAAGCTGGTCAAGATGAACATCGACGAGCATCCGGCGATCCCGGGCCAGATGGGAATCCAGTCGATCCCGGCGGTGATTGCCTTCGTCAATGGCCAGCCCGCCGACGGTTTCATGGGCGCGGTCCCGGAAAGCCAGGTCACCGCGTTCATCAACAAGCTGACCGCGGCCATGCCGGGTGAACCCAACATCGCGGAAATCCTCAAAGAAGCCGAAGCCGCTCTCGCCGACGGCGATCCGGCCACCGCGGCGTCGATCTATGCCGAAGTGCTGGCGGCTGAGGCCACCAATGTCGCGGCGCTGGCCGGGCTTGCCAGATGCTATGTGACGACCGGCGCCATCGAACAGGCCAAGCAGACCCTTGCCATGGTGCCGGAGTCGAAGCGCAATGACGCCGCGGTCAAGGCGGTGCAGGCCTCGATCGATCTCGCCGAGCAGGCCAGCGCCCTCGGCCCGGTGACCGAACTGGAACAGAAAGTCGCCGCAAACCCGCTCGATCATCAGGCGCGATTCGATCTGGCGACCGCGCTCAATGCCAGCGGCAAGCGCAACGAGGCCACCCAACAACTGCTCGAAATCATCAAACGCGACCGCAAATGGAACGAAGACGGGGCGCGCAAGCAGCTGGTGCAGTTTTTCGAGGCATGGGGCCCGGCCGACGAGGCCACCATCGAGGGGCGCAAGCGGCTGTCGACGATTCTGTTCTCGTGACGGGCGCGCGTTCAGGTTCCCTTGCTGGTTTGCCTGCAAGTTTGCTCGGACGCTCAAACTCAAATGCGGTAGAGTACGTGCCACCCCCAAGCTCCAGAGGCCTGCACCGGGACCCTCCATGCCGATCAATGCCGAATATCGCGGGCCCGGCGACCTTCCCGAGGTGATACCGGTGTTTCCGCTGCCAGGTGCGCTGTTGCTGCCGCGCGGCCAGATGCCGCTCAACATCTTCGAGCCGCGCTATCTGGCCATGGTGGACGACGCCTTGCGCGACGGTCATCGGCTGATCGGGATGATTCAGCCGGACGTCGCGCATTCGCCGGACGTGGACCGGCCGGCGCTGTTTCGCGTCGGCTGCGTCGGCCGCATCACCCAGCTCGCCGAAGCCGGCGACGGCCGCTACATCCTCGAACTCACCGGCATCACACGCTTCAAGGTGGTCGAGGAAATGAGCGTGCTGACGCTCTACCGGCAATGCAAGGTGGATTATTTCCCCTACATCGACGACTTCACCGCGCGCAAGGGTGAGGAAGCCGTCGATCGCGAAGCGCTGCTCGCGGTGCTGACGGATTTTCTGAAAGCCAACGATCTCAAGGTCGACTGGGAGGGCGTCGAGACCGCGCCCAACGAGGCGCTGGTCAATGCGCTGGCGATGATGTCACCCCACGGCGCGCCGGAAAAGCAGGCGATGCTCGAAGCGCCCGATCTCAAAACCCGCGCCGAAATCCTGGTCGCCGTCACCGAGATGGACATCGCCAAGAAGCGCACCAGCGGCGACCCCGGGCTGCAGTAGGATCATCGTTGTTCGCACGGGGCCGATGAACCTTGACCGTCACTGTTCGAGTAGGGGTGGCAGCCGCTGCTGCGCCAGTGGCTCCGAGGGCGACAGGGTGCCGACGCTGCGCGGGCTGGGCAGAGAGCCGGTCATCATTCCGCTTGCGACGCTCTGCTCTGTGGTGCCCACGCTGGTCAGGTTGGTTGCGTCGCCGTGATAGGTCGTGGTCACCGCGAAGTTGCCCACCGATGTGTAGGTGTGATTGACCCTCGCCACACCGGCCGCCAGCGTGCCGGAGGCGGATGAACCGTCGCCGAAATTATACGTCACCGTCCCGGTCGGGATACCGGCCGAAGCCGTGACCGTGGCGGCGAAGGCGACCGGCTGCCCGACGCGGCTTGGGTCAGGCAGGGAACCCAGGGTCGTGATGGTGACGGCCTTCCCGACCGTCTGGGCTATCGCGCTCACGCTGGTCAGGTTGCCCGCGTCGCCATTATAGCTCGCAATCACCAGGAAAATGCCCGCCGTGGCATAGGTGTGATGGATCTTCGCCAGGCCGCCGGAGAGCGTGCCGAATACCGATGTCCCGTCGCCGGCATCCAACGTCACCGTCCCGGTCGGGTTGGGGTTGCCGCCCGACCCTGAAACGGTAACGGCGAACTCGACGGTGTCGCCGACCCGGCTCGGATTCTGCGACGAGACGATACCCGTGGTGGTGGAAGCCTGAGCGTTAGCTTGGCTTGTGAGGCCAAACAGAGCGAGCGCAAGAACAAAAGCGGATGCCGGCATCCGCCGCAAAACCAGGTTGCTAACGCGCTGCATCTGTGCCCACCCAAAAATCAATTTCCGGCCTGAAAAGAGATAAAGAAATGAACTGATGATCTAAAAATTGGTCACGCCCGTATTCCCACCTAACGCCATACCCATCGCGCGAATCATTGGATAGTCTATATGCCAACTTGCGTGCATATGTGTGACCTGTATTGCACATCAAGGTCGCTCACTTGTAATGGCACCCCCTTGGACGGGGCGGCGAACGACTGCCAACCGGCCGGCCAAGTTAACCGCCGGATCGACTCTGCGAGTCCACTCATTTTAATTTTAAAATATAAATCAATGGCTTCGTTCAGCTAGGCCAGGGCGCGCACATAATTCCCGCATGACGTGCCTCGCTGATAGCTTTATTCCAAAGGTGGAATTTTGCGTCAGTCCTTCACGACGGTGCCCTGTGGATTTTCAGCCGGCCGCCACGACGCGGTCGCGGTGCCGCGATCCGGTCCGCCGCATCAGCAGGAACGTCCCCAGCAGCACGGCGGCGTAGACCAAAAGCTGCATTTCGGTCGGCTGATCGGTATAGCCGATCAGGGTATGCAGGGTCCGGCCGGCGATACTGGATTCCGACAGCAACCAAGCGCTGTCCCACACCACGGTATCGAGGGGCGTCAGCCAATTGGCGCGTTCAAGGAAGGCCACCGCCTGCGCCGCCATGCCGGCCGCGAGCAAGGTGATCAGCACGGTCGTGGTGGCGAACAGCGCCCGCGGCGGAATCCGCATCAGGCCAAAATAGGTCGCAAGACAAACCGCGCCTCCCAGCATAAGGCCGATAACCCCGCCGATCGCGAGGCTCAAGCCCGAGCCGCCGTCAGAGGCGGCGACGCCAAACAGAAACAGCGCCACCTCGCTGCCTTCGCGCAAGACGGCGACCCCGACCACCACCGCCAGCGCCAGCAACGACTTCGTTCCCGCAGCCACCGCCTGTCCGGCCGCGCGCATCTCTCCCGCCATTTCCCGGCCATGATGGGCCATCCAGACGTTGTGCCAGGTCAACATGACCACGGCGACGCCGAGAATCGCGGCGTTGAACAGCTCCTGCCCCATGCCCTCGAAAACTTGCGACAACACGCCGGTAAAGGCCGCAACGACGCAGGCCGCAAGCGCGCCGGCCACGACGCCACCGCAGATCCAGCGATCGCGATGCGGCACCCCGCCGGTGACCGCGAGCACGATGCCGACGATCAAGCCGGCTTCGAACACTTCGCGAAACACGATGATCAGCGCGGCCAGCATCGGATGCCCTCTATTGCACGGTCAGCGCGCCGCGCGCCGTGTCGTTGAAGTCATCGTAAAACTCGTAGCGGCCGGGCTTCAGCGCCCGCACATTGATGATGCCCTCGCTGTTGGCGGCGACCACCTTTTCGACCCGCAGCGACGTGCTTTCGAACTCCATCGCCTTGGCGTCGAGATTCTTGACCCGGAAAATGACGGGCTTGTCGGCCGGCGCTTGCACCGCGCTCGGCCGGAACTGGCCGTTGGCATAAGTCACGTGAATCTCGGTCGCCTGCTGCGCGTGGGACTGCGACACAGAAAGCATCGCGATCGAGCAGAGCACGGTCAAAGGCAGTCTGTTTTTCATCATGGCTAGAGCAAACACCTATCGTCCTTTCCGGTGTCGAGAAAAAATCAAAATTCCCAGGCGAATTTGAGCTTAGCGCGATAGCGTTGAAAATCCAAAAATGTACTTGGTCTCAATCTCGCGCCAGGTGCTTGCGTCCTCGGCGCGCGCGGCGCCGGCGCACCAGAACGTACCGGCGACCGCAAAGAGCAAGATGGTGAGACGCGGTTCGGACGATATCGACACTCGTCGTCTCTCCTGCATGTGACGCGCTTTGAGATGGCGCCACCAGCTAGCGGCTTTGTTGTCCGACAGGCAAAAAGACTCCCTCTAAAATGGAGGCATTCTAAGCTTCAGCCTTTCCGCCAGCTCGAAAAGCTGGCCGACGGCGGCTTGCGCTTTGCACCCGCCAGCGTTGGCGTCATGCGCGCGGATTTGATGAGCGATGGCTTGGCAATCGGAGAACGAACGCTTAGCTGCTCGATGGTCCGGTGCAGCCCGGTTTCGCACCTCGCTGCGGCTTCGCCGCGCAGGGAACAGCTTTTCTCTAACCGGTGGGCTTCGAACGAGTGGAGCAATGATGCGGTCATACAGTCGCTTGTTATGGTGTGTGCTGGTCGGCGCGGCCGGCAGCCAAGCTGTTTCTGACGCAGTAGTACTGGCCCAATCGGCGCCGCGCACCGGCAGCGCCGCCTTTGGCGACTGGCGCGACGACAAGCCTGGCGCTATCAGGCTGATCAGGCCGGACGATTTGCCGAAGCCCGGCGCGACCCCCTCGGCGGCCAACGTCTCCGAGATCGTTCCCCGGCCGGCTTCCGCCAGCCCGCTTGTACCGGACGGATTCAGAATAGAGTTGTTCGCGGAAGGATTGAACGGGCCACGCGAGATGCGGGTGGCGCCGAATGGCGACATCTTCATCGCCGAAACCCGCGCCGGGCGCATCCGCCTGCTGCGCGCAGCTGACGGAGCGCCAAAGCCCGCCGTCAACGAGATTTACGCGGATGGTCTGCACCAGCCGTTCGGTATCGCGTTTTTCCCGAACGGCCGGGATCCGCAATGGGTCTATGTCGCCGATACCGACCGCGTCGTTCGCTTTCCCTACAAGACAGGCGATCTCAAGGCCGCGACCAAACCTGAAACGGTGGTTGCCGACCTGCCGCACGGCTACGGCCACTCGACGCGGGATATTGTCTTCACCAGCGACAACAAGCGGATGCTGATCTCGGTTGGCTCCGAAAGCAATGATGCGGAGGGCATGGGCGATCCGGCCGGAGGGTTACAGACCTGGAGCGCCAAACACGCGCTCGGCGCAGACTGGGGAAGGGAGACGGACCGCGCCGGCGTGCTGGCATTCGATCCCGATGGCAAACGCCAGGGCATGTTCGCCAGCGGTATCCGCAACTGCGTGGGTCTTGCGATCCAGCCCGCGACAGGTGATCCCTATTGTTCCACCAACGAGCGCGATGGCCTCGGCGACAATCTGGTGCCGGACTACGTCACCCGGGTGCGCGAAGGCGCCTTCTACGGCTGGCCCTGGTTTTATATCGGCGACCACTGGGATCCGCGGCACGCCGGCCAACGGCCGGATCTGAAGGATAAAATTACTGTTCCCGACGTGCTGATCCAGGCCCACTCGGCCTCGCTCGGGCTCGCATTCTACGACAGCACGGCCTTTCCGGCCCAATATCGCGGCGATGGTTTCGCGGCCGAACACGGCTCCTGGAATCGCGCCGCACGCACCGGCTACAAGGTGATCCGGATCAGGCTCAGGGATGGCGTGCCCACAGGCGAATATGAGGATTTCGTCACCGGCTTTGTCGTCAACGATAGCGAGGTGTGGGGACGGCCGGTCGGCGTCGCGGTGGCCCATGACGGCGCCTTGCTGGTGTCCGAAGACGGCAACGGCACGATCTGGCGGGTGACGCACCGCTAGATCGGAGCTAAGGAATCGAACTCCACGCCGGAGACACAAAGCCATGAATTCCCCGCCCGAACGCCTCGAAGGCACCGTCGATCCCAAACTGCTGGAAATCCTGGTCTGCCCGCTGACCAAGGGTCCGCTCGAGTTTGACGCCACCAAGCAGGAACTGATCTCACGTTCCGCAAAGCTCGCTTATCCGATCCGCGACGGCATCCCGATCATGCTGCCGGAAGAAGCGCGGAAGATCGAGTGAGGGCGATGGTCACAGGCCGCTCATCGGTCGAAGGCCCGGGGGCCGTCGTTGCTTGCCTGGTCGCATCATTCGTTGTCTTTGCCGGTATGGCCGTGAATGCCTGCGCTGACGAGACAAAAATTCGTGTCGGCGCCATCGATGCCGTGCTGACAATGCCCGCCGGTGTCGAACGGCCGCCGGTCGCGCTGTTGATCGCGGGCTCCGGATCAACCGACCATGACGGCAACGGGCCGCAGATGAAGCCTGCGACATTGAAAAAGCTCTCCGAGCAGCTGGTCGCGCGCGGCATCGCAACGCTTCGCTATGACAAGCGCGGGGCCGGCGGATGGAAGCCGGAATTCGGACGACCGGAGGATTTTCGCTTCAAGGATTATGTCGACGATGCCGCGGCGCTGGCGAACTATCTGCGCGCCACCGGCAAATTCCCAACGATAACTCTGGTCGGACACAGCGAGGGCGGGCTGGTCGCGATCCTTGCGGCGCGGCGCGCGCCGGTCGACCGCCTCGTTCTGTTGGCGACGGCGGCGCGGCGGCAGGGCGACTTGCTCAAGGCCCAGCTCGAAAAAAAACTTGCGCCGGAGGTGTTTCAGCCGATCGCGAAGGCGATCGACGCCATCATGGCCGGCGAGATCGTCGATCCGACGCCCCCGGGGCTGGCGATCCCGCCATCGATGCAGCCCGGCATCGCCTCGGCCTTCACCGAAGACCCGGTTCCGGCCCTGAAACTGATCGAGCAGCCGACCCTGATCGTCGCAGGCGGCCGCGACCGCCAGCTGGCGCGGGTGGATTTCGCAGCCCTTTCCGCGGCGTCATCGACGGCGCGAACGCTCTGGCTTCCGGACATGAACCACCTGCTGGTCGATGTCGCAGACGAGGCCGACGATCAGGCGGCCTATAATCAATCCGATCGACCGCTCGACAAAGAATTGATCGACGCGGTGGCGGCTTTTATTCTCGCCACCGACGCAGGGAAAATGCCTTAAGACGCGTCCTCACTGCGCGCGTCACGGGGGCCCTGAAGTCCCCTACAGCGCCTCGCCTTTCAATAGCCGAGGCACCTCGCCGGCAAGACCCGCGGCCTGGCGGATGAACAGGCTCTTCAGCGGCGGCGCGCGATCGACCAGTCCGAGCCCGATATCGCGCACGGTGCGCAGCAGGGTCGACTTGTTCGAGAACAGGAGATTGAGCGAATTGGTGGCGAGCCCCATCGCCATGGTGTCGAACCGCCGCCAGCGCTGGTAGCGCTCGAGCACATCGGCCTGGCCGAGGTCGATGCCGAGCCGCGCAGCATCGACCACCACCTCGGCGAGCGCCGCGACATCCTTCAGGCCCATGTTGAGCCCCTGACCCGCGATCGGGTGAATGACGTGGGCGGCGTCGCCGACCAGCGCCAGCCGTTCGGCGATGAACGAGCGCGCGACGAAATAGCCGAGCGGAAATGCCCTGGGCTTGTCGAGTACCTTGATCTCGCCGAGATGCAGACCAAAGCGCTGCTCGAGTTCGGCGTGAAAGTCCGGCTCGGCGAGCGCGGTGATACGGGCCGCCTCGGTGCGGCTTTCGGTCCAGACCAGCGAGCAGCGTCGCCCGGTCAGCGGCAGGATCGCGAACGGACCTGCGGGCAGGAAATGTTCTTCGGCGCGGCCGCGGTGATCGCGCTCATGACCGACCGTGACCACGATGCCGGATTGATTGTAATCCCAGCCATGGGTGGCGATGCCGGCGTGCTCGCGCAATTTCGAGCGGGCGCCGTCAGCCGCCACCAGAAGGCTGGCCGCGATCTTGCCGCCGTCAGCCAGCGTCACATCGAGGCCCCCGCCATCGCGCTCGAATGTCGTCACTGCGCTGGCGCGCAGATCGATGCCCTCGGCCTCCGCGCGGTTGACGAGCGCATCGATCAGATGCCGGTTCTCGACCATGTGCGCGAAGGGTTCGCCGGGTTCGACGTCGCCCGCAAAGGTCAGGAATACCGGGCGGGTGGCGTCTTCAAGCCCGGAATCGGTCACGACCATGTCGAGAATGGGCTGCGCCACGCCGGCGACCTGCTCCCACACCCCGATGGCCTCGAACAGCCGGCGGCAGGCGGCGACGATGGCGGTGGCGCGCGGATCGCGGCTTGGCCTTTGCGCCAGCGCCGGATCGGCCACGGTCACCGCAATATCGGCACCGAGGCCCTGCCGCAGCGCCAGCGCCAGCGCCAGTCCGGCGAACGCCCCGCCGCCGATCACAATGCTTCGCTGTACCGCCATGATGAAACCTTACCAGTTCGCGCCGCAAGACTAGGCTTGCACCGCGACTATAGCTGGGCGAAACAGGTTCACCAAACAAGGTTGTGATCCCCGCCGGTCAATCGTGAACTCGGGAATCTCCCGGTCATGATCTCCGGATTTCCGGTTCGAGGCATTGCCTCGAATCGGAATGACGATGGGAAACGAAAGCATATCCATGTCCAAAGCACTGATTGACCTGATTTCCATTCTCGATCTCGAGCCGATCGAGGTGAACATGTTTCGTGGCAACAGTCCGAAGACGAGCTGGCAGCGGGTGTTCGGCGGGCAAGTGATCGGGCAGGCGATGGTGGCGGCGTGCCGAACCGTCGAAGGCCGCCTGCCACATTCGCTGCACTGTTATTTCATTCTGCCCGGCGATCCGCAGATTCCGATCATCTACGAGGTCGAGCGGCTGCGCGACGGCAAGAGCTATGCGACGCGACGCGTTACCGCGATCCAGCACGGCCACGCCATCTTCTCGATCATGGTGTCGTTTCACGTCGATGAGGCGGGCGCGTTCGATCACCAGGACAAGATGCCGGAGGTGCCGCCGCCGGAAAAACTCACCGCCGAGGAAGTCGCAAAGCAGCCGATGTTCCGGGAGATGCCGGACTTCATCCGCCGCTATTACGAATCCGACCGTCCGATCGAGCTGCGCCCGGTCGAACTCGGACGCTATTTCGGCCAGAAGATCGAGGACGGCCGCATCCATGTCTGGATCCGCACCGCATCGAAGCTGTCCGACGATCCGGCCCTGCATATGTGCGCGCTGGCCTATGCCTCGGACTTCTCGCTGCTGGACGCGGCAATGGCCCGCTACGGCCGTACCCTGTTCGACAAACGCATGATGCCGGCAAGCCTCGATCACGCGATGTGGTTTCATCGTCCGTTCCGGGCCGACGAATGGCTGCTTTATGCCCAGGACTCCCCAAGCGCGCAGGGCGGCCGCGGCCTGACCCGCGGCTTGATCTTCAAGCAGGACGGCACGCTGGTGGCGTCGGTGGCGCAGGAAGGCTCGCTGCGCGAACGCAGGTGATGCCGGGCGGTCCGGTCTTCAGGCGGTTGGTTCGACGAGCGCGAATTGAGACACGCTCCAGCGAGCGAACCAGGCGAGCGCCCAGGGAATCGGGATGATCAACCCGCATGCCAGCGTGAACAGAAGCGTCCGCCACAGCATCTGCCACCCGCTGGCTTCGAACCTCAGTTGCCGCCGCGTACCATCGACATTCCGGCACATCCATCGCGCCCATGCGGCCCAGACCCATGCCCAGCCGACGATGGTGATAAACGAGACAAACGACAGCAAATACCAGCCGACATAGGCCCAGGCCCCGCCGGTGAAGGTGAGGGGGTGCTGATGTCCGTCCGGACTGACGTTTTCGACCAACCAGCGGACGATGATCCACCAGATTGCCGCCTGAACCGGAATGAGGACGTATGGCAAATAGGGCACACGACTCAAACCCGCGTAAATGCCGAGCGCGAGGAACACGAAAGCGTACCAGATGTCGCCGGGCCTGCCGGTGAAGGTGATGTCGGGCCGCTGCGGGATGCGCAGATGCGCGATGAACCAGCGGAAAAAGCCGGTCTTCGTCCACGGCGCCGCAATCACCGTGAGGTCGCCGATCATGACCAGCAACCCGCGCCCGAACAGCTCCCAGGTGCCGAGTTCGGCCGACAGCGACTGGACGGCCGGCAGGCCGCCTGCCGGCAATGCCTCCGGCGGCAAGACCAGCGCGCCCGGAGCGGCTGCGAGCAGGCCAGGAATATCCCCGGCTCTTTGCCAGCCGGTCATGCCCTCGCTCCAGACCAGGGTCTGCGCCGTGATCGTGCGTTGCGCGACCAAGTCGCGGAATTGCGCCTCCGGGTAAGGACCATGCTGCTGGCCCTGATACGCAAAAAACCAGAATCGATCCGACATTTCATCCCCTCGGGCGTTCGTTGCGGGCAGGCCAGCCAACGATAACGTCGGCGATGCAAGACCATCTTGGCGGACAGGAGCACTGCCTGTACAGCTCTTGTCGGGAGCGGAGCCGGCTGATGCAGTTGATTTTCGGCTCAAGCCCGCAACTTTTTGTGCCACAGGCGCAGAAAGATGCCAGACTTGCCCAACATGCGATTCAAGGCGCGAACCAAGCCGCGACCGTCATCATCCGAATTTTTTCGACTTTAGAGAAACGAAGGCCTGACCATGAAGCTCGTTGTTGCCATCATCAAACCATTCAAATTGGACGAGGTGCGCCAGGCCCTCACTTCGATCGGGGTCAACGGCATGACCGTCACCGAGGTCAAGGGTTACGGCCGGCAGAAGGGCCACACCGAAGTCTATCGCGGCGCCGAATATGTGGTGAATTTCCTGCCCAAGCTGCGGATCGAGGTCGCTGTCCCAGCCGGCCTCGCCGACAAGACGGTCGAGGTCATCAGCTCCAGCGCGCGCACCGGCCAGATCGGCGACGGCAAGATATTCGT
>NZ_JBEKXH010000021.1:0-28915 GCF_049512235.1 Bradyrhizobium sp.
GCGACCTCGTAGCCTGTCGCGGTCGCTTCTGCGCCGATTAGCGTGGCGCCGACAAATTCACCCGCTGCAACAGGCGCCCCGCCATATTGCAGCTCAGGTCCGGTTCCGCTGCCCACACTATCGAGATAATAATTGTGGCCGACCTGAACCAAACTGGTCGAGCCGAACGACTCGATGACTGTCGTTTCAAGCGCGAAGGCCGCCGCGACCGCCGGGTCGACCTGCACCAGACCTGCCCCGCTGACGGCCGAATTCGACATCGGCAGCGCGGTTTCCTGCATGATCTGCTCGACCTCAGCCGCAGTCAGGCTGGGATTGGCCGCCAAGATGAGAGCGGCCACGCCGGCCAGGCTCGCCGACGCCGCCGAAGTGCCGTAGAAATCGCCGAGATTTCCCGAAATGGTCGTGGCGATGTCGTCCACGCTGGAAACCACGACCGGATCAAGCAGGTCCGGTGAAGACAGTGCGGTGCCATTGTTGGCGAACAGAAGCTCCGCGCCGGCGCCTGACGAAGAGAAGCTTTCGCTCGTCGGAGAGAAACCGAAAGCCGGCGTATCGGCGGCGCTGACAGCGCCGGCGGTGATCGCGCCGGGGGTCTCGGCGTGGCCCACGACGGTCCCGGTATTGGCACCGCTGATCGTGGCCGGCAGGCCATCGCCCTCGGTGATCTCCTTGATCAGCCCGGGATTAGGCCCGGACAAATTCTCGATGGCAACGTAATAGGTTCCAGTGCCAAGCCCCCATATCACCAGCGGGTTGTGCAGTTCCTGCCCGGCGTTTTGGTTCGTAAACTCGCCAAGGAGGGTCCCATTACTGCGGAAAACGACCATCTCGAGATTCGAGGTGGCGGCGCCGTAGGGCTGGTTCCACTGCAGCACCAAAGGAACCGTATAGCCGGTCCCCTCGGCATTAATCGTAACGGTCTGAACGAGGCTGCCTCCGAAGCTCTCGGCGTCAGTGAGATTAATTCCGTCGAATGAACCCGATATCGGCGTCCAGGCGGCCTGATAGCCATTGCTGGCCTCATTGCCGGCCGCCGTGACATAGGTGACGCCTTCCGCCTCGACGGTTTGAATGGCCTGCGCGACCACGCCGTTCTGAAAGAACGGCTCGTCGTAATACGCGACATCGTCGCAAATCACCTTGCAGCCGGCGGCGGCGAGCGCGAGGATGCCATTGGCAAAGTCCTGTTCGCTCTCGTCGGCGGTGTAAAACGCGAGGCTCGCTCCGGGGGCGATGTCGTGGATGACCTGCATCATCGCGCGGCCCTCGTCGGTGCCGCCGGACGGCAGGTCCTTGATGACGTCAATGTTGGAAGCGGTCGGCAGCGCCCCGTCGGCTTCGTCCGCGGCCGCGCCGCCGAGATCGTTGAAGCTGTCGGAGATCACGCCGACTTTGATGCCGCTGCCGTTGACGCTTAGGCCGCTCTCGTCCAAGGCTTGCTGCACTTGCTGAGCGGTGGCGCCCTGGGGGCCGACGGCTTCGGTGATTGCGCCGGATGTTGCCTCTGCCTGCCCTTCCGAGTTTGCAACATGTGCCGGCTGAGTAGCTGACGTGATGGGATTGAGGGAAACGGCCGTTGGCGCCGCAAATGCGCCGTTGCCGATAAACGAGGCTGTGGTTGGGCTGTTATAGAACAGCTGATAGTCGGCCTGCGACTGGGCTTCATCGGCGTAACCAAGGTTGGCCTGAGCGGTGGTGTGCTCGCCGGTCGATCCGGCCGCGGCATCAGGCGCCGGCGCTGACGAAGCCAACAGAGGCGCTGCCGCCGTGGTGCCGCCGTTATTTTCCGGTGCGGTCCAATCGAAGAAATCGTTGGAAATCTGGTCCGTGACATCAGCGGTCTGCACCGGTACCGCGATGTCGTTATCGAGGCCGGTGGAGGCCACATCCAGGTTCGGAAGCGCGGTAACCGGCAAAATCTCCGCAGGAGCGCCAGCGAAGATAGGTCCGCCGTCGATTATGGCGGAAGTACCGAAGTTAAGGTCGGCCTGGGCAGAATTGAAAGAGTTATCGAACGAATCTTGCGGGTCAATATCGAATCGGGAGTTCATTGCTCTGGCACTCAATTAGATTTGGCACGCAACAAGAGATTCCGGGCACTTTCTTCCGTCGGGATTTGCCGAGATGGACAAGACCGACTCGCGAGGGAAACAGATAACACGCCAGCGTAAAGCCGGCGTTAGTGATGCCGGCTAATTTGCGGCTTTTTTTGAGGCGCGTAGCTCTTTCTGTGGTTTTTCTACAAGTCAGGATTGCCTGGTTCCAGGCTGCAACTGAACAGGACCGGTTTCGGCTCGCTTCACGCCGAAAACGACACCTCGGGGAGCGCGATGTAACGCTGATTTCATCTACAGGACCGGTTGCCGAGGACTTCAACCGCGGTTGGTATGAGTTCATCGCGCACGCCGTTTATGAGTAATCGTTGTCCGCCCCTCCAATTGTCACCGAAGCCGTCTGCAGGGTTACAGTAGCGATCGCAAGAGCACTGAAAACGAATTGGCGCACGCACTCACTTCGGCCGAACCAGCGCTTGCCGCGAGCGATGTGCCGGCAGGCTGTCCTTATTCCACGCGCGTTCGCACGAGAACATCCGCCACGAAGGCATCGAGATCGCCGCCTTCGAACAGGAAGCCCGGCAGTCCCGCTGCTTGCGCCGCAGCGATATCGGTCGGGCGGTCGCCAATGACAAAACTGCCTTGGCGTTGCACCGGCCAGTGCGCCATCAGGTCGAGGATCATGCCAGGGCTTGGCTTGCGCCAGTGGTGATCCTCGAGATAGCCGGCCACAAATCCCTCGGGATGATGCGGGCAATAGCGGATATCGTCGATCCGGGCGCCCGCTGCGGCGAGTTCGGCGCACATCCAGTCGTGCAGCGCTTGCAGCGCGTCCTCGGTAAAGAAGCCGCGAGCCACGCCGGATTGATTGGTGAAAAAGAACACCAGGTATCCGGCCTCGTTGAGACGCCGAATCGCCTTCGCCGCGTTCGGCATCCAGCGAATCCGCTCTGGTGTGCCCATGTAGCCGTCGTCGTGGTTGACGACGCCGTCGCGGTCGAGGAATGCGGCGGGTCTTGGCGCCGAGCCGGCCGCAAAGATGCCACTCATTTCGTGGTGACTTCCAATTCGCGGGGGCCTCCAGAAAGCAGGCGCTCGGCGATATCAACAACGTCGGAGGCGGGGATATCCCGCATGCAGCGATGCTCGTTCATGGTGCAGACCGGACGGTGGCAGGGCTGGCATGCTAGGGTGGTTTTGGTCTGAACCGTGGCCGCGAGGCCGTTCAGGGGCGCCCAGTGATAGGGGCTGGTGGGGCCGAAAATGCCAATGGTTGGCGTGCCCAGCGCCGCCGCGATGTGCATTAAGCCGGAATCGTTTGAAATCGCTGCGTCCGCCGCCGCCATCGCCAGAATGCCGTTGCGCAGATCGGGGCCGGTGAGGTCGTGCACGCAGGGACCGCCAACGGCCACGATTTCCGCCGCCAGCGTCTGTTCGGTCGGGCCGCCGACCACCCAGACCTCGAACCCGTGCTCGACCAAGAGCCGGGCGGCCTGCGGATAATAGGTCCAGCGCTTGGAGGCGCCGACCGAGCCCGGCGCCAGCGCCACAACCGGGCCTCCGCCGAGCTGGTTGGTTTGCCGCCAGCGGTCGGTTTCCCCGCCGGGAACCCGTAGCTGTGGCACCGGCCACTCCCCGGGCAATGGCGCCCCATCCTGCAGCGCCAGCGCGGCGTTCTTGTCGATGAAACGGGGCAGGGCATTCTCACCCCAGCGCCATCGGTTGATCAGCCCGAACCTGGCCTCGCCGACAAAGCCCACCCGTTCGGGAATACCGGCGAGCGCTGGCGCAATCGCCGCTTTCCAGGTGCGGGGCAGCACCAGCGCGGTGCCATAGTTCCTGGCCCGCAGCTGGGCCGCCAGGCCCCATTGTTTGGTTAGGGCAAGCCTGCTGCGCGGCAGGTCCCACACGATCCCTGCGCGCACCCCGGGCATATAATCGACCAGCGGGGCGCACAGGGGCGTCACCAGGACATCGACGGGCCGATGAGGCCAGCGTTGTTTCAGGACGCGGACCACGGTATGGCCGCGGACAAAGTCACCAATCCACATATAGGGGATGACCAGAATCGGACTTGTATCATCCGGATCTACCATCGCCATCAATTTTTCTGAATCCATGTTCATAATTTGGAATCGGCGCCTGTCGATGTCGACCTTGTCGGTAACTGCTCCTTGCCGCGGGGTAAAGTCACCAAACCGGGGCCGCGCGGCTTCGCCGAGCCGGGCGACTGAAGTTGCCTGCGGGGCGCGACTGGGGCAAAGCTTTCGTAGCGCAATCAAGGCAGGGTCAAGGAATGTTGCTGGTGACCGGCGGCGCCGGTTTTATCGGATCGAATCTCGTGGCCGCGTTGAACGACGCCGGCCGCGCCGATGTCGCCGTTTGCGATGGGCTCGGCCATGACGGCAAATGGCGCAACCTCGCCAAGCGCCAGCTCGCCGATATCGTGCCGCCAGCGGAATTGCCGGTTTGGCTGAAAGACCGCCGGTTGGATGCGCTGATCCATCTCGGAGCCATCTCGGACACCACCGCGACCGATGGCGATCTGGTGATCGAGACCAATTTTCGCCTGTCGATGCAGCTGCTTGACTGGTGCGCGGCCAACGCGACGCCGTTCATTTATGCCTCATCGGCATCGACCTATGGCGATGGCGCGCAGGGCTTTCGCGATGATGCTTCGATACCGGCGCTGAAGGCGCTGCGGCCGATGAACCTGTATGGCTGGAGCAAGCATCTGTTCGATATGGCGGTGGTCGGGCGCGCAGCACGAGGCGAAAAGCTGCCGCCGCAATGGACCGGGCTGAAGTTTTTCAACGTGTTCGGCCCCAATGAATATCACAAGGGCGCGATGATGAGCGTGCTGGCGCGGCGCTTCGACGACATCAAGGCCGGCCGGCCGGTGCAGCTGTTCAAATCCCACCGCGAAGGGATCGCGGACGGCGATCAGCGGCGTGATTTCATCTATGTCGACGATGTCGTGCGGGTGATGATGTGGCTAATAGCTGTGCCCTCGGTCAGCGGCATCTTCAACGTCGGCACCGGCCGGGCGCGCAGCTTCAGGGATTTGATGCTATCGGCCTATGCCGCGCTCGGCACCACCCCGAATATCCAGTATGTGGACATGCCCGAGCCGATCCGCGGCAGCTACCAGTACTTCACCCAAAGCGAGGTCGATCGTCTATGCGGCGCCGGCTACAACGGCGGCTTTACCGCGCTGGAAGCGGCGGTCGCGACCTACGTCAAGGGCTACCTCGATTCGGCCGATCGCTTTCGCTGACCGCGCCACAAACAACGAGAACAGATGTTCGATTTTGACGCCCTGTCGCAAGCGATCACCCGCCAGACGGTGCTGTGCGTCGGCGACCTCATGCTCGACGAATTCGTCTACGGCGAAGTGTCCCGGATTTCACCGGAAGCGCCGGCGCCGGTGATTGCCGTGCAGCGCACCGAGACCGATATCGGCGGCGCCGGCAACGTCGCCCGCAACATTGCCTCGCTCGGGGCACGCTGCATCTTTGTCGGGATGATCGGCGACGACGAGGCCGGCAAAACGTTGCAGGCGGAGCTGGCGCGCGAGGGCCTGATCGAAAGCGTGCTGGTGTGCGATCCCCGACGGCCAACGACGCGCAAGGTGCGCTTCGTGTCGGAGCATTTTTCGACGCATATGCTGCGCGCGGACTGGGAATTTGCTACACCGGCCGCGGCCGATATCGAGCAGAAACTGATCGATGCAGTCCTGCCGCTGCTGCCGCGTTCGGATATCGTCCTGCTGTCCGACTATGCCAAGGGCGTGCTGACGGCGCGGGTGATCCGCAACATCATCGACGCCGCCCGAAAACTCGGCAAGCGCGTCATCGTCGATCCCAAGAGCCCCAACCTTGCGATCTATCGCGGCGCGACGCTGATCAAGCCGAATCGCAAGGAGTTCGCGGATGCGACCCGCAGCCGCGCCGATTCCGAAAACAGCATCGCGGAAGCCGCGCAGGAGCTGATGCAGCTTGCCGATTGCGAGGCCATCCTGGTGACGCAGAGCGAGCACGGCATGACGCTGGTGTCCCGCAACGGGGAAGCCATCCATGTGCCGGGCCATCCCGTCAAGGTACGTGATGTCTCCGGCGCGGGCGATACGGTTGCCGCCGTCCTCGCGCTGGCGCT
Source organism: Bradyrhizobium sp. (assembly GCF_049512235.1). GTDB lineage: Bacteria > Pseudomonadota > Alphaproteobacteria > Rhizobiales > Xanthobacteraceae > Bradyrhizobium. The sequence continues at coordinate 6,213 of NZ_JBEKXH010000021.1, forward strand.
TGGCGCGGGAGCCGATTGGGAGACCGCCCTGCGGATGGCCAACGCGGCCGCCGCGGTGGCGGTCAGCAAGAAAGGCGCCGCCAGCGTGACTTCAGCGGAATTGCGCCGGAAGATCCTTCCACATGCGTTCCTCGCGGCGGAGGAAAAGATTATTGCGGTTGGCGGTGATCTCGGCCCCCAACTGCTGGAGTGGCGAAAGCAGGCCTTGCGGATCGGATTCACCAACGGCTGTTTCGACATTCTGCATCCCGGCCACGTCAAGGTCCTGACCGCGGCGCGCGGCGCCTGCGACCGCCTGGTCGTTGGCTTGAACAGCGATGCATCGGCGCGGCGGCTGAAAGGCGAGGGACGGCCGGTCCAGCACGAGCAGGCGCGCGCGGAAGTGCTGGCGGCGCTGGAGGCGGTCGATCTCGTCGCACTGTTTGAGGAGGACACGCCGATCAACCTGATCAAGGAGATCAGACCGAGCGTGCTGGTGAAGGGCGGAGACTATGCCCGCGACCAGGTCGTCGGTCACGAGATCGTCGAGGCAAATGGCGGCGAAGTGCTGCTGGTCGAGGTCCTGCCCGGTTTCAGCACGACATCGCTGGTTGATCGCGCGCGCGGAGGCAAGGTGTGAGCGCTGAGGCAAGCTTGCCGGGGACGGCGCTGTTGTCGCGGCTATGGCGCGATCCGGCCGCCTGGCTGACCACGGCGGATATCCTCGCCATCCTGATTGCGGTTGCGCTGCCCTGGTCGACATCGCTGGTGGCGATTTTTGCCGCTGCATTCCTGGTGGCGCAGGCGCCGTTCTTCGACGCCAAGGCCTTTCTGCAATTGTTGCGGCGCCCAGTCTGTACGCTGCCGCTGGCGCTGTTTGCCTTGGCGGTCGCAGGAACGCTGTGGTCGGATGCGGCGTGGGGCGCGCGCCTGTACGCGATCGGCCCGACATTGAAGCTGCTTGTGCTGCCGGCGTTGTTCTATCATTTCGCGCGCTCCGGGCGCGGTCTATGGATATTGCTGGCCTTTCTGATCGCTTGCACACTGCTGATGGCGCTGTCCTGGATCGTTCTGTTCGTTCCGCAACTGAAGGTCACGCTAACCCAGAGTCCCGGCGTTCCAGTCAAGAACTATATCGACCAGAGCCAGGAATTTGCATTCTGCGCCGTCGCGCTGGCTTATCCGGTCGTGGCCTTGCTGCGGACAAACAGGATTTGGCAGGCGGTGCTGCTCGCTGCGATCTCGCTCAGCTTCGTCGTCAACATGATTTTTGTGATCGTGTCGCGGACAGCGCTGGTCACGATACCGGTCATGTTGGCGGTGTTCGCGCTCTTGCACCTGAAGTGGAGAAGTATCGTCGTGATATTTTGCGTCATGGTCTTGTTCGCGGGGCTGGCCTGGAAAATCTCGCCCCAGATACGCGCGACGACGACCTCGTTCCTGAGTGATTACGAGCTGTACAAGGAGACAAACAAGCCGACCTCGGGCGGTCTGCGGCTGGAATATTGGAAAAAATCGCTGCAGTTTTTTACCGAGGCTCCGATCCTGGGGCATGGCACGGGATCGACGCGTGGTCTGTTTGAGCGGGCCGCGGTGGGACAGACCGGCGCCGGCGCCGATGTCGTCGGAAACCCGCACAACCAGACCCTGAACATGGCGGTGCAGTGGGGCGCGATCGGAATCATAACGCTGTACGCGATGTGGTTCGTGCACCTGCGGATGTTCCGTGGCGACGACATGGCAAACTGGATCGGATTGCTGGTCGTGGCCCAGAATATCTTCACATCCCTGTTCAATTCGCACCTGTTCGATTTCCATGAAGGATGGATGTATGTCCTGGGCGTCGGCGTCGCCGGTGGAATGAAGCTGAAAAGCAGTTCGCGCGAAGCGGCCGCGGGGGCGCGACCGCCCGGCAGCGCATGATGGTTGGCATGCACGCACCGGATGAGCTATTAGCGGCATCGCAACGGCGAGATCCCTCCAGGATTCAGTACCGGTCAGCGAAATGATGCGTTTCACACATCTGACCTCGCGCAATTTCTTGATTGCGTTGCACGACGCCCTGGCGACGACGCTGGCGGTGCTGGCCAGTTTCTATCTGCGCTTCGAGGGAGAGTTATTTACCGAACGGCTGCCGCTATTGCTGGACATCCTGCCGTATTTCATCGCCCTGAGCGTGGTTGTCTGTTACGCCTTTCATCTGACCACCACGAAATGGCGCTTCATTTCCCTTCCCGATGCGCTGAACATCCTGCGCGCCGCCACGGTGCTGACGGTAGCGTTGCTGGCGCTGGATTACGTTTTTGTCGCGCCCAATGTCAAAGGCACCTTCTTCCTCGGCAAGATCACGATCGTGCTGTATTGGTTCCTCGAGGTGTTCTTCCTGAGCGCCTTGCGCTTTGCCTACCGTTATTTTCGCTACACGCGCGTGCGTCGCCATGCCCGTACCGAGGACGCATCGCCGACCCTGTTGATCGGCCGCGCGGCGGACGCCGAGATCCTGTTGCGTGGTATAGAAAGCGGCGCCGTCAAGCAGCTTTGGCCGGTCGGCCTGTTATCGCCGTCGATGGCTGACCAAGGGCAGTCGATCCGCAATATTCCGGTGCTCGGTGCAATCGACGATATCGAGGACGTGTTTCGCGAGTTTGCCAGGCGCGGCAAGCCGATCAAGCGCGTGTTGATGACACCGTCGGCGTTCGACCCCGAGGCGCGGCCCGAGGCCGTGCTGATGCGGGCGCGCCGGCTCGGCCTCGTCGTGAACCGGCTGCCGTCGCTCGAAAGCGGGGATACGCCGCGGCTGACCCCGGTTGCGGTGGAGGACCTGCTGTTGCGTCCGAGCGAAAAGATCGATTACGTCCGTCTCGAAGCCCTGGTGAAAAACAAGGCCGTCATCGTCACCGGCGGTGGCGGCTCGATCGGTTCGGAGATTTGCGATCGTGTCGTGACCTTTGGCGCGGCGCGATTGCTCGTGATCGAAAACTCCGAGCCCGCGCTCTATGCCGTCACCGAAGCCCTTGCGGCGCACGAGAGCAGCGCCGCCATCGAGGGGCGGATTGCCGATATTCGCGATCGCGACCGTGTGCTGCAGCTGATGAATGAATTCAAGCCGGACATCGTGTTTCACGCCGCAGCCCTCAAGCATGTCCCGATCCTCGAGCGCGACTGGAGCGAGGGGGTCAAGACCAACATTTTCGGGTCGGTAAACGTCGCCGACGCGGCCCGGGCGGCAGGCGCCGCGGCGATGGTGATGATCTCGACCGACAAGGCGATCGAGCCGGTCTCGATGCTGGGGCTGACCAAGCGATTTGCCGAAATGTATTGCCAGGCGATTGATCGCGAACTGGCGTTCCAGCCGGACGGCAAGCCGCCGATGCGCCTGATCTCCGTGAGATTTGGCAACGTACTGGCCTCCAACGGATCGGTGGTCCCGAAGTTCAAGGCCCAGATCGAGGCCGGCGGGCCGGTCACGGTCACCCACCCCGATATGGTCCGGTATTTCATGACGATCCGCGAGGCCTGTGATCTCGTGCTAACCGCCGCCACCCATGCGCTGGGAAGGCAGCATTCGGATGTGTCGGTCTATGTTCTCAACATGGGGCAGCCGGTCAGGATCGTCGACCTCGCGGAGAGGATGATCCGGCTTTCCGGCCTGCAGCCCGGCCACGATATCGAGATCGTGTTCACCGGGATGCGGCCGGGAGAACGGCTGAACGAAATTCTGTTCGCGCATGAAGAGGAGACGGTTGAGATCGGCGTCGCTGGTATCGTGGCCGCGCGCCCTCGCGAGCCGTCGCGCGAGGCGATGCGCGCCTGGTTGGCCAGGCTTCATGACGCGGTCGATGGCGAGCAGCGAAGCATGATCGAGCTCGTGCTGAATGAGGCGATCCCGGAATTCGCAGCCGGCGCGCGCCTCCCGGCTAGCCAACAGCCCGTGACCGCGAAAACCTGACCAGCACGGCCAAAACTCCGAGCGTTCCGATCACCAGCATCGCCGCATCGACCGGCGGCGAGGGGATGGCGATCGACACCGCCGCCAGGCCAGCCAAAAGCGCATTGAGCAGGAATACGTTGGCGACGACTTGCCCGACACTGAAGCCGTTATCGGTTGCCCGCTGGTAGAAATGCGACCGGTGAGCGTCCCAGAAGCGCTCGCGATTGGCCATTCGCCGGAACAGGGTGATGGTCGCGTCGCCGAGATAGTAGAGTGGCAGCAACAGCGCCGCGGCGAGATGCTGGCGCCCTGCAAGTTCGAGCAGGCACCAGCCCGTCAGCAGGCCGATCGGCAGGCTGCCGACGTCGCCCAGAAACAGTCGGGCGACCGGCCGGTTGAACGGCGCAAAGCCGAGCAATGCGCCGCCGAGAGCCAATGCAATCGGCAGAATGTCTATGGGCGCTTCACCCACGAATGCAAAGGCCGCCAGCGCCAGCGTCATCGGCAGCATTTCCGCCACCGTCATCCAGTCCAGCCCGTCCATAAAATTCACGAGGTTGATGAACCATAGCAATCCGAGCATCAACAATCCGCGCTCCAGCACAAGCGGGATCGCTTCCAGGATGCGCAGCTGGGATGGCAGGGTCGCAAACAGCAGCGCGACCGCGGCGAGTTGCAGCGCCAGGCGGGGCAGCACGGGGATCGGTCGGAGATCATCGATCATCCCGACGGCCGCAAGACAGAACGCGGCAGCCAGGACGACGGGGATCGCGTTATCCGGGTAGGGGGTGCCCAGGTACGACGTCAGGGCCGTGGCGAGCGCAGTAGCGGCCATCACGGCGATGCCGCCGCCCTGTGGTGTGGGTGTGAGGTGCGACGACCGCGCGTTTGGCCGGGCCAGCGCATAGCGCTGGAGCAACGGACGAAGCAGCACGATCAGGCCGGCGCAAATCAGCGCGGCTGCGACCGGGACGAGAGCCAGGACCGCGCGGTGCGGATCTTTATCGATCACGAGAGCATAGCCAGCGGCTGTTGGAGGTGGGTTGCCCATGCGGACCGCAAGGGGGCGTCATTTTGGAACACGATGCGTACGAACCTGCCGCCGGTCAATATACGGCGCAATCAGGTAGGGCATTTCGACAGAAAAACCAAACCAGCACCGACCCTGTCTTGCATTCTTCGGAGCAGCTCGCATTGCCCCCGGGGATCGATGCCTCACAGCCAGCGGCAACGCGGCGGCAGGCATGAGTTCAGGGGACGGCATTCAAGCGATCGCGGCTGCGGGCCAGCTGATGGTCGAGCAGCGCGTCCATCAGATCACGGTAGGCGTCTAGCGAGATCTGCGGGGTGAAGCGTGGAGCAATCTGGGCTGCCCGATGGCCTTTTGCAATGGTGCCAGCGGCGCTGGAGGCGGCGAGACTGATTATTTCGGCGATCGCCTTTGGATCTTCGGGTGGCGTCACCCACCCAATATTCTCTTCCTGCACCAGCATAGCTGCCTCGGCGTCCGGCTCCGAACAGATAATGATCGGGCGCCCGACAGCGAGCAGGTTGTAGATGCGGCTCGGCACCGACACCCCCGTGTTTTGCTTGCGGTAGGGAATGATCCAGACGTCGCCTGCGGCGAGAAAACTCTCCAGATCGGATTCGCCGACCCGCTCGATCAGCGTGACGTTGGAAAGAGGTGAGGCGGCCTGCATATCGTTGAGCTTGGCCCAGCCCACGCCTTCACCCGAAAGCAGAAAGTGAATATCCTCATTGTCTTGCAAAATCCGGGCAGCTTCGAAAACGGACGCCGGATCGTGGGTAAAGCCGGCATTTCCCGACATGGCGACGATAAATCGGCCTGCGTAGCGCCGACGATATGGATTCTCGGGGTTCAATTCCCTGTAGCCTACGGGCAGTGTAGACCAGTTCGGAATCAGGATGACCTTGGACGCCGCCATTTTTGGGTAATCGAGCAGTTTCGAGCGCATGTCGCGACCGATGATGATGATCGCATCGAGCCATCGAAACATCCTCTTGTTGGCCGATCGGAGCCACCTGGTGAGGAAAGAGGATGCGTGCAGAAAGCCGGCCATCACCAGCGTATCTGGATAAAGATCATAGATGATCACGGCTGACGCGGCCTTTCGAAGCCGGGCGGCCAGCGCAACCGTGTATGGCAACGTAAACGGCGTCGTCACCGATAGCAGGACATCTTCGCGGCGCGCATGCTTCATCACCGCGACGAACACCTGCAGCGAGAAGAGCACAGCGGCGAATGATCGTGCAACCAGCGCGGATTTGCCCGGCCACCAGCTTTTGATCTCGATGACTTCAGGCTCGCCCGGCACCGGCGGCGATGGGGAAGCCGAATTGGGCGAACTGCAGATCACCATCACCCGGCTTTTCTTCGCGAGTTCTCGCGCGATCTCGGTCATGTAGCCGGATGTGGTGCTGGGAAAGGGCGCATAGTGCTGGCTGACCAGCAGGATCTTGCCCCTTCGCGGCAGACATTCACCGGCTGGCGCCGGCGCCCAATCGCTGCCGAGGTGCCTGAGCGTCAAGTCTTCGTAGAGCCGAACGATGGAAGATCCGATAATCCTTGCCGACAGCCTGTCGACGACCAGTTGTCGCGCCGCCTTGCCGTAGCGTTCGCGCAGCTCGGGCGAGATGGCGAGCTTCTTGATTGCTCCGGCGAGCGCCGTCGGGTTTTCGATCGGAACCAGCAGTCCGGTCTGGTCTTCAATGACGATCTCGCGACAGCCCGGCGCATCCGTTGCGATCATCGGCCTGCCACAGGCCGCGGCTTCCAGCAGACTGACGGGCAGCCCTTCGCGGTGCGATGGCAGCACCGCGAAATGGCAGAGCCGCCACAAAAATACGATATCCTTGATATGCCCGAGCCAGGTGATGCCAGGACGGCGGCTCCACTCTTCGACCTCTTCCAGTCCGACCGAAGCAGGGTTGGCCCGGTCCGGATTGCCCGCAATGATCAGATTGGCGTTGCAGCCCTGATCCCGAAGCAGGCCATGGGCGGCCACCAATGCGCGGATGCCCTTGTCGGTCAGGAGGCGCCCGGCAAAGCCAAAGGTGATGGGGCCTTCCGGCTCCGGCAATGGCTGCAGCGCATCGGTATCTACGCCCGACCCGGGGATCAGAACCATGCGTTCCTGCTCGATGCCGAGATCGACCAGCGCCGAGCGGTCGTCAGGGTTCTGAACGAGAATGACGTTGGCCCGCCGATTCAAGAGCCAGGGCAGAAGCCACGCCATGCTCTTTCTTAACATCCGCGTGCGCCAGGTAACGGACGTAAAGATGTAGCCCAGGCCAGTGATCGCGTTGACCTGCCGGATGTTCCTGCCCAGCGCCGCCATTGCCCCATAGACACAGCACTGCAAGCCTGAATGATGCACGATCTGCGGCCGGATTTTACCCTCGATACGTCTGAGTGCGAGAATCGTCGGGATTGCGGCAAACGGCGACAGTCCACCGCGCCGGAACGGGATCCGATGCAGGATGAAGCCCTCGGCCTCGATCGCCTTTGCATCCTTATCGACACGGGTCGCGACGTGGACCTCGAAGCCCGCGTCGCGCGCTGCCCGAGCCATCGGCAAGCGGTTCAGCAGGAACGCGAAGTCCTCGTTCGCGACATACAGCAATCGTCGAGGGGAGCTTGCCGTTGCAGCTGTCATCTCGTTCACGAGTTCAAGGTCGGGAGGTTCAAGGATATCAAGTGCAGGCATGGTAGCAATGGGATCGGTGCGAATGGAAAAGCATTTCATGCATGGTGATCTGGTTCGACTCTTAGTCGTTGCAGACTGCACGCTCAACCGAGGATGTCCGGCGTTGCCGCCCCAGATACCGGGTCGCCATCACCAGCAGGCCGGCCAAGATCGGTGCCAGCAGCAGTCCGCCGGACAGCAAGGCCGTGTTCAACGCGGTTACCAAAAGCGTAAATACACCCATAAACGCGGCACCGAGCACGGCGACCGCGACAACACTCTTCCCCCGCACCAGGAAAATTGCGTCGATGGAACGGCAAACTGCGCCGGCTATCAGGCTAAACACGATCACACCGGCGTAGGAAAAATCGGCCCAGGCATCGGCGATGAAGAGCGAAGGGCTGGTGACGTCATAAGTGCCTTGCCAGGTGTGAGCCACGATGCTGTAGCTTGGGATGTAGTGCAGTCCCATCAAACTCGCGACGGGGCGGATATTGGCACCCCACATATGAGGATGTACGAAGGGAAACGTAGCGAAGTTTTCCAGCAGCGCCTGACTTTCCACCTCGAAGACACGAAAATAAACGAATTCGAATCCTGCGAGACCCTTCGGGAGCGTCATGATCAGACGAGCGATCGCGTAAATCACCAGCGCGACCGCGCAGGTTCCGCCGAGCGCGCTGCGCCAGGTAATCCGATTGCTGAATGTAAGCAAGGCAGCCACCATCAGTTGAACAAGGAAGAACGCCGGCGGCGCCTTGCTGAGCGTGTCCATTTTCCCGATCATGGTCGCGAGGAACAGCAGAATTGCGGCCAAGGACAGCGGCCATGACTTGTTGAACCAGCCTGTCAGCAAACCCCAGATGACGAACATCGGCGCAACCGCGGCAAGGATCAAACGGTAGGAATAGCTGGGGCTGGTGGCAAAATGCAATCGAAACGCATTTCTCGCGACATTGCTTTCATCGTCTCCCCGAATCGACAGGAATTTCCAGATCGTTGTAATGTGATGCTCGGTAATCGAGACATATAGCATGAACGCAAACAGTGCCAGGATTGCGATCAGCAGAATGCGGTGCCCGTCCATATCATCCCGAAGAGGTTGGACACTCCAGTTCGCCAATGAAGTCCGCATGGTCTCGATCCGCCCGGCAGCGAGCCGATCGACCGCCTCAATCCCCACGATGATACAAAGGTACATCAATGCTATCGAAAAATTCATCGCGATAACGACTGCGTCAAACTCGGCAACCCTGGCTTTTATGATCGCAAATAGTGCATCGGGATAGTGAGCCAGATCTGCAAACAGGTTTATCAGAAAGGCGTGTTCGCCCGAACTAAGCATGTAGCTTAAATATGCAGGTCCATAGATCAACAACAACGATCCGACCAGCATGGTGGTCGTCGTTACGAACAGGCGCAGCCGGAAAAAAAGATAAAGCGCCGCAACCAGCATTGCGGCAACCGCAGCGGCGTAGCTTACTGATAACATTTCATTTCCTGCAAACCCCGGTAGAGACCTGCCTCGCCAGCATGAAGGATCCTCTGGAAAAAAGAGCCAAGCTGATCCCAGCTCGCGCTCGATCGCAACAGGGCTGACGAATATGGCTGTGCAATGACGCCGGATCGCGTTGTAGGACCGCTCGCCGTGGTTAGTTAACAGGTTTGCGCCGCGCCGTCTCGGATATCGTCTGTCCGTCTCGTGCTGCGGATCATGCCCAATGGCCTGGGTCGATTCCGATGCCCGCAATCTATCGCGGTTGAAGGAGACCGCCAGGCGCGGTATATTTGATAATGATTGTAATTTTCGGGGCGTCTACCGATATCGGGGCGCGGTTATCGGAAAAACTTCGAGCGGCGGGACTTCCGTTCAGGCGCGTATTCCGGCGAGAGGGAATTGTCGCCGATCTGGCGAGCGGCGCCGGCGTTCGTGACGCGATGCAAGATGCGGATGTCGTTGTTTCCTGTGCCCATGCAAGATATACGCGGTCAATTATCGAGAATCTTACCTCACGATCGACCAGCCTGGTTCTGATGGGGTCGGCATGGCGTTACTCTGCGATACCGAACAAGCGGGCGGATGAGGTTCGTGAAGCCGAAGCGGATTTCTTGAGCTCAAGCCATAATGGCGTGATGCTGCATGCGGCGATGATCTATGGCGGCAACCAGGAAAATAATATTCAAAGGCTGCTCGCAGCAATCCGCCGCTTCCCGGTATTGCCGGTGCCCGGCGGAGGTCGTCATGTCGTTCAGCCGATCTATATTGATGACGTTGTTGATTGCCTGTTCGCCGCCGTCGGAATGCAATGGATCGGGCGGCATGTTGTCGGGCTGGCGGGAAAACCCATTCCGTGGCGCACGATGGCGAAGCTGTGCGCCAAATCCATCGACCGGCGCTTTGCGATCATTCCTGTGCCCGCGTTTCTGCCGTTGCTCGCGATCTCCTTTCTCAACAGAGTTCGTGCCACGCCGATTGATGCCGGGATCGTGCAGCGCTTCGGCGAGAATGTGAGCATCCCGCTGTCGGAGATGATGGAAATGTTCGCTGTCCAGCCCCGTGAATTTGAGGTGGGCCTTCAGTTGGCGCTGGAAAATTGGCGCCGCCACGGCGCTGTGTAATTGCCGTTTTCCGGCCGGGAGGGGCGCTTGGATGAACGCGAGAGAACACTGTCGAACCGGGAGTGTCTTAATTGGTGCACTGTCACCGGAATCAGGCTTTCCGGATATATAATCGTGGGTATCACCGCTTCACTACAGAATTGTCGCCACGCGCTCGGTGTTGTCGTGCCGAAGCTGCGCGTCGGCTGGGCAGATACCAAACCGACTACCGCGCCGCGCGCGTCGGCCTGGAAGGCGGGTGCAATGCAGCTGCCAGTTTCCTGCTATAGATCTCTTGCCAGGGGTTTTTGTCATCACCGACGAAGTACCCGCTTCGCGCGCCACGGAATACTTCGGCGTCCTCGACGCCGGGCGGCAACGCGCGCTCGTCGCGTAGCGCGCGGGCTGCCATCAGCAGACGTCGGCGCGTACGTGTGATCATCTGATCCGATGGCGCGAGATGCTCGAACGCGTGGTCGGTGATCGATCCCATGCTCTCGGTGATGGCCTGATCCTGCAGGTGAATGCCGTCTATCCCGCTGTAGATCGTGTCGCTGCGCTGGGCCGCGCGGTCAATCCCCCAGTCGTTGCTCGCATTCGATGCAAGCCGCCAACGGCCGAGCCAGTCGGTCGTATTGGGCAGGAACTTGTTGCCGCGACCCGTGCCGCCGATCAGCGTGCCGTCCTTGAAGGCAGGCTGCGGCCGCGTCATCGCCGACGCGCCGCGCTTCCACCACAGGAAGCAGAACATCGTGTGCCCGTCGTCGAGCGGCACCCAGGCACGCGCGTGCACATGACTGCCGAACTCGCCGTTCGGCGCCTGGCTCCAGAACGGAAACAGGAAGTTGGCGAAGCGCCAGTAAACGTGGTCCGGGGCCGCCGCGCGGTAGGCGGCGTACTGCGTGCCCCAGGCGGTATCGGCGACATGGTACTCTGGCGTCCGGTTGGTAACGGTGTAGTACACTTGGTTATCCTCCGGCACATCGTCCGGGTCGACGTGGCCAGCGTGCAGGAAGCCGAAATGCGAGGTATCGATCTCGCCTTCGAGCGCCTGCAGGTAATTGCACTCGCGCTGGACCAAGCTCACGCCGATCTCATCATCGGGAACGTCGAGGATTTCGAACGCCGGCAACGGCGGTGTCTTCGCGCTCGACCCCATATGGACCCACACGATCCCAGCGCGCTCGATGGCCGGGTAGGCCTTGGCCTTGACTTTCTGCTTGAAATCCTGGTGCGGCGGCACGCTTGGCATGTCGATGCAGTCGCCCGAGACGTTGAACTTCCAGCCATGGCAGATGCAGCGAATGCCTCCTTCCTCGTTGCGTCCGAGGAATAGCGAGGCGCAGCGGTGCGGACAACGATGGTCCATGACGCCGACCCGGCCTGCGCTGTCGCGAAACGCAATCAGCCTCTCGCCGAGCAGCATGAGGCGAAGCGGGTCGCCGTCGCGGGTAAGTTCCGATGACAGCGCTGCGGGAATCCAGTACTGCCGCATCAACTCACCCATGACCGTTCCCGCACCGACTTGCGTGAGTTCCCTGCCCTCCATCGCAGTTGTCATCGCATCCTCCTGATGCCGCCGCGGGTCGCCCGAGAGTTTCGCGGGTCGCCCGGGAGTGTAGCGTGGTTGGCGGCCGCTGCCTGCTGCTACCCCACTTTGTTGATATGCGCCGCGCGGATCACCTTGGCCCACGTCTCGGTCTCCCCGGCGATATGCTTTTCGAAGTCGGACGGCGACCCGATAAATACCACGGAGCCCAGGTCGGCGAAACGCGCCTGCAGCTTCGTGTCGGCAAGGCACGCATTGATCTCCTGATTGAGCTTGTGAACGATCTCGACCGGCGTTCTCGCGGGTGCGCCGACGCCGAACCAGCCGCTGGCCTGGTAGCCAGGTACGAACTCTGCCACGGTCGGGAGTTCGGGCAGCGCCGTCGAGCGCGTTGCCGTGGTTACGGCCAGCGCACGTAGTCTGCCGTCTCGAACGTACTCGATCGACGAGGACAGGGGGCTAAACATTACCTGAACCTGCCCGGCGAGCAAATCCGTCAGGGCCGGCGGCGAACCACGATAGGGCACATGCACCATGTCGACATCAGCCATCATCTTGAACAACTCGCCGGCCATGTGAGGCCCGCTCCCGGTGCCCGGCGAGGCCATGTTGAGCTTGCCGGGATTGGCCTTGGCGTAGGCGATGAATTCGGGAACTGTCCTTGCTGCAAACGAGGGATGCACCTCAATGCAGTAGGTCTCGTGGCTGATGCTCGCAACCGGCGCGATGTCGTGCACAAAACTGTAATTGAGCTTTTCATAGAGCGTCGCGTTGACGGCGTTCGCAAGTGACACCAGGAGCAGCGTATACCCATCGGCGGCCGCTTCCACCACGACCTCGGTGGCGATGTTGCTGCCGGCGCCGGGACGGTTCTCGATGACGAGCGGCTGGCCGAGCCGGTCCGAAAGCCATTGTGCCAGCAGGCGCGCTGCGATGTCGGGCGCGCCGCCAGCGCTGAAACCGACGATCATGCGCACCGGCCGCGCCGGATAGGCTTGCGCGTAGGCCATGCGCGAAATGGCCGGAAGACCGAGCGCCAACGCAGCGAGACGCAGGAATAGGCGACGCGGAGGTTTCATCGCAGTCCCCCTACCGGCCGGCATAGACACGTCAGTTCGGTATTGGTAACTCAGCCGGTGCGCTGCAGATGTGAAGCGGCTCACACGAATCGCATAATTTCAGCCAGACGGGCAACCAGACATGAGCAAGATGACTACTACCAACAGAACGGACGAACCCCTTGAACCTCTGCGTCCGATGACGGACGAGGAAGTGATGGCGGCTGCGTTGAGCGATCCCGATGCTCAGCCTTTGAAGCCTGACGACTTCAAGCGCATGAAGCGCGTTGCGCGCTCCAAGATCATCCGGCAGGCGCTCGGAATGACCCAGGAAGAGTTTTCGGCGCGCTTCAAGATTCCTCTCGGCACATTGCGCGATTGGGAGCAGGGCGCTGCTGAACCGGATACCTGCGCCCGTGCCTATCTGACGGTGATCGCCCGCAATCCCGCGGCCGTCATGGCGGCATTGACGCCTTGAGCGTGATCCGGTGCCGCAGTTCGAACATGCTCCCGCAGCAAACAAACGCGAGTAATGCCTGTAGGTTCTGGTCTATGGCCGTGCGACGTGCATTCATCGATCTCATACGCCGATGCTGTGGGTAATCGGCTTCGTCGTCACCCTCGCAATGGGGGCCTGGACCCGCATTCTGGCGACCAACGCCGGCACGGACAGCGCGCTTCACCGTAACGGGGCATTGGTATCGTTTTCACCATGTCCGCGTCACGTCGACCTTACCTCCGATAGCGTCATTTGAGCGGACGTTTCAGTTCGGCCGTTCATTGCCAAATCCGGAAATGTCTCGGCATCTGCGCGCGTGAACCTGCTGGCTCTTACAATCGACATTGCCATTGGCCTTCCTTATCTGAGAGAGGCTATGAACGATGAAATCTGACGGTTACTCCTCAAACGGACCACAGGCCCCAAGCCCCGGGCAAGAGTAGACTTCCCGCTACCCGCGTTCCCTACTATGATGATCCGTTGCATGCGCTCTCCTCGCCGAAAGGCCGGGCGGCCCCAGATGGGTGCCTCCATCCTCTACCCGCCCTTGACCGCGCCCGCGGTCAATCCGGCCACGATCTGGCGCTGCGCGAACACCGTCAGCAACAGCACTGGCAAGGTGACGATCAGCGCTGCCGCGGCAAGCGGGCCCCAGCTCAGCTGGTCGAAGGAAATCATGTTGTAGACCGCGACCGGCAGTGTGCGGGTTTCCCGCCCGGCGAGCACGATGCCAAAGACAAAATTGTTCCAGGAGAAGATCACCGCCAGGATCAAGGCGACCGCCATGCCCGGGCGCGCGATCGGCAGCGCCACATGCCGGAACACCTGCCATCGCGTGGCGCCATCGATCAGCGCGGCCTCTTCGAGCTCCATCGGCGTGGTTTCGAACGTGCCGATCATGATCCAGATCACGATCGGTACCGTCACCACGAGATGAATGATGATCTGCGGCCACAGCGTGCCGAGCAGTCCGAGCCACTGGAACAAGAGAAAGAGCGGGATCAGATAGGACAGTCCCGGGGTGATGCGCGCGATCAGGATCACGACCGCCGAACGGTGCGCCGCCATCCGGGCAATGCCATAACCGGCGGGCACGCCGACCAGCATCGCAAGCCCCGTCGCCGTGCCGGTAACGAGCAGGCTGTTGATAAAATAGGTCAGGAACCGGTTGGACGCCAACACGTCGGCGTAGTTCTTGAAGGCAAAACGGTCGGGAATGAAGATCGGCGGGTAGGCGGCGTTGTCGACCTCGAACTTGATCGAGAGCGAGGCCATCCAGAGGAAAAACAGAACGGCCGGCGACACCATCACCAGCACCGCGAAGGCCAGCCCGATCTTGCCGAGGATCTGGCGCAAGCTCATGCGCCGCTCCCGATTTCGCTCCATTGCAGGCGCTGGCGCAGATGCAGGAGCACGGCGGCAAGCGCTATGATCAGGGCGAAGAACACCACCGCGATCGCCGAGGCATAACCGATGTCGTAATAAATGAAGGCGACGCTGTAGAGGTAAAGGTTGATGGTCTCCGACGCCGAGCCGGGGCCGCCCTGAGTAATGGCGAAGATAATGTCAAAACTCTTGACCGCGTCGATCATGCGGATCATCGCGGCGATGAAGATGAAGGGGGTGATCAGCGGTAGGGTGATGTAGCGGAACACCTGCCACAGATTGGCGCCGTCGATCTCGGCGCTTTCGTAAGGCTCCGCCGGAATGGCCGCGAGCCCGCCAAGCACGATCAGCATCACCAGCGGCGTCCATTGCCAGGTCTCGACCAGCACCAAGGAGGGGATCACGGTCGCGGGATGAAATACCCAGAGCTGCGCCGGCAGGCCGACCAGCGACAGCAGATAATTGAGAATGCCGAGCTGAGGATGAAACATCATGGTCCACACCAGCGCGATCGCCACCGGCGTTGCCATCATCGGCAGGATGAAGAGCCCGCGCAAGAATCCGCGCAGCGGAAACCGGGCGTGGAAGACGATGGCCGCGAGCGTGCCCAGGATGAGCGGCAGCAGCACCGAGAGCGCGGTATAGACCAGCGTATGTCCCACCGATTCGACAAAGCGCGGATCCGACGGCAGCCGCAGGTAATTGGCGAGGCCCACAAAAGTCGTCGGCGACCCCACCTTCCACTCGTGCAGGCTCATCCAGATCGTGAACAGCCACGGGAAGATGATCACGGCAAGGACGACGATCAGCGCCGGCGTCACGAACGGCCAATACGAGCGCGGGCGCCACTCCCGCTGCGGCTCTCCGCCGGCAGCGACCTCAGCCGGTTCGGCTAACGTGCTCACGCTTTCTCGCTGCGCTCCAGGATCGGGCGATATTGATCGGCGGCCTTTTTCAGTTCGGTCGCGGGGTCGGCACCCGACAGCGTCGCCGTGATGGCGGCGCCGAACAGATCGCGGAATTCGGCCACGGGGATCACGACCGGCAGGCCGAGCTTGCTGATCTTGCCCGACGCGATCACCGAATCCAGCCATTCCGGCGTCTTCACGCCCTTGCGCACGGCGTCGTCGTTGAGCACCGAATTGCGGAACGGCACGCCGCCGCCGCTCTGCAACAGCCGCGCGCCCATCAGTTTCGACACCGCCCATTGGCAATAGAGCCAGGCGGCTTCCTTGTTATTGCTCGCCTGCGCAATGCCGATGCCGTCGCCGTAGGTCGCCGAATACTGGCCCTTGGGTCCTGCGGGAACCAGGGTGTATCCGACCTTGCCGACAATGCGCGAGGCATTGGGGTCCTCCAGCGGCGGCGCCCAGCCGACGCCGTCGATCCACATCGCGGCGCGGCCTTGCGTGAAGGCGGCCATCGATTCCATCCAGTTGAAGCCGGCGACCCCGGGAGGCGCCGCCTTGGTGAGCAGGCGCTGGTAGAGTCGGGTGGCCTCGATCGCCTCCGGACCGTCGGTGAGGAGGTTGCCCTTGGCGTCGAGGAATTCGCCGCCATAGTCGAGGAAGAAGTTGGTCCACAGCGTCATGTTGGCGTTGCGCAGCCCGCGTCCGACGAACCCGTAGACGCCTTGTTTGGGGTCAGTCAGAGTTTCCGCGGCGACGACCATCTCGTCAAAGGTTTTGGGAACAGCGACGCCCTTGTTGGCGAAGATCTCCTTGTTGTAGTAAAGAATAAAATAGTCGACCGACCACGGCAGCGAATGCATCGGTCCATTGTCGGGCTTGGCGAATTGCAAGCCGGCGGCCGAGAAATCGCTCTCGACCAGGTCCGGCGCCGTGAGCTCGGGGTTGTTCATGAAGCCCGACACATCGGCAAGCCAGCCGGCCTTCTCGAACTGCCGCTTCTGCACGTGGTAGCTGAGATGGATCACGTCGAAACTGGGGCGGCCGGAAACCAGTTCGATCACCGCCTTCTGGCGCTGCTGCTGTTCGGGAATGACCTCCGAGCCGACCTTGATGCCGGTCAGCTCGGTGAACTCGCCGGCATATTTCTGCAGGAGTTCGCCGCGCGGCCCCTTGACCAGGTTCGCTTCCAGCGTGGTGCCGGCATATTTCTTCCATTGCGGCTCGGCGCGCGCCGGAAATCCGGTCAGGCTGAGTGCGCCGGCGGCAAGCGTGCCCTGCAACAGGCTCCGTCGGGTCGGGCCGAAATGGGCCATGTCGCTTTTCTCCCTTGAATGCCGCCGTTGACGGCGACGATGTTGTGCCGGCCGCTCGGCCTGGCCGAACGGTGCCCTATATAGGTGATAGCACGCTGCAAGACCGGAACAAGATGGGCGGCTTGTCAGAGGCGTCCGGCTTTCGAAACGATCCAGTTTGTGGGAGGCAATCATGAGGCAGCAGAAATTCGGCACCAACGGTCCCGAGGTGCCGGTGATCGGGCAGGGCACCTGGTATATCGACCGCGGCGGTCGCAAGGGTGCGGTCGCCGCGTTGCGCCGCGGCATCGATCTCGGCATGACCCACATCGACACCGCCGAGATGTATGGCGATGCCGAACTGGTGGTCGCCGAGGCCATCGCCGGGCGGCGCGATGATGTCTTTCTGGTCTCGAAAGTGTTGCCGAGCAACGCGTCGCGGCGCGGCACCATCACGGCCTGCGAGCGTTCGCTGGCGCGGCTGAAAACCGACCGGCTCGACTGCTATCTCTTGCATTGGCGCGGCTCGTATCCGCTTTCCGAGACGGTTGCCGCGTTCGAGCAACTGGTCAGCGCCGGAAAAATCCGTTCATGGGGTGTCAGCAATTTCGATGTCGGCGATCTCGACGAGATGCTGGCGGCTGCGGGCCAAGGCAGGATCGCCTGCAACCAGGTGCTCTACCATCTGAAGCAGCGCGCGATCGAGCACGCGGTTATTCCATGGTGCGAGCAGCACGGCGTCGCGGTGGTGGCATACTCGCCGTTCGGTCACGATGATTTCCCATCTGCCCGCAGCAAGGCTGGTGAAGTCCTTCAGGCCATCGCGCAAGCGCATGGTGCGTCGCCACGCCAGGTCGCCCTTGGTTTTCTCACCCGCGAGCCCCAGGTGCTTGCGATTCCGAAGGCCTCAAGTGAGCAGCACGCCGCCGACAACGCAGCCGCCGGCACGCTCAAACTCGGCAGCGACGAAATCGCAGCACTCGACCTTGCTTTTCCGCGCGGATCCAGAACCCGCGGCCTGCCGATGCTCTAGGTGTTCCTCGCATTTTGAGTCTGAACTCTCAGGACGAGACGAATGCGGAGCCGGACGCACAGTCTCAAAGCCGAAGTCGGACACCGTTCTTAACAAAGTGTTGCAGTGCGGGTCCGCATGGCGCAATCCACGCATATCGGCCTCCTGTTTTCGGCGCTTGTCGACGCCGGTCAACTATTGTTGTCTGCGCGCTCACCCGATTCGATTCATTCTGCCGAGTTCCGCAACCGTGACCCCGCCACCCGCCGCAGCCGCAAGGCTTGACAGCGCTTCCCTGTTGCTGCCTCCGAACAAGCCGGCTGCACGCGCCGCGCCGGCGCGCGCCGACCATCCATTCCGCGGCATCGCGTTGATACTGGCATCGACGGTCTTCCTTGGGGTATCGGACGTCACCGCGAAAGTTCTGTCGGCGACGCTGCCTTCGATCGAGATCGCCTGGATCAGATTTCTGGTGTTCGCGCTGATCATGATTCCCGGCATGCTGCCGGCGTCGCCGCTCTACGCCTTGCGGACCCAACGCCCGGGTTTGCAGCTGTTGCGCGGCGTCGCACTGTTGTCATCGTCGCTGTTATTCATTTCCGGTCTGCGCTTTCTGCCGATCGCGGAAGCATCCGCCACCGGCTTCGTATCGCCGCTGTTCGTCACCGCGCTGTCGATTATTTTCCTGGGCGAGAGCGTCGGCCTGCGCCGCTGGCTGGCGACCGCGGTCGGGCTGATCGGCGTGCTGATCATCCTGCGTCCGGGCACCGGCGCGTTTCACCCCGCGGTGTTTTTCCCGATCGTGTCGGCGCTGGCCTGGGCCGGCACGCTGATCATGACGCGGATCATGAGCGGCCGGGAACGCGTGGTCACCACCATGGTCTATTCGTCGATATCGGGCATTTGTATTTTGTCGGCGCTGGTCCCGATGGTCTGGGTCGCGCCGAGCTGGCGCGATATCCTGTTCGGGGTCTTCATCGGCCTCGCGTCCACGGCCGGGCAGTGGATCGTCGTACTCGCCTTTCGCTATGCGGACGCCTCGGTGCTCGCGCCGTTTTCCTACACCCAGCTGCTTTGGGTCAGCATTCTCGGCTTCCTGGTCTTCGGCGAAGTCCCCGACATCTGGACGGTGACGGGTGCCGTTTTCATTGTCGCCAGCGGCCTCTACACCGCGCATCGCGAACGCGTGCGGCGATCGCAGCTTTTGGCCCTGGGTGAGCCATCCCCCAACGCGTAAGCGGGCTGCCCGGCGGGGTAACTGCGCACTGCTCCCAAATGGAATAGCCGGGCGTTGCCTGGGTGCAACAGTGCTGCCGGAAAGCGACGTTTTTCGGCGTTGAATCAAGGGATTCCGCTCGGCTGTCAGATGCGTCGGTGCATCGCGTGCTAGGCTAGCCTCGGGCAGCGCCGAAAGAGCGCGGGAACAGGGGTCGGCGTTGCGTCTTCGATTGCCTTTGCGCTTACCGGGCCGATTGCGCCGATGCGCCGCAATGCCGACATCCGTTTTGCTCGTGGCCATCGTTGGTCTGGTCTCCGGCACCGCGGCGCACGCCCAGAGTCTCTGGACGGGTGGCAGCGCCAACTATAATGATGGGGCCAACTGGTTCCCGCCGATCGGTGCGCCGGTCGCGGCTGGACGATCGGCGGTGTTCGACGCCTCGGGATCGACGACGGTCAATGTCACGAGCGGCTCGGTGGCGCCGGATTCCTGGACCTTCAATCCGGGTTCGCAGGCTTACATCTTCAGCGGCGGCGCGGTGAATTTCAGTCTGGCGGGTGCGAGCGGCGGCATTATCGACAACGCCAGTTCCGGTCAGACGATTTCGATCTCCAACAATATCGGAGAATCGGTTGCCGGCGTTCAGGTTCAGCAGATTGGCAACGGCACGCTGGCGCTGTCAGGTGCCAATACCTATAGCGGCGGCACATTCGTCAGCGGCGGCGGTACGCTGCGGGTGACAGACAGCGGTTCGGTGGGCACCGGCACGGTGACCTTGGACAATGGTCAATTCCAGGCGGCCGGCGCCGCCATCCTCACCTTCAGCAATAACTTCAAGATCAACAACACACCCTTCGGCAGCGCCATCGATGCCAACGGCCAATTACTCACGATCTCCGGCAACATCACGGACGGAAACGGCCCGGGGGCGCTGACCATCGTGAACTCCCGCCCTTCACACGGCGGCGCCGTGCTCCTGACCGGCACCAATACCTACACTGGCGGCACCACGATATGCTCCTGTGGGACGTTGCAGCTGGGCTCCCCTGCCCAGACCGGAAGCATCATCGGTGCCGTCACCAACGAAGGTCGCTTCGACATCATCAATGCCAACACCGCCGGCATCACGTCGATCATCAACGATAATGGTCTGATCCAGATTCTCAACGCGAACAACTTCGTGACGCCGGCCATCAATAACATAAATGGCGGCGCGATCGTTTTTGCCGATCAGAGTGGCGCCGGCGGTGCAACCATCGTCAATCAATCGGGGGCGGTGACGATTTTCAATACCAGTAGTTCGGCGATGAATGCGAACATCACGACCACTACGAGCGGTGCATTGGTGTTCAATGCATCCACCACGGCCGGCAACGCCACCATCACCACCAACGGCGGCGGCTCCACGCTGTTCAATGACAACTCAACCGGCGGCAACGCGCAGTTCATTACCAATGGCACCGGTTATGTCGACTTCTCCGGCACGCTCGGTCCGAACGGCGACGGCCGCATCACCGCGGGCTCGATCGCGGGCTCGGGCAGCTACTATATCGGTGCGGGAAATACCCTTGTGGTCGGCAGCAATAATCTCTCGACCACCGTCAGCGGTGTGATCGCCGATTTCAATCCGTGCGGCTGCGGCTTTCCCGGATCTGGCTCGCTGGAAAAGGTCGGCACCGGCACCCTGACGCTGTCGGGGACAAATACCTACACCGGCACGACGACCATTAATGGCGGCGTGCTGGACGTCGAAGGCTCGATTGCGTCCTCCAGCCTCACCACCGTGAATGCCAACGCCGCGCTGACCGGCGCGGGCACAGTCGGCAATAGCGTGATCGCCAGCGGCGGCATGTTGCTGCCTGGCAACGGCGCGGCGGGCTCATCAATCATCGTGGCGGGCAATCTCGCCTTGCAGTCGGGCGCGCTGTATCTGGTGCAGCTCAACTCGGTGACCGCAACGTTCGCCAATGTGACCGGCACGGCCACTCTAGCAGGCACCGTCGGGGCGGCGTTCGCGGCGGGCAGCACTGTCATGAAGCAATATACCATCATGACCGCCACCGGCGGCCGTAGCGGCAGCTTTGACGGCGTCGGTGTGATCGGTGCTCCCAGCGCGCTCGTGGCCACGCTGAGCTACGACCCGACGCATGTCTATCTCAATTTTGCGCTCGATTACGGCGCCACGCCTGGAGTGAACGCCAACCAGACAGCGGTCGGCACCACCCTGACTAACTTCTTCAATGCCAATGGCGGCATCCCGGCGGCCTTTGCCGCGCTGGGCCCGGCCGGGCTCACGCAGGCCTCTGGTGAACTCGGAACCGGCACCCAGCAAGCCACTTTCGATGCCATGAACCTCTTTCTGGGAATACTGAGCGACCCCTTCATCGACGGCCGCGGTGCGGGACCGACCGGCGGGGCCGGCCCAACCGCGTTCGCCGGGCAAGGCGACGGCGCCAGCGCCTTTGCCGCGACCAATTCAAATGCCGCGCGCGACGCCTTCGCCGGATTTCCGACCAAGGCGGATACGGCGCGCAACAATCGGCTCGATCCGCATTGGAGCGTGTGGGGCTCAGCCTATGGCGGCGGCAGCAGCACCGACGGCAATGCGGGGCTGGGATCGAACAGCACCACGGCGCGCGTGTTCGGCTTCGTCGCCGGCGCGGATTACCGCCTATCACCGGTCACGCTGGCGGGTTTTGCGCTGGCCGGTGGCGGCACCAATTTCAACGTCAACGGCCTTGGCTCGGGGCGCTCGGACCTGTTCCAGGCCGGTGCCTTCATGCGTCACGACGTTGGAGCGGCCTATCTATCCGCTGCGCTCGCCTATGGCTGGCAGGATGTGACGACGGATCGCACGGTGACCATCGCGGGTATCGACCAGCTGCACGCGGAGTTCAACGCCAATGCCTGGTCGGGACGTCTGGAAGGCGGCACCCGCTTCGTGACGCCGTGGATGGGCGTCACGCCCTATGCCGCCGGACAGTTCACCACCTATCAGCTTCCGGCCTATGCCGAGCAGGCGCTCGCAGGCACCAATGCCTTCGCGCTGAGCTACGCCGCCAAGGATGTCACGGCGTCGCGGACGGAACTCGGCGTTCGCACCGACCGGTCGCTCGCGCTGCAGAACGCGATCCTGACCTTGCGCGGCCGCGCCGCCTGGGCGTACGATTTCGACACCGACCGCAATATTTCAGCCGTGTTTCAGACGCTGCCGGGCGCGTCCTTCGTCGTCAACGGCGCGGCGCAGTCGCATGATTTGGCGCTGACCACGGCTTCCGCCGAGATCAAATGGCTGAACGGCTTCGCGCTGGCTGCAAGCTTCGAAGGCGAGTTCTCCAATGTCACCCGCTCCTATGCCGGCAAAGCCTCCGCGCGTTACGTGTGGTAGCCTCCGTAGAAGGAGGCAGGGAGGTACCCTGCCGCCGGGAGGACCCGAGGAGCGCCGCCAGTTCAAATCCTGTGGCTGACCACGTTGATGACGGCGCCGTTGGGGTCCCTGACAAAAAACCGCCGGACACCCCATGGCTCGTCGGTGAGGGGATACACGATCGAATATCCCCGC
>NZ_JBEKXH010000022.1:0-28843 GCF_049512235.1 Bradyrhizobium sp.
TGCGGGAATGCCGGGTGTTTTCCGGTGCCTCGCTGTGAATACTCGTGTGCGTGATGGCCGTTTTCTGCACGCGAGGCTGCGGGTGCCACTGGGCATCCGGCATTCCCCACGCCCTCTGGGCGTAAGGTTCATGCAACGACTCGGGCGCAATCCGCGCCGCGAGGCAAAAACGCATGTTTGAAGGTTGCGAGGCGCGAATCGCCTTGGGCTGTTTGACAATTGAATCGGAAATTCACGCGGCGGGCCGAAGCCCGCCGCCGCGGCCTCGCGATTCATCACAAATTGCTCTGGAATACTGGATCCCCGCTTTCGCGGGGATGACGTGCGGAGTGACGCATCACTTCCCGGGCTCGCTCGCCCGGCCCACGCTTTCATAGACAAAGCCGAGCGCCTTCATTTCGTCGGGGCGGTAGATGTTGCGGAGATCGACGACCACCGGCTGCGCCAGCTCGCGCTTCAGGCGCTGCAGGTCGAGCGCGCGGTATTGCACCCATTCGGTCACGATCACCAGCGCGTCGGCGCCGCGCGCGCAGATGTAGGGATCATCGCAATAGTCGATGTCGGGCAGTTCGCGGCGCGCCTGATCCATGCCGACGGGATCGTGCGCGCGCACCTTGGCGCCCAAGTCCAGGAGCCCGGTCACCAGCGGGATCGACGGCGCCTCGCGCATGTCGTCGGTATCGGGCTTGAAGGTGAGGCCGAGCACGGCCACCGTCTTGCCGCGCAGGCCGCCCGCCGCGCTCGCGACCTTGCGCGCCATCGCGCGCTTGCGGTTGTCGTTGACCGCGAGCACCGCCTCGACGATGCGTAAGGGCACGTCATGATCGAGCGCGATCTTGACCAGCGCGCGGGTATCCTTCGGAAAGCATGAGCCGCCGAAGCCCGGCCCGGCATGCAGGAACTTCGAGCCGATGCGATTGTCGAGCCCAATGCCGCGCGCGACTTCCTGGACGTTGGCGCCGACCTTTTCGGCGAGATCGGCGATCTCGTTGATGAAGGTAATCTTGGTGGCGAGGAAGGCGTTGGCCGCGTATTTGATCAGCTCCGCGGTGCGCCGCTCGGTAAACATCAGCGGCGCCTGGTTGAGCGACAGCGGCCGGTAGATGTCGCCGAGCACCTTTCGCGCCCGTTCATCCGAGGTGCCGACCACGATGCGGTCGGGGAACTTGAAGTCGCGGATCGCGGCGCCCTCGCGCAAGAATTCCGGATTGGAGGCCACCGTCACATCGGCCGACGGATTGGCTTCGCGGATCAGGCGCTCGACCTCGTCGCCGGTGCCGACCGGCACGGTCGATTTTGTCACCACCACGGTGAATCCTGACAGGGCCACGGCGATCTCGCGCGCCGCGGCATGAACATAACTCAGATCGGCGTGGCCGTCGCCGCGACGCGACGGCGTGCCGACCGCGATGAATACAGCGTCTGCACTGGCGACCGGTGCGGCCAGATCGGTGGCAAAATCCAGCCGCCCGGCTTTTACGTTGGCAGCCACCAGCGCGTCGAGACCGGGCTCGAAAATCGGAATTTCGCCCCGGCGCAAGCCAGCGATCTTGTCGCCATCCTTGTCCACGCAGGTGACGAGGTGGCCGAAATCGGCAAAGCAGGCGCCGGACACCAGCCCCACATAGCCCGTGCCAATCATGGCAATCCGCATGAAACAATCCGCCTGGAATGGTTAATATGATTGGTCGGTTTTGGCGGGTCTTAGAGCATTCGCGGCCAAGGCGAAACCGGAAAGCGCGGGAAATCGGCAAGTTATCGGCATGTCATTTGTACGAATAAAGGAGAATGCAACCTTAAGCCCCGATGATGCGGCTGCGCCGCGCCAAAAAGGGGCACCGATGACTGAAAACGGCACATCCGCGGTAACGCGGGGATCCGCGCAACCTGCGCTGCCGCCGAACCCGGCGCCCGGACGGGTCGGCTGGGTCGACTACGCCAAGGGCATCTGCATCGTCATGGTGGTGATGATGCATTCGGTGCTCGGCGTCGAGCTGGCGGCGGGCCAGACTGGCTTCATGCATCTCTTGGTCGCGTTCGCAAAGCCGTTCCGGATGCCGGATTTCTTCCTGATCTCGGGGCTGTTTCTAGGCGTCGTGATCGACCGCGACTGGCGCCTTTATCTCGACCGCAAGGTCGTCCACTTCGCTTATTTCTACGGATTATGGGTGACGATCCAGTTCGCCTTCAAGGCGCCCTCCTTCGCCGCCGAATCGAGCTGGGCCGATGTCGGCTGCCTGTATCTTGAAGCCTTCATCGAACCGTTCGGCACGCTGTGGTTCATCTATCTGCTGCCGGTGTTCTTTGTGGTCATCAAGGCGACGCGCCATTTGCCGGCGCTTCCGATCTGGGTCGCCGCGGCGCTGTTGGAGACCGCGCATATCGTCACTGGCTGGACCGTGATCGACGAGTTCTGCGCCCGCTTCGTCTATATCTACTCAGGCAGTCTGTTCGCCGGTTACGTATTCGCCCTGTCCGACCGCGCGCGGGCCTATCCGGCATGGGCACTGGCCGGACTGGCGGTCTGGGCATTGCTCAACAGCAGCCTGGTTTATCTCGGCACGAGCGAGTGGCCGCTGATCTCGCTCTCGCTCGGGCTGTGCGGCGCCTGCGCCATCGTCATCACGGGAACGCTGCTGGCGCGGGCACACTGGTTGACTTTCCTGCGCTTTTGCGGCGAGCATTCCATCGTGATCTATCTCGCATTCTTCCTGCCGATGGCGGCGACACGGACGCTCCTATTGCACGCCGGGCCGATCCACGACATCGGCGCGATCTCGCTGATCGTCACGATCGCAGGCCTCGCGGGTGCCCTGGCGATCTGGTGGATCGCGCTCAAGGCCGGCGCGAACTTCCTGTTCGAGCGCCCGGCGATGTTCTCCATCGCGCCGAAACGGCCGGGCAGCGTGATGCAAGCGGCGGAGTAGAATTCGCTCGCGCCGAGCTCCCGCTGTCATCGCCCATCCACCGCTGTGATCGCCCACCCACCGCTGTCATCGCCCGACTTGATCGGGCGACCCGGTATTCCAGAGGCCAACGGGTCCCAACAACAGCGGCCGCGGCTTACCGGGTCGCGCGGTCAAGCCGGGCGATGACGACCTGTTATGGGGCTGTTATTGGGCCCCCTCGATCTTCACACCATCCTTCATCTCATTCAGCTTCGTTCGAAACCCCTCCGCGTCGCCGAAATCGGCAAAGCCCTGGTAGTAGGGGTGCGGACCGAGCACCCGGCGGGCGTGCTTGATCGGGCACCAATAGACCTCGGTGCGCGACGCCACCTCGCGCACAAAGGCAATGGCGCCGTTGGCGTAGGAGCAATAGGCGCAATTGATCTTTTCGATGATGTTGAGATAAGCGAGATGGTGGCGGTCGAAGATCAGGTAATCGCGCCGCCGCACCTTCGGGATCCGGTAGACCGGGAAACACACCGCCTGATACGCCATGACCCAGATATCGACCAGAACAATCGGAACGATCAGCGAATAGATCACCGGCGCGCTCAGGATCATCAACGGATTGGCGTCGATCAGATAGCGCGACGCCCGCGTCTTGATGGCGCGCTGCAGCCGCAAGACCTCTTCCTCGAATACAATGCGGCGATTGTCGAAGTGAAAGCGCAGTTCTTCCCGCCGCTTCGCCATTTCGGTCTCGATCTCGGCCTGGACCGATCGCAGCTTCGCCGTCAGCAGATCGAGTTGTGCGGTCATGGTCTTGTCCTTCCGGTCCGCCTGATGGTGCAGGGGGACATGGAAAGGCCGCCGATGCAACCTGTTCCGCAGGCGCCCCAAGGGCGGCAAAAATCACAGCCGATGCCGGGTTCGAGGCTGTCAATCGCGGCTCAAAATCCCTAAATTGCGGCCATGCCGAAATCCTCAGAAACAGCCGCCGCCAAAACCGTCGCCGTCAAAGCCGCCGCCAAAGGCGATCACGTCTTTCTGGTCGACGGTTCCTCCTATATTTTCCGCGCCTATCACGCGCTGCCGCCGCTCAACCGCAAGTCCGATGGCCTGCAGGTCAATGCCGTGCTCGGCTTCTGCAACATGCTGTGGAAGCTGTTGCGCGAGATGCCGCCGGACAACCGGCCGACCCATCTCGCCATCGTCTTCGACAAATCCGAAGTGACTTTCCGCAACAAGCTTTATCCCGATTACAAGGCGCACCGGCCGCCGGCGCCGGACGATCTGATCCCGCAATTTCCGCTGATCCGCGAGGCCGTCCGCGCGTTCGATCTGCCCTGCCTGGAGCAAGGCGGTTTCGAGGCCGACGATCTGATCGCCACCTACGCCCGCGAGGCCCGCGAGCGTGGCGCCACCACCACCATCGTCTCCTCGGACAAGGACCTGATGCAGCTCGTCACCGATCATGTGACGATGTACGACACCATGAAAGACCGCCGCATCGGCATTGCCGAAGTGATCGAGAAGTTCGGCGTGCCGCCGGAAAAGGTGGTCGAGGTGCAGGCCTTGGCAGGTGATTCGACCGACAACGTGCCGGGCGTGCCGGGCATCGGCGTCAAGACCGCCGCCCAACTGATCGCCGAATATGGCGATCTGGAAACGCTGCTGCAGCGCGCCTCGGAGATCAAGCAGCCGAAGCGGCGCGAGGCGCTGATCGAGAATGCCGAAAAGGCGCGGATTTCGCGGCAGCTGGTGCTGCTTGACGACAAGGTCAAGCTCGATGTGCCGCTCGACGAACTCGCGGTGCACGAGCCCGACGCGCGCAAGCTGATCGCGTTTTTGAAGGCGATGGAGTTTGCCACCCTGACCCGCCGCGTCGCCGAATATGCCCAGATTGATCCGGCAGGCGTGGAGGCGGACAACAAGAACAAGAGCGGTGGCGGACGCAGCGGCGCGGGCGCTTCAAAAGCGCCATCACGCGGCAGCGCGGACCTCTTTGCTCCCTCCCCCCTTTCCGGGGATAGCCTGCCCCCGAGTACGGCAAAAGGCCGAGCGCCAGCCAACGAAAAACCCCTCACCCCGAACCTGCTCGCCGTCGCGCGCGCCGAAGAGGCGCGCAAGATCCCGGTCGATCGCAGCAAGTATCAGACTGTGCGCAGCCTCCCGGAGCTGAATGCCTGGATCGCGCGCATCCACGATATCGGCCATTTTGCGATCGAGGCCAAGGCGAACTCGATCGACCCGATGCAGGCCGAAATCTCGGGCATTGCGCTGGCACTTTCACCCAACGACGCCTGCTATCTTCCGCTCGGCCACAAGCAATCCGGTGATGGCTCTGGCCTGTTCGCCGCCGGCCTCGCACCGGACCAGATCGAGGCGGCGGACGCGCTGGCCGCGCTGCGGCCGCTGCTGGAATCGGAAGGGCTGTTGAAGATCGGCTTCAATATCAAGTTCAACGCCGTGATGTTCGCCCAACATGGCATTGTCCTGCGCAATCACGACGATGCTCAGCTGATTTCCTATGTGCTCGACGCCGGGCGTAATGCTCATGGGCTCGATGCGCTGGCCGAGCGCTGGCTCGGCCATGCCACCATCACCCATGGCGAATTGACCGGCAGCGGCAAAGCCAGACTGGGCTTCGATCAGGTCGCGATCGACAGGGCAACCGCCTATTCGGCCGAAGATGCCGATGTGATCCTGCGGCTGTGGCGCGTGCTGAAGCCGCGCCTGGTCGCCGAGCACATGATGGCGGTCTATGAGACCTTGGAACGACCGCTGATCTCGGTGCTGGCGCGGATGGAACGGCGCGGCATCTCGATCAACCGCCAGGTGCTGGCGCGGCTGTCAGGCGAATTCGCCCAGACTGCCGCGCGGGTCGAAGCCGAGCTGCAGGAATTGGCCGGCGAGCCGATCAATGTCGGCAGCCCAAAACAGATCGGCGACATCCTGTTCGGCAAGATGGGATTACCGGGTGGCAGCAAGACCAAGACCGGGGCGTGGTCGACTTCGGCGCAGATCCTCGACGACCTTGCCGAACAAGGCTTTGAGTTTCCTCGAAAAATCCTGGAATGGCGGCAGGTTTCAAAGCTGAAATCGACCTATACCGACGCGCTGCCGACCTATGTGCATCCACAGACCCACCGCGTCCACACCACCTATGCGCTGGCCGCGACCACCACCGGGCGGCTGTCGTCGAACGAGCCGAATCTGCAGAATATTCCGGCGCGCACCGATGACGGCCGCAAGATCCGCCGCGCCTTTATCGCAACCCCGGGCCACAAACTGGTGTCGGCGGACTATTCCCAGATCGAGCTGCGGCTATTGGCGGAGATCGCCGACATTGCCGTGCTCAAGCAGGCTTTTCGTGACGGACTGGACATTCATGCCATGACCGCGTCGGAAATGTTCGGGGTTGCCGTCAAAGACATGCCGGTCGAGGTGCGCCGCCGGGCGAAAGCGATCAATTTCGGCATTATCTACGGCATCTCGGCGTTTGGCCTCGCCAACCAGCTCGGCATCGGCCGTGAGGAGGCCTCCGCCTATATCAAGAAATATTTCGAGCGCTTTCCGGGCATCCGCGCCTATATGGACGCGACGCGGGATTTCTGCCGCAGCCACGGCTATGTCGAAACCCTGTTCGGCCGCAAGTGTCATTACCCCGACATCAAGGCCTCCAATGCTTCGGTGCGCTCCTTCAACGAGCGCGCCGCGATCAATGCGCGATTGCAGGGCACCGCCGCCGACATCATCCGCCGCGCCATGGTGCGGATGGAAGACGCGCTGGCCGAGAACAGACTTTCCGCGCAGATGCTGCTGCAGGTGCACGACGAACTGATCTTCGAGGTACCGGACGACGAAGTGGCGGCAACGCTCCCGGTGGTTCGGCACGTCATGCAGGATGCGCCATTCCCGGCGGTGCTGCTGTCGGTGCCGCTACAGGTCGAAGCCAGCGCCGGGGATAGTTGGGAAGAGGCGCATTAGGAAATGCAGTCATCGCCGATGCGGGCGATGTTGCCGCGGACTACCGCCGTCATCGCCCAACTCGATCGGGCGACCCAGTATTCCAGAGCCGCCGCCACGATCCACAGGGCGTGATGAAAGCGTCCCGTGCGGCCATGTTACTCCATCATTGACGTCAGCGTTTACTGGGTCGCCCGATCAAGTCGGGCGATGACAGGTGTGTGTAGGGCCCGCGAAGCGGTTCCAATGAGTCTCAATCCAGCTTTGCTTCCATGCCGCGCTTCACCGCCGGCCGCGCCATCAGCGCGTCGTACCAGCGGCCGACATGGGGGAAGTCCGAGAAGGAAACCTTGTGGCGCTGGTGCCGCCAGGCCCAGCCGAGAATGGCAAAGTCGGCGACCGACAGGCTGCCGGCGACGAATTCGCATGTCGCGAGGCGGCGATCCAGCACGCCATAGAGCCGCCGCGTTTCCGCCATGTAGCGCTTCAGACCATAGGCGCGGTCGGCCTCGTTTTCCAGCGCAATGAAGTGATGGACCTGCCCCGGCATCGGCCCAAAGCCGCCCATCTGCCACATCAGCCATTCATAGACCGGGATGCGCTCGATCAGGGGAACGGGGAGGAACTTGCCGGTCTTCTCGCCGAGATAGAGCAGGATCGCGCCGGATTCGAAAATGCTGACGCGTCGGCCGCCCGGACCGTCGGGATCAACGATCGCGGGAATCTTGTTGTTCGGACTGAGCTCAAGGAAAGCAGGCGCCATCTGCTCGCCCTTGGTGATATTAACCCGGAAAACCTGGTACGGAAGCCCCATTTCCTCCAGCGCGACTGAGATCTTGCGGCCGTTCGGCGTGTTCCAGGTGTGGAGTTCGATGGTCATTCAGGCCTCTTGCGCGTTGGCGGTGGGGGCGTCTTTAGCATCGTCGTCGATCGTCGCAAATGGCGCCAATACACCTCTCCGAGCAAGTGCTGGGCGAGGCAGCCGACCGCACGCTTGGCGGATGCTGTTGACGGCGCGCCTTCGGCGCTGGAATGTGCGCGCGTTGGTCGATAGACTGCGCCGGCCAGATAACGAGCCAGACAACTTGTCCAAATCAGCCTCCCGCGCCCGCCTCGCCGAGATCATCCGCAAGCGCTCGTTCGGCCGTGGCGAGATCACGCTGGCATCGGGCCGCAGAAGCGATTTCTACTTCAACCTCAAGCCGACCATGCTCGATCCCGAAGGCGCCACTCTGCTGGCGGAACTGACTTATGAAGCACTGAAGGACGATGGCCTCGATTATGTCGGCGGTCTGGAAATGGGTGCGGTGCCGCTGGCCGGCGCGATCGCGCAGCTGTCCTGGATCAAGGGTCACCCGATCGCGGCGTTCTTCGTGCGCAAGAAGCCGAAGGAGCACGGCGCAAGGCTCGCGGTCGAGGGTCTGGCCACCGGCGAGAGCCTGCACGGCAAGCGCGTGGTGATCGTCGAGGACGTCACCACCACCGGTGGCTCGGCGCTGAAGGCGGTCGAGGCGGTACGCGATGCCGGCGGCGAGATCGCGCTGGTGTTCACCATGGTGGACCGCGAAGAAGGCGCCAGCGAAACCTTCGCGGTAGCCGGCATTCCCTTTCGCTCGCTCTACAAGGCCGGTGAATTCCTGAAGCGGTAAGCGCGTTGTTCTCACACTTCACTGGGCGGGAGCCTGCCCCGGGCTTGACCCGGGCGAAGCACTACGCTGCCTCCGCCACCACCATGTAGTTGACGTCCATATCCGAGGAGAGGCTCCAGCGGTCGGCGAATGGGCTGTAGACCACGCCGGCCTGCTCGGTGATGACAAGCTTGTTGGCCGTGAGGTAATGCGTGAGTTCGTCGGGGGTGACGAACTTGTCCCATTGATGGGTGCCGCGTGGCAGCCAGCGCAGAATATATTCCGCGCCGACGATGGCGAGTGCAAAACTCTTCCAGTTGCGGTTCAAGGTCGAAATCACCATCATCCCACCGGGTTTCAGCATCGCCGCGCACCGATTGAGGAACAGGCCGACATCGGCGACATGCTCCACCACTTCCATCGCCAGCACAATGTCGAAGCGCTCACGCACATCCATCTCTTCGACCGAGGTGCAGCGATAGTCGATCGATAGGTGCCCCTTGTCGGCATGCAATCGGGCGGCTGCGATGTTCTTGGCGGCTGGATCGACCCCGATCACCTGGGCGCCGAGACGGGTGAACGGCTCGCACAACAGGCCGGCGCCGCAGCCGATATCAAGTAGCCGCAGGCCGGAAAGGCAATTCAGGCTTTTGACGTTGCGCTCGAACTTGCGGCAGGCGGCGTCGCGAATATAGGTCAGCCGAAGCGGATTGATCTTGTGCAGCGGCGCCATCTTGCCGTTGGGGTCCCACCATTGCTCCGACAGTTTGGAGAATTTCGCGATTTCGGCCGGGTCGACCGTGGATGCCGGGGAACCGGGACTGCTTGCGGGAGAATCTTGATACATGGCCATGGATGAGGCGCCGCTCCTATCGCGCGGTGATGTGACTGCGAAACTTAAGCGGCGAGGCGATGGTCCGGATGGGTTCTACGCCCTCGCCGACGCCGTGGATGATCACGTCGCCGTAGTCGACAAGACGGCCGAGAATGCTCTGGTCGACGTCGACGCTCTCGATCTTGTCGAGCGATATCTCGAATGTCCGCCGTTTGATGAAGCCGGTCTTGTGAACGACGCGCAAATTGGTGACGTCGGTTTCGGTGGTCCAGCGATGGAACCATGCCTTGATGGTCCAGTAAAGCGCCGCGATCGCCACCACCGCCGAGGCCGACAGGCACAACAGCACGATGCCTTCGGTGGTGGTCGCGCGCGACAGCAACAACAGCACGATGGCCACGATCCAGGCCAGGATCGCCGGACCATAGAAGATCCAGTGCGCATTGGTCGAATAGAGGACCTTCTCGCCGGGCTGCAGGATATCGTCGATATAACGCCCCATACTTCAGCCTCAATTACCCTACGCTACGATATGCCCCGCGGTTCCCGGCGACGGCCGGAACCCGGTTGCTTGCGAAAAACAGCGCCGCTATGTATACGCGCATTTTGGCCCGCGCGCCCCTGTTTCCGTGTCGGTCACATACCTTAACCGCTGAGGGAATGCACCAGCCATCATGGGCCGCCTCGTGATGAAATTCGGCGGCACATCCGTCGCCAATATCGACCGCATCCGCAACGTCGCGCGGCACGTCAAGCGCGAGGTCGATGCCGGTCACGATGTCGCCGTTGTGGTTTCGGCGATGGCCGGCAAGACCAATGAACTGGTGGAATGGTGCCGAGAAGCCTCCCCGGTGCATGATGCACGCGAATACGACGCGGTCGTGGCTTCCGGCGAGCAGGTCACGGCCGGGTTGCTGGCGATTGCGCTGCAGGCGATCGGCATTCAGGCGCGCTCCTGGCAGGGCTGGCAGGTGCCGATCAGGACCAGCGACGCCCATGCCTCGGCGCGGATACTCGAGATCGACGGCACCGAGCTGATCAACCGGTTCAAGGACCGCGGCGAAGTCGCCGTGGTCGCCGGCTTCCAGGGCATCAATCCGCAGACCGGCCGCATCACCACGCTCGGGCGCGGCGGCTCCGATACCTCAGCGGTGGCGCTGGCCGCGGCCATTGCGGCCGACCGCTGCGACATCTACACCGACGTCGATGGCGTCTACACCACCGACCCGCGTGTGGTTCCGAAGGCACGGCGGCTTGACCGAATCGCGTTCGAAGAAATGCTGGAACTGGCGTCGCAGGGCGCCAAGGTGCTGCAGGTCCGCTCGGTCGAACTCGGTATGGTGCACAACATTCCGGTGTTCGTCCGTTCCAGTTTCGACAAGCCCGAGGACATCGACCCGCACGCCAATCAGCCGCCGGGAACGCTGATATGCAGCGAGGAGGAAATCATGGAAAGCCACGTCGTCACCGGCATCGCCTTTTCCAAGGACGAAGCCCAGATTTCCGTCCGCCAGATCCAGGACAAGCCGGGCGTCGCCGCCTCGATCTTCGGCCCACTGGCGGAAGCCAATATCAACGTCGACATGATCGTGCAGAACGTCTCGGAGGACGGCGCCACCACCGACCTGACCTTCACCGTTCCAGCCTCGGATCACGTGCGCGCTCGCGATACCATCACGGCGGCCAAGCACAATATCGGCTATATCAGGCTCGATACTGCCACCGACGTTGCCAAAGTCTCGGTGATCGGCAGCGGCATGCGCAGCCACGCCGGGGTGGCGGCCCAGGCGTTCGCGGCCCTTGCGGCGCGCAACATCAACATTCGCGCCATCACCACCTCGGAGATCAAGTTCTCGGTGCTGATCGACGCCGCCTATACCGAACTGGCGGTACGCACGCTGCACACGCTCTATGGGCTCGACCAGGCCTAGAGCGTGGTCGAGCGAAGTGGGGAGCGGTTCGCGTGAAGAAAACGCGTCAAAACAAAAAGCTAGAGCCCGGTTCTGATTCACTCAGAACCAGGGTTTAGAAGATTTTTCCCCAGCTGCCGGCCTTCCCGGCATAACCGGAGCGTACCTTTATCGGCGGCGCCTTAAGTCTCTGGCAGGTGTTTTGCTTGGCAAAACAAGCCTCAATTCGCTATACGGCGTGATGGGTGGGCTGCCGCAAACTGCGCCACTGGTTGGCTTTGCCGATTCGGCTCCCTTTTCGGCGTTTTCGGCGGCGCTGAATGAATGAATGAAATTGATGCTTTTCTAGAGCTTAGCGCCAGCTGCCGGCCACCCGGCGTGCTGGCTATGCGGGAGAGGATTTTAGCACATGCGGAGCGCGTCGGGAGGTCCCCGCGTCTTGCTGAGACGGCTCCGCGAAACCATGGCGGAGCAGGTCTCGGCCCAGGAGCGATTGGACAAGATCGTGGTGCTGATCGCTGCCAATATGGTGGCCGAGGTTTGCTCGACCTATGTGCTGCGCGTCGATAACACGCTGGAGCTTTACGCTACCGAAGGTCTCAACCGCGACGCCGTCCACCGGACCGTCCTGAACGCGCATGAGGGCCTGGTCGGCCTGGTGGCAAGCGAGGCAACCCCGCTCAATCTGAGCGACGCGCAAAGCCATCCGGCGTTCTCGTTCCGCCCCGAAACCGGCGAGGAAATCTACCACTCGTTCCTCGGCGTTCCGATCCTGCGCGCCGGCAATACGCTCGGCGTGCTGGTGGTGCAGAACCGCGCCAAGCGCACCTATGTCGAGGAAGAGGTCGAGGCGCTGCAGACCACGGCCATGGTGCTGGCGGAGATGATCGCCTCGGGCGAATTGTCCGCGCTGGCGCAGCCCGGCGCCGAGCCGGCGGCGCGGCATTCGGTACACAAGACCGGCGCGATCCTGTCCGACGGCATCGCGCTCGGCCACGTCGTGCTGCACGAGCCGCGCGTCGTCATCACCAATTATATCGCCGAGGATCTGCCAAAGGAGCTGAAGCGGCTCGATGCCGCTTTGACAAAACTGCGCGCCGATCTCGACCGCATGCTGGAGCGCGGCGACGTCGCCGAAGGCGGCGAGCACCGCGACGTGCTGGAAGCCTACCGCATGTTCGCCAACGATCACGGCTGGTCGCACAAGCTGCATGAGGCGGTCGCCACCGGCCTTACCGCGGAGGCCGCCGTCGAGCGCGTGCAGTCCGACACCCGCGCGCGCATGCTGCGTTCCACCGATCCTTATCTGCGCGACCGCCTGCACGACCTCGAGGATTTGGGCCATCGGCTGATGCGGCAACTGGCGGGGCAGGACCACGCGCCCTCGCGCGAGCAGCTCCCCGACAACGCCATCCTGATCGCGCGGGCAATGGGACCTGCGGCGCTGCTCGACTACGACCGCAAAAGGCTGCGCGGGCTGGTGCTGGAGGAAGGCACCGCCAATTCGCACGTCTCGATCGTGGCGCGTGCGCTCGGCATCCCTGCGGTCGGCGAAGTGCCGAACGCCCCTGGTATCGCCGATCCCGGCGACGCCATCATCGTCGACGGCACCTCGGGCTCGATCTACGTCCGCCCCTCGGCGGAAATCGAGCAGGCCTACGCCGAGCGGGTACGGTTTCGCGCCCGCCGGCAGGCGCAATATTCGGCACTGCGCGACAAGCCCTGCGTAACCAAGGATGGCCAGCCGATCGAATTGATGATTAACGCCGGCCTGACCATCGACCTGCCGCACATCGACGACACCGGCAGTGCCGGCATCGGCCTGTTCCGCACCGAGCTGCAATTCATGGTCGGCCAGAGCCTGCCGCGCTCCAGCGACCAGCTGGCGCTGTACCGTGCGGTGCTGGATGCCGCGGGCCCGAAACCCGTGACCTTCCGGACGCTCGACATCGGCGGCGACAAGGCGCTGCCCTATATGGAGACCGTGATCGAGGAAAACCCCGCGCTCGGCTGGCGCGCGATCCGGCTCGGGCTCGACCGGCCGGGTCTGCTGCGCGGCCAGATCCGCGCACTTTTGCGCGCCGGCGGCGGCCGCGCCTTGCGCATCATGTTCCCGATGATCACCGAAGTGGCCGAATTCGATGCCGCTAAGGCGATCGTCGAGCGCGAACTGACCTATCTGCGTCAGCACGGCCACGCATTGCCGGAACGCATCGACGTCGGCACCATGGTGGAAGTGCCGGCTTTGCTCTATCAGCTCGACGAACTCCTGAAGAAAGTCGATTTCCTCTCGGTCGGATCCAACGATCTGTTTCAGTTCCTGTTCGCGGTCGATCGCGGCAATGCCAAGGTCTCCGAACGATTCGACACCATGTCTGCCCCGATCCTGCGGGCGCTGCGGGATATCGTGGTAAAGGCTAATGCCGCGAAGAAATCCGCCTCGCTGTGCGGCGAGATGGCGTCGAAGCCGATCGGTGCGCTGGCGCTGATTGCGCTGGGCTACCGCTCGCTGTCGCTGTCGGCAACCGGCCATGGGCCGGTCAAGGCGATGATCCTCGATCTCGACGCCCAAAAAGCCGCGGCCTTGATGCTGCCGCTGCTCGAGGCGCCATCCGGCAGCGTTTCGATCCGCGAGAAGCTTTCAGCATTCGCCGAAGCCGAGGGGTTGTCGTTGTAGCGGATCTCGGTCCGCACAACCCCACTTCGCAATCCGAGATCCTTAGTTCATGTCGATGCTACCCGAGGCCAAACTTGATATTCTGCTGGCGCATCACGCTTCCCTGGAGGCGCAGGTGCTGGGCCCGGTCAACTCCGAGAACTATGTCCGGATCACGCGTGAATTGGCCGAGCTCAATCCGCTGATCGATGCCGTGAAAGCCTACCGGGCCGTCAGCGCCGAAATTGCCGATATCGAGGCGCTGATCGAAGATTCCTTAACCGAGCCCGAGATGCGCGGCATGGCGGAAGCCGAGCGCGAAAAGCTCAAGGCGCGCGAGCTCGAGCTGGCACAAGAGATCCGCGTGGCGCTGTTGCCCAAGGACGCCATGGACCAACGCAACGTCGTGCTGGAAATCCGCGCCGGCACCGGCGGCGACGAGGCGGCGCTGTTTGCCGGCGACCTGTTCCGGATGTATGAGCGCTTCGCCGCCCTGCAGGGCTGGAAAGTCGAGGTGATTTCCTTAAGCGAAGGCACCATGGGCGGCTTCAAGGAAATCATCGCCGAGGTCAGGGGGCGCGGAGCGTTCGCGAAACTGAAATTCGAGTCCGGCGCGCACCGGGTGCAGCGCGTGCCCGATACCGAGACGCAGGGCCGAATTCATACCTCGGCGGCGACGGTTGCAGTGCTGCCGGAGGTCGAGGAGGTCGATGTCGAGATCAAGAGCGACGACTTGCGGATCGAAACCATGCGCTCGCAGGGCGCCGGCGGCCAGCACGTCAACAAGACCGAATCGGCGATCCGCATTACCCACATTCCAACCGGCATCGTGGTCAACATGCAGGACAGCCGCTCCCAGCACAAGAACCGGGCGTCGGCGATGAACATCCTGCGCTCGCGCATCTACGATGCCGAACGTCAGCGCATCGACGCGGTGCGT
The DNA here is from genome assembly GCF_049512235.1 of Bradyrhizobium sp. Classification (GTDB taxonomy): domain Bacteria; phylum Pseudomonadota; class Alphaproteobacteria; order Rhizobiales; family Xanthobacteraceae; genus Bradyrhizobium. The sequence goes on from NZ_JBEKXH010000022.1 coordinate 14,827, forward strand.
TCGGCGGACCGCCGCGAGAAGGTCGGTTCCGGCGATCGCTCCGAGCGCATCCGCACCTATAATTTCCCGCAAGGTCGCGTCACCGATCACCGCATCAATCTCACGCTCTACAAGCTTCCCCAGGTGATGGCGGGTGAAGGCTTGAGCGAACTGATCGATGCGCTGACCACCGAGTATCAGGCGGCGCAGCTCGCCGCGCAGGGCACCGGGGCATGAATAGCAATAACTCGCCACCCGGGTTGTTGTGGTGTCCCGCCAGCGATGAGGAAACGGCGTGACTGATTCTTTCGCCGGACAAACCGTCGAAAGCGTGCGGCGCTCGCTCACGGCGCGCTTCAAGGCCGGCCAAATCGATGCTGCCGGACTCGATGCGCGGACGCTGGTCGGCGCCGTGCTCAATCTTGACCTCAGCGGGATTATCATGGCGGCGCGGCGGCCTCTCGCACCGGATGAGCAGGCGCGTCTTGAGGATTTTGCACGCCGCCGCCTCGCCGGCGAGCCGGTGGCGCGCATCCTTGGAGCCAAGGAATTCTGGGGACTTCCGTTGCAGCTCTGCCCCGCGACGCTAGTGCCGCGGCCCGACACCGAAACGGTGGTCGAACTGGCGCTGGACATGTGGCGCGCCGCACCCGATCCGGATCGCCGGCTTCGCATCGCCGATATAGGCACCGGCTCGGGTGCGATTTTACTGGCGCTATTGTCCGAATTACCGCTCGCCTCCGGCATTGGCACCGATCTCAACGTGGCGGCGTTGCGAACCGCTCGTCGCAATGCCGTCCGTCTCAGGCTTTCGGAACGAGCCCATTTCGTGGCCTGCGACTACGCCGCAGCGCTGTCGGGGCCGTTCGATCTGATCGTGTCGAACCCGCCCTATATCCGCTCGGCCGACATCGCGGATCTGGCGCGAGAGGTCCGCGATCACGATCCGCTTGCCGCGCTCGACGGCGGCACGGACGGACTGTGCGCCTATCGCGAACTCATTCCGCAGGCTGCGCGACTGCTGGCGCCGCAAGGCGGCCTCGTTGTGGAAGTGGGGCACGGCCAAAGCGGCAATATTGAAGGATTGATGAAAGCGACGGGTTTAATACGGGGGGGCTCTGCAAAAGTCGATCTGTCCGGGATTCGGCGGGCCGTCGGCGGCCGGAAATTGCCGCCGTAAAGCCCCATTGGGATTAAAAAAACCACTTGGAATATTCCCCGGGAGCGACTACGTTCCGGTCACGACATCGGTCCAGGGTTTACTGGCCCCGTAGATACTCCGTAGGGATATTTCGGGTGGGGGCCAGAGTTCTCAACAGCGAGAGCCCGCCCGAGTGAAAGGTTCCAAGACGCAGGTCCGCTCGAGCGCGATGGCCCACATTGCTGCGCTGCTTCCGACCGCAAAGCGAACGAAAGCCTGATTTTGCGCTTGATCACTGACGCGAGAAACCTTTGCTTGTTTTGGCAGGCGGATTGATTTGATGCAGCCAGCGGCGTTCGCTGGGACTGTGGGGGAGCGTGTCTTTGTTGACCGCGACGAACGGCGAAATCTGTGTGGAATCGAACTGCACTGCGATCCGGCTCGCCTGACGCCTGCCGAATCGGGCAAGGCGGCGGCTGCTGGCGGCAATCCGGGGTAATCGACGCAAGGCTAATCGACTCTAGACTGGCAACTTCAGGGCTGGGATATAAAGGCAAGACATGAGAAACGGTCAGAATAACAACAAGCGGATGCGCAACCGGAACAGCAACAATAACAACAACAACAACCGGCGTGGCCAGAACCCGATGACCCGTGTGTTCGAGTCCAACGGGCCCGACATCAAGATCCGCGGCACCGCTTCCCACGTCGCGGAAAAATACGTGCAGCTCGCACGCGACGCCCGCTCTTCCGGCGATCCGGTAGCCGCCGAGAATTATTATCAGCATGCCGAGCATTATTTCCGGCTGATTGCCGCCGCCCAGGAACAGTTCCGTCAGAACCAGCCGCAGCCGCGCACCGAGAATGAAATGCCCTCGGAGGACGGCGACGATGACAGCGAAAGCTTTTCACATTTCGGGCAGGAACCTGGCTTCGTGCCGGTGCAGCCACAGCCATTTATCCCGCGCGACAGCGGCCCGCGTGACCACCAGCGCGATCTCCAGCCTTACCAGCCGCGCGAACCGCAGCAGCCGCGCGAACACCGCCCCCAGTTCCAGCCGCAACCGCAGCCGCAGCCGGTGATCCCTGAAAGCGTCAGCGTCGACCGGCTGCCGTCTTTCATCACCGGACCGCAACCGCAGATCGGCGCCGTCCCGGCTGGTTTCGAGAACGGTGGCGGCGAGCGCTTCCCGCGCCGCCGGCGCCGGCCGCACGGACCGCGCCCCGAAGGTCTGACCGCCCCGGCGCCGGCGCCGGGCGACGATTTCAACCCGGGCAACGAGTAACGCGGCACAATCTTGCAGGGGTGAGTCAAGCGCTCTTGCGCCGTGCCCACCGCACCAATAGTCGAAGGTTTCGTGTTGTATGGTGGGCACGCCATCGACCCGCGCAGTTGCGCGACCGGCTGGCTTGCCACTCTACAATAGATCATCGCGTTGCAATGACGACGGCACCAGCACAGGTTCGAGCGCCGGGATCAGTCGCGTACGTTCGCGGGGCGCCGGGATCGCACGATAGACCTGCTTGGTGGCTTCCACGATATGAACACCGGCAAAAGGCAGCGACAGCGCGGCGCCGACACGCTCCCATGCGATGGCGGAGCGCAGGAACCAGCCGCCGGCGACCGGCGGCATGAACAGGGCCTCGTCCCACGCCGTCGGCGTGAACCAGGTCTGCCGCAGCAAATGCGTGATCTGCGAGCGCGAATAGGGCCGGCCGTGACCGAACGGCGTGGTATCGGTGCGGGTCCAGACCCCGCGCCGGTTCGGAATGACGGCCATCACGCGGCCGGACGGCGCCAGAACCCGCCACACCTCGCGCAGCAGCCCGGCCGGATCGTCGGACATCTCCAATGCGTGAACCATCAGGATGCGGTCGACGGCCGCGTCCGGCAGCGGCAATGAGAATTCATCGACCAGCGTTGCCAGCGTCGGCCGCGCGGTCGGCCATTTAAGCACGCCCTGCGCCGCCGGCATGAAGGCGATGCAACGCTCCGCGTCCTCGCGGAACAGCCCGAGATAGGGAGTGGGATATCCCAGCCCGAGCACCCGCTGCCCCCCGGCGTTGGGCCAGCGCGCGTGAATGCCACGATTGATCAGCCGCCGCGCCACGATGCCGAGGCGCTGCGAGTAGAAATCGCGGAGGTCGATGACATCGATGGTCATGCGACCAATGTAACACGTCGCGGCGCCGCCCGGGGCGCGGAATATTGCATTGCTCTATAGGCCTTAAGGCCATATTTCATGGCTATGCGAACCCGTACCGGCGTCAATGCCCGGCGCCGGGTTCCGCAGAACTGGGAGCCGGTTTGGCGGCCACCCTACGCGCGTCTTGTTCAAAAGTAAGTAGCATCCTCAACGGCAAACGGATTGCACCCTGCCGGTCAATGCTCGCCTGGATCACGGAGATATCATGGCCGCCGACATTCGTCTGTTCCCCTGCCTCACCGATAATTTCGGATACCTGATCCACGACCCCGCGACCAACGCGACCGCCTCGATCGATGCGCCGCAAGCCGCGCCGATTATCAGCGCGCTGCAGCGCGAAGGCTGGACCCTGACCGACATTCTGGTCACTCATCATCACGGCGACCATGTCGGCGGCGTCGCCGAGCTGAAGCAGAAATACCAGTGCCGGGTGGTTGCCCCGCACGACAAGTCCACGAAGATTGCAAATGTCGATTTGCGCGTCGGCCAGGGCGATGTCGTGAAGCTCGGCAGCCTGCTGGCGCGGGTGCTGGAGACGCCGGGGCATACGCTCGACCACGTCAGCTACGTCTTCGACGCCGAAAAGGCGCTATTTGCTGCCGACACCCTGTTCTCGATCGGCTGCGGCAGGGTGTTCGAAGGCACCTATCCGATGATGTGGGATTCGTTGTTGAAGCTGCGCGCTTTGCCCGACGATTTCAAACTCTATTGCGGCCATGAATATACTGCCGCCAACGTCAAATTCGCGCTCACCGTCGAGCCCGATAATCCCGCCCTGAGGGCGCGCGCCGAGGAAGTGACGCGGCTGCGCGCCGAGGGCAAGCCGACGATACCGGCGCTGCTTGGCGAAGAGAAAAAAGCCAATGTGTTCCTGCGCGCGGATGAGCCATCGGTCGCGGCGAGCGTCCGCTTGAAAGGCCGAAGTCCGGCGGAAGTGTTCGGCGAATTGCGCGAACGGAAAAACAAATCCTGATGGTGTTACCGCCCTCCGCCGCCGATATCATCGCGCGGCTCGCATTACAGCCGCATCCGGAAGGCGGCCACTATTGCGAGACGTTTCGCGACGGCCGCCGTGACGCCGATGGACGCGCGCGATCGACCGCGATCTATTTCCTGCTGGCGCGCGGCGAGCGCTCGCACTGGCATCGCATCGACGCGGTCGAGGTCTGGCATTTTTACGCAGGTCACGCGCTGAACTTGCAGATCGCAGATCTGAGCTGCCAGCGCAGCGTCAGGCTCGGCCCCGATCTCGCCGCGGGAGAGATACCGCAGGCCATTGTGCCCGCGTGCGCCTGGCAAGCTGCCGCAACCACCGGCGACTGGACGCTGGTCGGTTGCACCGTCGCGCCGGGATTCGATTTTACGAAATTCGAGCTGGCGCCGAACGGGTGGGAGCCAGCGTGAATTTCGTAGGGTCGGCAAAGCCATCAAGTTGCGCCAATGCGCGACTCGATGGCGTGCCCACCAATAACTCGCGGCAGCGAAACTGACGACGAAACAATTACACCATGTATTGACCGCCGTTGACCGAGAGCGTCGAGCCGGTCATCGCGCCCGCATCGTCGGCGGCGAGGAACACCACGGCGCGGGCAATTTCCTCGGGCTCGCCGAGCCTGCCAACCGGAATCAACGGCAGGATGCTCTTTTCCAATACGTCCTTGGGCACTGCCTGCACCATCTCGGTGTTGATATAACCCGGGCAGATCGCATTCACCGTGATGCCGGTCTTGGCATTCTCCAGCGCCAAGGCCTTGGTGAAGCCGATATCGCCGGCCTTTGCCGCCGAATAATTGACCTGGCCGAACTGGCCCTTCTGACCATTGATCGAGGAGATGTTGACGACGCGGCCGAATTTGCGGGCCCGCATACCCTCGATGACCTGGCGCGTCATGTTGAACAGCGAACCGAGATTGGTGTTGATGACCGCGTTCCACTGCTCGACCGTCATCTTGTGGAAGGCGCCATCCCTGGTGATGCCGGCATTGTTAATCAGCACATCGACCGGGCCGACCTCGGCCTCCACCTTTTTGACGCCAGCGGCGCAGGCATCGAATGAACTGACGTCCCATTTGAAGACGGGAATGCCGGTCTCGGCGTTGAACTTCTCTGCCGCCGCGTCGTTGCCGCCGTAGTTGGCTGCGACCTGATAGCCGGCCGCCTTCAGCGCCTTGCTGATCGCCGCCCCGATACCCCGCGTTCCGCCCGTTACCAATGCAACACGTGCCATGTCGAATCCTTCCCTTGGGTCACTTTTGAAGTCATGCTTTTTGTAGCGTCGAATAAAGCGGGCCGCTTGACCAACATCAAGAAATAAAACGCCCGGCGTGAACACCGGGCGTTCTCCAGCTTGCCCCGCTGCGGTTGCGGGCCGATTTTTTCATCCCGCATCGTATCGGCCGCCGCCGGTTTAGTCGCGTGCGATGCACATGGCGATACCCATGCCGCCGCCAATGCACAGCGTGGCAAGGCCCTTCTTGGCGTCGCGCTTCTGCATCTCATGCAGCAGCGTCACCAGCACCCGCGCGCCGGAGGCGCCGACCGGGTGGCCAATCGCGATGGCGCCGCCATTGACGTTGACCTTGGAGGTATCCCAGCCCAGGTCCTTATTGACCGCGCAGGCCTGGGCCGCAAAAGCCTCGTTGGCCTCGATCAGGTCGAGATCGCCGACGCTCCAGCCGGCCTTCTTCAATGCCGTGCGCGACGCCGGGATCGGCCCGGTGCCCATGATCTTGGGATCGACGCCGGCCTGGCCCCACGACACGATGCGCCCAAGCACGGTCCTGCCTTCCTTGGCCGCCTGCTTTGCGGTCATCAGCACCACCGCGGCCGCGCCGTCATTGATGCCGGAGGCGCTGCCGGCGGTGACGGTGCCGTCTTTCTCGAACGCCGGCCTGAGTTTGGCCATGGCCTCGAGAGTGGCACCGTGCCGCGGAAATTCGTCGGTATCGACGACAATGTCGCCCTTGCGGGATTTGATGGTGACCGGAACGATCTCGTCCTTGAACTTGCCCGCCTTCTGCGCCGCCTCGGTCTTGTTCTGGGAGGCGACGGCGAACTCGTCCTGCTGCGCGCGGGTGATCTGATATTGGCGGGCGACGTTCTCGGCGGTGTTGCCCATGTGGTAGCCATTGAAGGCATCCCACAACCCGTCCTTGATCATGGTGTCGACAAATTCCACCGGCCCCATCTTGACGCCGCCGCGCAGATATTGCGCGTGCGGGGCCATGCTCATCGATTCCTGACCGCCGGCGACCACGATTTCGGCATCGCCGTTGAGCAGCGCCTGATAGCCCAGCGCCACCGTGCGCAGGCCCGAGCCGCAGAGTTGATTGACGCCCCAGGCAGGGCTTTCCACCGGGATGCCGGCGGCGATCGAGGCCTGACGGGCCGGGTTCTGGCCCTGCGCCGCGGTCAGGATCTGGCCCATGATCACCTCGGAAACACGGCCCGGCTCGATGCCTGCACGCTGCAGCGCGGCCTTGATGGCGACGGCGCCGAGATCGTGGGCCGGCATGGTGGCGAACACGCCGTTGAAGCTTCCGACCGGGGTGCGGGCGGCGCTGACGATGACGACATCGTCTGTCATGGATATCTCCTGGGCTTGAGGGATCTTGGTTGACGAGCGGCGGGATGGCGGGCCTGTCTCTCTCACCTTATCCTGTTAACGACGTTGAGGCATGTCAACGGCCGCAGGACAAAATATCGCGGTGGCGCACCTAAAAATCGGGCTCTTGGCACTTTCCCGGGCATCGCCCGTGCGTTGTAATTAACCTTAACGCACAAAAAGGTAGCCGGAGCGCATTGAAAATGCTTACTTTACTGTAAACGCTGCCCGTCAGCCCGCCGGCGACGCCGTCGGGCTCCTTGTCCTCCGTGTGCATGAGTGACCATGGCGAAATCAGACCAACCCACCACGATCAAGAAATACGCTAACCGGCGGCTCTATAATACCGGCACCAGTTCCTATGTGACGCTCGAGGACCTCGCGGCGATGGTGAAAGAGGGTGAGGACTTCCTGGTCTATGACGCCAAGACCGGCGACGATATTACCCGCTCGGTGCTGGCGCAGATCATCTTCGAGCAGGAAAACAAGGCCGGACAAAATTTGCTGCCGACCACGTTCCTGCGTCAGCTGATCAGATTCTACGGCGACAGCATGCAGATGGTGGTGCCGAAATATCTCGAACAGGCGATCGACACGCTGACGCGCGAGCAGGAAAAATTCCGCAAGCAGCTGACCAATACCTTCAGCGGTACGCCGTTCGCGCCGTTGGAAGAACACGTGCGCCGCAACATGGAATTGTTCCAGCAGACCTTCTCGATGTTCAAGCCGTTCGTGCCGCCGCGCGGTGGAACCTCCAACGTGTCCGAGCCGGAAATAGCCCCCGAACCCGCGCCGGAAGAAGACAACATCGACGATCTGCGCCGTCAGATGAAAGACATGCAGGAGCGTCTCGAACGCATGTCGAAAGAGACGAAGAAGGAAGACTAGGCGCGCTGCGGCACCTCTTCCCCAGTCGTCCCGGCGAACGCCGGGACCCATAACCGGCAGCTTTGATTGGCGCGGAAGGTTCTCTACCAACATTATCCAACCGATGGGACGGCGTATGGGTCCTGGCGCTCGCCGGGAAGACGCTGGGCTATTGGCTCTTTCAACCCGCCGCCGGAACCACCGCCTCGGTCGGCGTCTGCCAGGGCCGCTGCGACGAGGCAAGTCCGATCAGCCGCCCCTGGATATAGTCGCAGCCCCAGTCGCGCAGCATCAGGGCGGATGCCTCGTCCTGGACCCATTCGGCGACGGTCTTGATACCCAACCGGCGGGCCAGATCGATCAGCGTCTGCACGAAGGCGCGATCGTCGGCGGAGTGCGCGATGTTCTGGACGAAGGCGCCATCGATCTTGACGATATCGACGCCGAGCTTGCGCAGGTTCCGGAACGAGGTGTAGCCGGCACCGAAATCGTCGATCGCAATCCGGCAGCCGAAGTTCTTCAGCCGCGTGACAAAGCCGCGGACGTCATCGATGTCCCGGATCGCAACCGTTTCGGTGATTTCGACGATCAGCCGCTCGGCCACGCCGGGATGCGCGCGCAGCAGCGATTCAATGGAAGCCCACCAATCCGGGTCCATCGTGGTGTCGGGCGAGATATTGAGGCTGAGCTGCACGCCTGGCTGCTCCGTCAGTTCGCCCACCGCCAGTTCGAGCACGCGATGATCGACCAGGCGAATCAGGCCGAGCTTTTCTGCGACCGGAACGATGTCCGGCGCCAGCAGAACCTGTCCGTCATGCTGCTCCATCCGGACCAGGCACTCGTAGAACGCCACCTCACGCGAGAGCGCTTGCACCACCGGTTCGAACGCCATCACGATCCGGCGCTCGTTGAGCGCGGTGACGATCTTGTCGGTGACGCGGATATTGACGCGGCGCTGGGCGTCGCGCTCGACATTCGGACGCCACAATGAAAATGAGCCGGCGCGGCGGCGCTTGGCCATATCGAGCGTTTCGTGGGCGCGATTAATCGCCTCGTCGGCGCTGCGCGCATAGCGCGGCAGGCTGACCGCGCCGATCGAGACGGTGACCAAGACCGGACCCGATTGGGTCGGCACGACGTCATCGCGAATCCCGGCCAGAAACCGCTCTGCGGCGGCATTCATATCCTCGACGCTGCAATTCTTCAGGATCAGCCCGAATTTATTACCGGAGAACCGGCCAAGCACGTCGCCGCCGCGCATTCGCGAACGAATGCGTCGGGCCACTTCGGAGATCACCGCGTCCGCGACGTCGAAGCCGAAGGCGTCGTTGATGCGCGCCAGATGATCAATGCCGATCAGCATGAATACGCAGGATGCTCTGAAGCGCACGGCTTCCTCGACCGCCTCGGCCAGCGCGGCGACCAGATGCGTACGGTTGAGTTCGCCGGTCAGCGGGTCGTGCCGCGACAGCTTCAACAATTGCTCGTCGCGGGCGTGACTTTCGTTGTTGACGCGGACGATGCCCTGGACCCGTGCGGGCCGGCCGTCGGCGCCGGCGAACCAGGCGCCGGCTTCCTCGATCCAGCGCACCGGATTGGAGGTGCTGGTGCGCATGCCATATTCGATGCGGTAGCGCGCCCCTTCACCCTGGCGGAGCGGCGGCGACTGGCTGAGCGCATTGGATCGGACGGCGCGGTCCGGCTCGATCAGCTTTGCAAACTCCGCGCCGCTCTGCAGCGACGCCGCGGGGATATCAGGAAAGACCTCGGCCAGATCATCGCTCCAGGCGATCGCATCCGTTGCGATGTCCCAAACAAAGGCGGCTTGGCCAAGCGAAGCCAGGATGGTCGAAACTTGCGGAAGAACAGATGTCACGGGCGCCTCGTTTCGGCACACTGCAGGGAACTTCTTCTACCTCAGGCATAGTGCCGCTTTTGCGTCGGGCCAGCGCATATGGCGCAAAAGTGAGCATCGGTTTGGCGGTCAGTCTACACGCAACTCGTTAACTAGAGCAATTTCCTCGCACCGGCCCGGTCCAGCCTACCGGGGTCCAGCCTGCCGGAAAACGCACGACGCAGCGGTCGGACGGGCGCCGTTTGCGCAGCGCAAAGAAACCAAACCCGGGAGCCGGCATGACCCTTGCGACGGTGAATCGCTAAAGCGGCGCGACGTCCCAAAACGCAACAGTTGAACTGGATCTCGATTTACAATGTCAAGTCCCGGTCGATCACAACAGGTCGCAGATGACGGTGTCCTTGATGCCAAGCATGACTGCGTCGAGCCTCCCCACGTTAAGCCTGCCTGCGTCGCGCTGGTGCCGGTGATGCCGACCATAGATGGGCGGCGCGTGCCGGACCGGCAACTGTCACGGGCGGATTTTGTTACCCACCTGATCGCTACCGCCGAGCACGCTCCGCAAACGCGCAACCTCCGGCGGGCGACGCCCGCCGATGCCGAGATCGCTTACCAAACGCACCGGCGTCAGGTCCCCCGCGTGGGCATCCGGATGCGCCAAATCATCTGACAAAAACGTCAACGTGGCGGCGAGTCGGTCGAGGGCAGAAAGCCATCGACCGGCTGCAGGCCCGGGGAGAAAACCTGCGGCGAGGGTCCGCCCGGCGTGACCTCGGCGGCAGGCATGAATTTCGGTTCAGGGCGATCCAAAAGCACGGCTTCGGCGACCGAGGCCGCTGCCTGCACCGCTGGCGCAGCTGCGGGTGCCGGCGCGGGGGCAGGTTCAAATTGCGGTTCGGTCGCGGTTTGGGCCATGTTCCGATGGCCAGCCCCCGCGTCCGCCGCCATCTTTCCGCGCCGCGTGCGCAACGCGATGCCGGACAGGAAATCCACCAACGCGAGCAAGGCCAGCAGGAAAAAAGTCGAGTTGCCAAATCGCGACCACTGGACAAATTCGGCGGCCGCGGCGCCGAACACGATCAGCGATAACAGATGATCGGTGAGGTATTTCGCTCCCGGACGTGCGCCCTTGATGACCTCAAACATCAACAGCACAATTGCGAGCGCCAGCAGCATGTCGCTCAGGGTCAGTGGCCATTCGGCGCCGGACATCAGCGTCAGCTTCGCGATCGGTTCGACCATGGTGACGCCGGGCATCAGGAAGACGATCATGTTGTAGATCGCGATCGGGATCAGGAGCAGCGGAAAACCGACCATGGGCATCGGCGAGGCCTTCACTTTTCAAGCAGGAGAACCAGGGCATTCCCGAACCAACCCCGGGTTAAGCCAACGTCTTTCTTCACTCGTTGCCTCACTCGATGGCCGAATTCAGGCAATCAAGGCAGATTGCGACAATTCTAGCCTATGTCCCATTCGCCCTATCCCTGAGGTTGCTGGCGCCCGGGACACCAGCCGATGGCGGGCATCTGATTTCGGCTGCCCGGGTATTGAGCGGCGCGCCAGCGGCGGCCAATACCGGGCGAGGACCCGCCCCGCCCGCCGTTTCACGATTCCTTCTTGGTCTTCAGGACCTGGCGGCCCTTGTACATGCCGGTCTTCAAGTCGAGGTGGTGCGGCCGCCGCAATTCGCCGGAATCCTTGTCTTCGGCATAGGTCGGCTTGACCAGGGCATCCGCGGAGCGGCGCATGCCACGCCGCGAGGGCGATGTTTTTCTTCGGGGAACGGCCATGTCGGTGTCCTCTGGGGGGTGGCGGAGGCATCGTCCGAGCCGGACGGCTGAAGCGCTTTTGGCGCAAGCTGAGATGCCGATAAGGCCGCGCTTATAGAGGATGGGGTCGCGCAATGCTAGAGCGTTTTCGAGCGAAGTGGGGACCGGTTCGCGGGAAGAAAACGCGTCAAAACAAAAAGCTAGAGCCCGGTTCAGATGCGATCAGAACCGGTCAGGCTCGAGGTTCAAAATCTGCCAAAATGGCTCAAAAGGCGCGATTGTCATGCCAGCAGCGCTGCAATTCCGGCGCCTGCGCGCGCGCCATATAGGTCCCGGCCAGCCGGCGCACGCCAGGGCCGGGATTGCGGGCGCTGCGCTGATGCGGATTGGGCAGGATTGCCGCCAGCAAGGCCGCCTCCCGGGGCGACAGGCTCGAGGCCGGCCGGCTGAAGGCGTAAATGGCGCCGGCTTCCGCGCCGAACTGGCCGGACGGCCCGAGCTCGGCAATGTTGAGATAGATTTCCAGGATGCGCTGCTTGGGCAGCACCAGATCGATCCACAGCGCGAGCGGCAATTCGAGCGCCTTGCGGATCACGCTGCGGCCCGGCCACAGAAACAGGTTCTTCGCCACCTGCTGGGTGATGGTCGAACCGCCGCGGGTCACCTCACCGTCTTCTTCCGCGTCGTCGATCACTTCGCGCAACGCGTGCCAGTCGATGCCGTGATGGCTGCAGAATTGCGCATCTTCGGCTCCAACCACCGCGCGCGGCAGCGCCGGTGAAATCGCGCTGAAATCGATCCAATGCCGCAACACCGGCGCGCCCGTCAGCCAGCGCCAGGCCATCAGCGTCGAGACCGGATGGCCGCCACGATACAGCGGCGCCAGCAGATAGGGCAGCAACAGCACCGCGAGCACGATCAGCAGTAGATTTCTGGCAATCCGCAAAATCTGATATTTCTGGCTGGGCGCAAATTGCGCGGAGTTGTCGACACCGGTTTTGCGAACAGAATACGCGCAATGCGCCGGCGGAGCGCCCTTTCCTTCTCCGACGGCAATACCCCCCGGGCTGAAAAAAATGGTCCCGCCGCGGGCAGGTTGCGGACGAACCGCCGGCATCCCCGGATCGTTCCGGCTTTTATTCGCAGTTTTAAGGCGTTAGGGAATCCCGACGGCGGAATTGACGAAGCCGGTGCCATAACCGATTGTCCCGGCCAACTTGACCTGGAGCAGCTTTTGATGACGACCGGCCCTGCACTATCGGACTTTGCGCACCGACTGGACCAGACCGCGGAGGACACCGAGGCCCTTTTGGGGAAGCTTCTGTCCGACAGCCTCTGGCCCGGCGAAATCGCGCGGCCGAAGCGGCTGATCGAGGCGATGCGCTATTGCAGCCTCGGCGGCGGAAAACGGCTGCGGCCATTTCTGGTGGTCGAGAGCTCCGCCGTGTTCGGGGTCGCGCGCGAGGCCGCGCTGTTGGCCGGGGCGGCGCTCGAATGCATCCACTGCTATTCGCTCGTTCACGACGACCTGCCGGCGATGGACAACAGCGACTTGCGCCGCGGCCGGCCGACGCTGCACAAGGCCTATGACGACGCCACCGCGATCCTCGCCGGCGATGCCTTGCTGACGCTCGCCTTCGACATCGTCACCCGCGACGAGATTCACCCCGAGGCCAGCGTGCGCCTGGCCTTGACCCGGGCGCTGGCGCGGGCCTCGGGCGTCGGCGGCATGGCCGGCGGCCAGATGCTCGACCTCGCCGGCGAAGGCCGGTTCGGCGACCGCGAGCCGGTCGACGTGGCGCGGCTGCAGCAGATGAAGACCGGCGCGCTGTTGCGCTATGGCTGCATCGCCGGCGCGCTGCTCGGGCAGTCCTCGCCACGGGAATACCAGGCGCTGGACGATTACGGCCGCGCCCTCGGCGAGGCCTTCCAGATTGCCGACGATCTGCTCGACGTCGAGGGCGACGCCTTAGCGCTTGGCAAGCAGACCGGGCAGGACGCAGCGCTCGGCAAGACCACCTTCGTCACCCAGCTCGGGATCGACGGCGCGAGGCAGCGCGTGCGCGATCTGTTGGCGCGCGCCGATGCCGCGCTTTCGATCTTCGGCCACCGGGGAGACGTGCTGCGCGCCGCGGCGCGCTTCGTTGCCGAGCGCAAGAATTGAAAGCCTGAGATGGCGGACAAGGCAACCGACGATCCCGCTCTTGTACGCTTCCGCCAAATGTCCCGGCCGGTCCGCGTGGTTTATGCGCGGCCGCGCACCTTCATTGCCTTGACGATCGCCTGTCTCGCGTTCTTTTTCCTGCCCGGCGCGCTGCGCCTCGCGACCCGCCTGCTGATCAGCTGGGACATCTTCATCGCGATCTATCTCTTGCTCGTCTACACCATGATGCTGGGCAGCGGGCATCAGCTTATCCGGCGCAAAGCGGTGCTGCAGGACGATGGCCGCTTTCTGATCCTGCTGGTGACCGCGCTCGGCGCCTTCGCCAGCATCGCCGCGATCGTATTCGAACTCGGCGCCTCGCAGCGCAGCGTGCCGGAACTGACGCTGGCGACCGTGACCATCGCGCTGTCCTGGGCCGCCGTGCACACCAC
>NZ_JBEKXH010000023.1:0-28708 GCF_049512235.1 Bradyrhizobium sp.
CGCTGGAGAAGGTCGCGAAGACGGAACTGCGCAAGATGCTGGGGTAGCGGATTGCAAGCAAAAAAAATCCGCCGGAGGAAGCCTCCGGCGGACCGTCATGATGGCGTCAGCCGCGGCTCGGGCTAGGCCTTGTTCATCGCTGCCTTCACGGCGTCAGCCGTGATCGGCAGCGCGCGGACGCGGGCGCCGCAGGCATTGAAGATCGCGTTGCCGAGCGCGGGCGCGATCACCGTCACCGCCGGCTCGCCGACGCCGGTGGCTTTTTCGCCGTTGGCGATGACGCTGACGGATACTTCCGGCAGCTGGCTCATGCGCAGCGGCGTGTAGGTGTCGAAGTTGGTCTGCTCGATGCCGCCGTCCTTCAGGGTCGCCTTCTCGTACATCGCCAGCGAAAGACCCCACAACGCCGCGCCCTCGACCTGGGCCCGGATATTGTCGGGATGCACCTGGGTGCCGACGTCGGTGGCCACGGTCAGTTTCTTGACCTTGACCTCACCGGACGGCGCCACCGCGACATGGGCCACGCAGGCGGTCCAGCTTGCCGTTGCCCGTTCCTGGGACGAGACGCAGGCAACGCCCATGCCTTCGCCTTTGGGCAGTTGCTTGGTGCCGTAGCCGGACATGCCCATGGCCGCGAGCAGGGTGTTGCGCAGACGTTGCGCGCCACCGGCATTGGCGCCCTTGCCGTCGAGCATGTCGATCCGGTACTGCGCCGGATCCTTGCCGACCGCATGGGCGATTTCATCGACCATGCTCTCGACCGCCCAGAAGGTCCAGCCCGGTGCGACCGACCGCAACTGACCCGAAGGAGTGGCGTTGTGCGCCATCTCGTTGAGGATGGCGCGGACGTTGTGATTGGGCACGGAATAGAAGAAGTCCGCGCCGTTCACCGTGAACGCATCGAGCGCCCCTTTCTTGTCGACCGATGGCGACAGGAAATCAGGGATTCCCCAGCGCTTGGTCGGCCATGCCGAGACCACGTCGTGATTGAGCGCAACGAGCTTGCCGTCGCCGTCCAGACCGGCCTTGACCTTCTGGAACGTCAGCGGACGCGAGAAGTCCATGGTCATGTCGTTCTGGCGCGAATAGATGACCTTGACCGGTTTGCCGACGGCCTTGGCCGCCTGCACCGCCGGCACCATCATGTCGGCGTCGAGACGGCGGCCGAAGCCTCCGCCCAGAAACATCTGGTGCATCACGACGTATTTGGGATCGACGCCGGCCGCCCCCGCCGCGATCGCGCCGGAGCGCGTCGCGAACTGGTTGCCGGAATAGAGGTGCCAGATATCGCCCTTCTGTTCGGCCGTGGCGTTCATCGGCTCCAGCGGCGCGTGGATGTTGATGTTGGTGGTGTACTCTGCCTCCATCACCTTCGCCGCAGTGCCGAATGCCGCGGCGGTATCGCCATCCTTGACGAAGAACAGCCCGGAATCGTCGAGCGCCTGCAACCGCCTGGCTTCGTCGAGCAGGGAGTCGCTCGACAGTTTGGCGTTCGGTCCGCTGTCGTAGGTCACCTTGAGAGCATCCGCCGCCTTGATGGCATTGGCATAGGTGTTGGCCACCGCCACCACCCAACCGCTCGTGGTCGCGGTCTTGTCGTCGAGGATGACGGCCTTGATGAAGCCCGGCACCTTCTTGGCCTCGCTGTCGTCGACCGATTTGACCGTGGCGCCATAGCGCACCGGGGGCGTGACGATCCGGCCATAGGCCATGCCCGGCAGCATGACGTCGATGCCGTATTTGGCCGTGCCGTTGGTCTTGGAGGGAATATCGAGCTGCGGCACCGAGACCCCGATCATGGTGTATTGATCCGGCGTCTTGAGCTTGATCGCCTTGAGTTCATCCGGGGTAAACGTCTTGGTGATCTTGCCGCTCTTGACGATCTCCGCAAACGTCATCGACTTCTTCGACTTCGGATGGCTGATCACGGAGTCCCTGACCAACAGTTCGTCGCCAGGCGCGCCCATCGCGGCGGCCGCGGCTTCCGTCAGCGCGATGCGACCCGCCGCACCCGCGCGGCTCATCGCATCGAAGTTCATCATGGTGCTCCAGCTGCCGCCGGTAATCTGCGCGCCGAGCACGGGGTCGTTGAACTTCGGATCGTTGGAGGCGAGTTGAAGCCTCACGTCCTTCCAGTTCGCGCCGAGCTCTTCGGAAATGATCTGCGCCATGGTCGAGCCGATGTGCTGGCCCATGTCGGCCTTGCCGCAGGTCACGGTGACAATCCCGTCCGGCGCGATCGAGTACCAGACGCTGGGATCGAAATTGGCTGTTGCGGCGAACGCCTGATCGGCGCCGAGCAGACCGGGGACGGCGGAATAGCCGAGCGCGAGACCCGCGGCGGCGGACCCGACGAGGAACGAGCGGCGGCTGAGATCGGCCGGCTTGCTCTGTGTGAAGTTCACGTGCGTATTCATGTTGCCCTCCGCTCGTTGCCCGCGTTGGACGCGGTGCGAATTTCGGAAGCTGCGCGCATGATCGCCTTCTGGATGCGCGAATAGGTCATGCAGCGGCAGAGATTGCCATCCATGTGCGCCACGACTTCTTCCCTGGTCGGATTTGAGTTCTTGGCGAGCAGCGAGGCTGCCTGCATGATCTGCCCGGATTGGCAGTAGCCGCATTGCGGAACCTGCTCGGCAATCCATGCCTTCTGCAGCGGATGGTCGCCCTTGGCGCTGAGGCCTTCGATGGTGGTGATCTTCTTGCCGGCGGCGTCGCTCAGCGACGTCTGGCAGGATCGCACCGCTTCGCCATTGAGATGCACCGTGCAGGCGCCGCACAGGCCGGCGCCGCAGCCGAATTTGGTACCGGTCATCTGCAATTGTTCGCGAATGGCCCAGAGCAGCGGCGTATCGGGCGCCGCTTCGACGGACATATTCCGTCCGTTGATATTGAGAGTAGGCATTTTCTCTTCCCCTGCCGGTGCATGATCCCGCTTACGGCGGCAACTCACATTTGGTTGACGGTCTGGCATCCACCGGGCTGATGCCGACCCTGTGCGGCACAATGATCGGGTTCTGCGCGGGAGGCAATGCCATTTGGAATCGGGCGCGCCAATAAAGTTACTATTGGCATTGTGCGTTGCGGCAATGACTTTTCGTAAGCGCAGGGGTAAGGGCCCATCGACCGGCGCGGCGAGCGCCGCTTTCGCAGCTGGACAATTCCCTTCGCGCTCCAGATTGCGCTAGGATGGGCTGCTCTGGAGTTCTTGCAGATAACCGCGATGCCAAAAATCGATCGGGACGGGATCAAGATTTATTGTGAGTTCCATGGCGAGGGCTCCGCTGTCGATGGGCTGCCGCCGGGCGGCGCCCTGGAAAGGCGGGTCGCGTCATGAAACGGCCGTCGTTGAGCGCATCCTTGCTGCTCGTCATCGCCGTCGCGTGTTTGATCTCGCGCCTTGGGCCTGCGCGCGCCGAGTCATTTGCGCCGGCAGGGGCGTCGCGCTCGTCGCCCTTTACCGCGACGCTGTCGAACAATGTGCCGCTGGCGTTCGGGATGGACCTGGAGGACACCGCGCGCGCGCTGGGCACGCCGCTGAACTACATCAGCGGACGCCCGGGCGATGAAATCTACCTGGCGTCCCGCGACATCGGCGGCAGCGGCCTGTTTCCCCAGCGCCACCGGCTCTATCTGCAATTCCGCAAGGGCAGGCTGGCCGCCTGGAAGGGCGATTGGGGCCATAATTGGATGTGGCAATAGCAGCCACGCTGCACTCTTCTTCGCAATGACCCGCGTCAGAACCAGCGTTCGCCGACCACGACGGTGTCGCCAGGGCTGAGCGCGGTGCCGAGCGGCACTACCGTGCGCATCGAACCGGCGTCATCGCTATGAGTCAGCGTCACCCGGTCGCGACGGGCGCGCGGCGAAAATCCGCCGGCGATCGCTACCGCACTCTCCACGCTCATATTCGGAACATAAGGATACTGGCCGGGAGCCGCGACTTCGCCGAGGATGAAGAACGGCCTGTAGACCTCGATCTCCACCGCCACCGACGGCTCGCGGATGAAGCCGTGGCGCAGTCTGGCGCTGATCTCCGCAGCCAGGCCCGCGGTGGTTCGCCCGCGCGCGGGCACTGCGCCGATCAGCGGCATGGTGATCGAGCCGCCGGCATCGAGCGCGTAAGTGTTGGTGATGCCGTCCTGACCGTAAACCACGACCCGCAACTTGTCGCCGGCATCGAGCCGATAGGCCGCGTCATTGACCGCAGCCATCGGCGCGACCGCATAATTGGCCGGGGCCGGCGCATAGGATCGCTGCTGCGCTACGGCAAAGCTCTTGCGAAGCGCGCTGAGCGCGCCACCGGAATCCGCGATGCCGGACGGCGATGCGACAACGCCGGCTCGCGCCGAATTCGGCGGCTGACTGTATGCCACGGCGTCGAGATCGACTGGCGGCTGCGCCGCCGCGACTGGCGCGGACGTGTGCATGCAGCCCGACAGAGCGAGCGCGCCCATTGCGGCAATGATCGGCAATCGAAACGCGCGCACTACCCACACCGGAGCCATCCCTCTTCGTGGCTGCAGTATTGTATCGGTTATGGTTAACGGACCGTTGTCCCGATGCGCTGCGGAAGTACCGAAAATCGGCTTTCCGCGCCGCGCGAGGCGATCAGGCGCTGACGCCAACCGGGCAGGCCACCCCGGTGCCGCCAAGCCCGCAATAGCCGGCCGGATTCTTGGCCAGATATTGCTGATGGTAGTCCTCGGCGAAATAGAACTCGCCGGCCGGCGCGATCTCCGTGGTGATGGTGCCCAGACCCTTTACCGCCAACGCCTTTTGATAGGCCGCGCTGGAAGCGCCGGCGGCTTTGCGCTGCGAGTCACTGAAGGTGTAGATCGCGGAACGATATTGGGTCCCGACGTCATTGCCCTGACGCATGCCCTGGGTCGGGTTATGACTTTCCCAGAAAATCTTCAGCAACTGATCGTAGGGGATCTTTTTCGGGTCGAACACCACCAGCACCACTTCGGTATGGCCGGTGCGGCCGGAACAAACCTCCTCGTAAGTAGGGTTTCGGGTGTGGCCGCCGGCATAGCCCACGGCGGTGGCATAGATGCCGTCGCCGAGTTCCCAGAACTTACGTTCCGCGCCCCAGAAGCAGCCGAGCCCGAACACTGCCTGCTCCAGGCCTGCAGGATAGGGCGGCTGCAGCCGATGACCGTTCACATAATGGCTGGTTGCGGTGGGAATGGATTGGGCACGGCCAGGCAGCGCCTCGGCTGCGCTCGGCAACGCGGTGGTTTTGCGCATGAACAACATGATCTACCTCCCGGCGGATTGAATTCGAACTCGCGGCGACAAAATGCGCCCCTTGCCGGCCACTTATACATGTCTTCCGGGGGTCCCGGCAGCCCCGCTCGGCCGGACCGCTCAACGGCAAATCCGGTGACGCGACCCCGGTCAGTTCCGCGAGTAGCCGATCAACGGCTTGCGCGGCCGGAACAGCAGCATCAGCAGAATACCCAAAAGGCCCATCACGGCAAAAACCGGCTGGTCCAGGACGATTTTGATGACGCTGGTCCACAACCAGGGCGCATGGCTTTCCACCCAGGCCCGGAATGCCTGCTGGCTGGATTGATGGATATCGTTCCAGAATTGACCAAACTGGGTGAACCGCAGCGTCTGATCCGCGACCCAGCGCGCTCCGTCGTAGACCATGAAGACAAATCCGCCGGCCAGCAGCAGCAGGCCGACCAGTCGGAAAAAGCCGCGGATCATGCGTCACCCTATGCCTGTCGGCGCCCGAAAACACAGCCAGCCATTACCGGGGCGGCAGGGGAAATTCAACCTCATCAGCGCCTTGAAGGGCCTTTCAATGCGGGCTTGCGGGCCGTCGGGGGGCGTGGGAAGGCGTTGACGCTGCAAAACCCGCCCTCTATAAGATGGGCGAATGGCGGCGGGCGCAATCCCGCCGCCGCTGTACTTTGAGCGGCGCCGTGATGCGAGCATGTCGTGTGAGCATGTTTCGCTTCCAGAGCAACGGCATTCTCAGAGGCACCTGAAAACACGATAGCGTCGAAACACGATAGCGTCGATCACGCGTTGAACGGCCGGCATGCTCAGGCCCGACCCGACAAGCGATTGGTCAACGCCGAAGGATGACCGGGAAGATGGCCAATACCAGTTCCGCCAAGAAGGCGACGCGCAAGATTGCCCGCCGCACCATTATCAACAAATCACGTCGCACCCAGATGCGCGGCGCGGTCCGTACGGTTGAAGAGGCGATCAAGAGCGGTGACCGTGATGCCGCGCTGAAAGCGATGACGCGCGCGGAACCGGAACTGATGCAGGCTGCGCAGCGAAACATCATTCACAAGAACAATGCGAGCCGTAAGGTCTCGCGGCTTGCGCATCAGATCGCCAAGCTTTCAAAATGAAATGATCGAAGCATGGCCCTTAAAAAAAAGCCCGGCAGCGCCGGGCTTTTTCTATTTGTGGTCGCTGCGCTTCGCACTTTGCAGGGAAGATAGAGCGCGTCGCACGGAAGAAACGAATTCTCGCGCGGCCCGTATTTTTACAAACGCTATGCAACTCGCGGGGCTTAAGAAGTCCGCGCCGGCCAAGGCGAAAGCGATGCACGTTCTGAATCGATCGCGTATCGGAAACAGCAGTCACGACAGCGTGCACACGTTTTAGAAAAGCCGCGTTTCTACCCGCGCTATGCAACTCGCGGGGCTTAAGAAGTCCGCGCCGGCCAAGGCGAAAGCGATGCTGTTCTCGGTCCGCCGCGTATTGGAGATAGCAATCGCGACAGCGTGCACGCATCTTAAAAAAGCCGCAGGGTTACCCTGTCGCGATGATCAAAAAAAAACGCGCTTGCGTAGTCACTTATCGGCATAGTGGCGGCGCGTTGTTGAAAAACTCGCTCCCGCCTCGCTCAAACGTAACCATTTTATGAATTTATTTTGGGCGAATATGAGAAATATGACGACGTTGCGGCATTTCGAATCTCCGCACAGATTCAAAACCTTGTCGCGCTCCAAAAAATCCGCTGCCTGATTTCGCGAATGCGAAGCTATTTTCTCGGCTACCCGGATCGAATCATTTCCGTTGCGGGAAACAAGGCATGATGTATCTCTAGAGACCTTCGCGGCGCCCACGACTCTTCAGACCAGCGCGGTTTGAGATTACGGGGCGGATGTGCAAATCGGCGGCGGTGTGCACGTTGGCGATGCTTTCCAAGCGACTGTCGGATCGAGCCTCATAGCAATATGGGGGATGTTGGCCTGTGTCGAAATTTCTCAAGCGCGGCATGATGTCTCGCTCACTTCGAACAAGAGACATACGCACCGGCCATCCCGAACATCGCGCAGAAGGCGGAGCCAGTGGCGGTCTTTTTGAAGAGCGGGCCAAACGAAGCGGCGTCGCAACCGAACCATCGATGTTCGGGCGCGGCGGTCTGAATTTGGTACCCATTTGTGGCGACAACTTGCCGTGGATCATCGCGGCGAGATGGGGAGGTTGCATGCGTTACGGAATCATCGCGACATTCGGTCAAATGCGATTCTCAAACGATGCCATACTGGACGTCGCCTTAGCCCGGCCTCGCGAGCGCACTCCGGACAGACCGTCGAGTAGGCGCTGACCTCGCTAGAGGCTTCCCTTTCCAACCTGACTGGCTCGACTGAAGGCATTCCGCCGAACGGCCGGTCTATGGCTGAAGATGAAGCTTCGCTTGGGGTCGCGCCGCGCGCGCAAGCCCGCACGGCGATTTCACCCCTTCATTCCCTCTTTGAGAAAAGTCGTCTGGCAATGGCAAATATCGAACAGGATCGTTGGACACGCGTGAAGGGCCGGTTACGTTCGACCGTGGGCGAGGACGTCTATACAAGCTGGTTTGCACGGATGGACCTGGAGGGCGTGCAGCAGGAGAGTGTCCGCCTTTCGGTTCCGACGCGGTTCCTCAAGAGCTGGATCCAGGCGCACTATGCCGACCGCGTTCTCAGCTGCTGGCAGGCCGAGATGCCGGAGGTACACCGGATCGACCTGACCGTGCGGACCGCCATGCGATGCGCGACCACTGTAAAGGAAGCTTCGGCGCCGCCCGATCTACGCCGCGCCGAGCGCTTCGACGGCCGGCCCGCGCCCGAACTACGCGCGGTCGCGATCGCGCCGGTGTCCGCCAACCACGACGCGCTCGGCGGCTCGCCGCTCGATCCGCGCCTGACCTTCGGAAGTTTTGTCATTGGCCGCTCCAATACTTTGGCGCACGCCGCGGCGCGCCAGGTTGCGGAAGGACGGCGCGGCGATCCCGTGATGTTCAATCCGCTCTACATCCACGCCGGCGTCGGCTTGGGCAAAACCCATCTGCTGCAGGCGGTGACCTGGGCCGGCAATTCGGGGAGCGAGCGCAAGGTGCTTTACCTCACCGCCGAGAAATTCATGTACGGCTTCGTCGCGGCGCTGAAGACACAGACCGCGCTCGCCTTCAAGGAGGCATTGCGCGGCATCGACGTGCTTGTGATCGACGATCTGCAGTTTCTGCAGGGCAAATCGACCCAGGCTGAATTCTGTCATACCCTGAATGCGCTGATCGACGCCGGGCGTCAGGTGGTGATCGCGGCCGACCGGCCGCCTGCCGACCTTGAGAGCCTGGACGAACGCATGCGCTCGCGTCTGGCCGGCGGTCTGGTGGTCGAGATGGGATCGCTCGGCGAAGAACTGCGGCTCGGGATCTTGAAGTCGCGTGTCGCAGCCGCGCGCGCGCATCATGCGAGCTTCGACGTGCCGGCACCGGTGCTGGATTATCTCGCCCGGACCATCACCCACAATGGCCGCGATCTCGAGGGCGCCATCAACCGTCTCCTGGCGCACAGCAAACTCAACGCCCAGCCGGTGACCCTGGAAATGGCCGAGCGCGAAGTGCGCGACCTGATCCGCCCGCAGGAACCCAAGCGCATCAAGATCGAGGACATTCAACGGGTGGTCGCCCGGCAATACAATGTCAGCCGCTCCGACCTGTTGTCGTCGCGGCGCACGGCCAACGTGGTTCGCCCGCGCCAGGTCGCGATGTATCTGGCGAAGACGCTGACGCTGCGCTCGCTGCCCGAGATCGGCCGCCGCTTCGGCGGTCGCGACCACACCACGGTGCTGCATGCCGTTCGCAAGATCGAGGCGCTGGTCGCAAGGGATACCGCGCTCTGCGAGGAGGTCGAGCAGCTGAAGCGGCAATTGCAGAGCGAGTGAGCTTCTCTCCTGTCCCCTCCGTGATCTTGCGGGGGAGCCGGGGCGGGGCGAGCCACACACGCGCTCCGGCGTGCATGCCGCGCCGCTTGCCGCAAGGGATTCCGCGAAGGGAAGAGCGCAGACAAGCCGTTGGCGTTCCGGGCTTTCATCTGCAAAACCTGGGGAACCGCCTAACATCCCTTGCGCTGGCAGGCCATCCGCGCCACCTTGCGAACCCCCTTAGGGTTTGATCAAATCCAGCATTGAGCAGGCTTTTCGGGTTTCAAATGCCGCGGCGCGCCTTCGGCCGTCCGGCGTTTCCATCTTGAGGGATCAGGCGGGTATAACAATGAAGGTCACCGTCGAACGCGGGCAACTGCTGAAGTCGCTCGGCCACGTCCATCGCGTGGTCGAGCGCCGCAACACCATTCCGATCCTCGGCAATGTACTGGTTCGCGCCGAAAACGCGCGGCTGGCGCTGAAGGCCACCGACCTTGACCTTGAGGTGACCGAAACGCTTGCCGCGGAGACCGCAACCGGCGGTTCGACCACCGTGCCGGCGCACATGTTTTACGACATAGTGCGCAAACTGCCCGACGGCGCTCAGATTGTGCTGGAAGGCGATGGCGACCGCTCGGTGATGGCGATCCGCGCCGGCCGGTCGCGCTTCACGCTGCAAACGCTGCCGGAAACCGATTTTCCCGATCTTGCCGCCGGCGACATGACGCATTCGTTCACTCTGGCCGCCGCCGACATCAAGCGGCTGATCGACCGAACCCAGTTTGCGATTTCAACCGAAGAGACCCGTTACTATCTCAACGGCATCTATCTGCATACCGCCGGCAGCGACCAGACGACAACCCTGCGCGCGGTCGCAACCGACGGCCATCGTCTCGCGCAGGTCGACCTGCCTCTGCCCAAGGGCGCATCCGGCATGCCGGGGGTGATCGTGCCGCGCAAAACCGTTGGCGAAGTGCAGCGGCTGATCGAGGACACCGAGGCCGAGGTCACGATAGAGCTGTCAGGTGGCAAGATCCGCTTCACCATCGGCAATGTCGTTCTGACCTCGAAGCTGATCGACGGAACGTTTCCGGATTACGGCCGCGTCATCCCGCAAAACAACGACAAGGAACTGATCGTCGACAAGAAGGATTTCGAAGCCGCGGTCGACCGCGTCTCGACCATCTCGAGCGAACGCGGCCGCGCGGTGAAACTGGCACTGTCCGCGGGCAAACTGGTGCTGTCGGTGACCAACCCGGATTCCGGCAGCGCCACCGAAGAGCTTGAGGTCGAATACGCCTCCGAACCGCTCGATATCGGATTCAACTCGCGCTACCTCCTGGATATCGCGGCTCAGATCGAAGGCGAGGTTGCGCTGCTGAAACTGGCCGATCCCGGTTCGCCGACGCTGGTCCAGGACAAGGATTTCAGAGGCGCGCTCTACGTGCTGATGCCGATGCGGGTGTGAGACGCTCTGCTTGTTCGCGCACATGCTGACTGGATGGCGTCGTGGCCGGGCTTGTCCCGGCCATCCACGTCTTGGGGAAGCAAGTCTTGGGGAAGCAAGTCTTGGCGCAGCAAGTCTTGGCGCAGCAAGGACGTGGATGCCCGGCATGACGCCGGGAACGGCGAGAGAATAGTTTCACCATGACCATCTCCCGCATCCATCGCCTGACCCTGACGCACTTCCGCAACTACCGTGCGGCGAGCCTCCAGACCCGCGGTGACATGGTTGTACTGGTCGGCCCCAATGGCGCCGGCAAGACCAACTGTATCGAGGCGATTTCGTTTCTGTCGCCGGGGCGCGGCTTGCGCCGCGCCACGCTCGAAGACGTCGCCGACAATCAGGGCGATGGCTCATGGGCGGTTTCAGCCGAAATAGAAGGCGCGCTCGGGCTGGCGACGCTCGGCACCGGCATCGACGCTCCCGCCGGCGAGGTCATGGCCGTGAGCCGGCGCTGCCGGATCGACCGCGAGCCGGTGGCTTCGGCGACCGCGTTCGGCGATCATCTGCGCATGGTGTGGCTGACGCCTGCGATGGACGGACTGTTCCTCGGCGCGGCGTCGGATCGGCGGCGGTTTTTCGACCGGTTGGTGCTGGCAATCGACAGCGAGCATTCCAGCCGGGTGTCGGCGCTCGACCGCTCCTTGCGGTCGCGCAACCGGCTGTTGGAGGTTCGCAATTACGATGACCATTGGTGTGACGCGATCGAACGCGAAACCGCCGAGCTTGCCGTCGCCGTAGCGGCGATGCGCGGTCAGACCGCGACCAAGCTCGCGGCCATGCTGCGCGCCCGGGGTGCAGGTTCCGCGTTTCCGAAGGCCTCGATCATGCTCGACGGCTGGATGGAAAACGCGCTGCTCAGCGAACCCGCCACTGCCGTGGAAGATCGCTATCTTGGGATTTTGCGCGACAACCGCGCCCGCGACGCCGCCGCCGGCCGCACGCTCGACGGGCCGCATCTGACCGACCTGCAGGTGATCTACGCGCCGAAGAACGCGCCGGCCCGTGACGCCTCCACCGGCGAACAAAAGGCGCTGCTGATCGGGCTGGTGCTGGCCCATGCCAGCCTGGTCGCAGAGACCACCGGCATTACGCCGCTGCTGCTGCTCGATGAGGTGGTCGCCCATCTCGATCCCGACAGGCGGACCGCGCTGTTCATGGAACTGGCCCGGCTCGGCGCGCAGGTCTGGATGACCGGCGCCGACCCCGCCGCCTTCGCCGAGATCGGCGCCGGGGGCGAAATCTTCGAGATCGAGAGCGGCCGGATCACGCGGCGCCGCTGAGGCGCCCGGCACCGCTTGGCGGGCTGAAAAATCCCGGGCGGCAGGCGCCTGCGTACGCGTTCTCAAGCGTCGATGATCGGCCCCGACAGGTACTTTTACGGAGGCCCTGAACCGGCCTCCCGACACCTTGAAAAACACTAGAAAAATCCCATTTATTCAATGGCTTGATTATACAGACTTTGCGCTAGGCGCATGGCGCCTTTCATGGCAGAAATAGAACCTTCAGCACCTCGTTTGCGGCGCTGATTCGAAGACCCAATCAAAGGCCCGATATGACAGAATCCGCCCGGCAAGCGATCGCCGACACCGAACATTCCGTTCCGATCGAATACGGCGCGGAGTCGATCCGGGTTTTGAAAGGCCTCGATGCCGTGCGCAAGCGGCCTGGCATGTATATCGGCGACACCGACGATGGCAGCGGCCTTCATCACATGGTCTACGAAGTGGTCGACAATGCCATCGACGAGGCGCTGGCCGGCCACGCCACCGCGGTAGAGGTCGTGCTAAACGCCGACGGTTCGGTTACGGTGCGCGACGACGGTCGCGGCATCCCGGTCGACATCCACAAGGGCGAGGGCATTTCCGCGGCCGAGGTCATCATGACCCAGCTGCACGCGGGCGGAAAGTTCGACCAGAATTCCTACAAGGTGTCGGGCGGCCTGCACGGCGTCGGCGTTTCCGTCGTCAACGCGCTGTCGAGCAGGCTGATCTTGCGGGTCTGGCGCGACGGCAAGGAGCATTTCATCGAGTTCGCCCATGGCGACGCGGTGGCGCCGCTCAGGGAGATTGGCGCGGCTCACGGCAAACGCGGCACCGAGGTGACGTTCACAGCCTCCAAAGAAACCTTCACCAATGTCGAATACGACTTCGCGACCCTTGAACATCGTCTGCGCGAGCTCGCGTTCCTGAATTCCGGCGTCAATATCGTGCTGTCAGACATGCGCCACGCGGTCGAGAAGCGCGAGGAGATGCGCTACAACGGCGGCGTCGAGGAGTTCGTGAGATATCTCGATCGCAACAAGAAGCCGATGGTGCCCGCCCCGATCATGATCAATGCCGAGATGAACGGCATCGGCGTCGAGGCGGCGCTGTGGTGGAACGACAGCTACCACGAGAACGTGCTGTGTTTCACCAACAACATTCCGCAGCGCGACGGCGGCACTCATCTGGCCGGATTTCGCGGCGCGCTGACGCGCCAGGTCAACGGCTACGCCGACGCCATCGCCAAGCGCGAGAAGATCGCGCTGACCGGCGACGACTGCCGCGAGGGCCTGACTGCGGTACTCTCGGTGAAAGTGCCCGACCCCAAATTCTCCTCGCAGACCAAGGACAAGCTGGTGTCCTCGGAAGTGCGCCCGGTGGTCGAGAATGTCCTGAACGAGGCGCTGGCGGCCTGGTTCGAGGAACATCCGGCAGAGGCCAAGGTCATCGTCGGCAAGGTAGTCGAGGCCGCCGCCGCTCGCGAGGCAGCGCGCAAGGCGCGCGAGCTGACGCGGCGCAAGGGCGCGCTCGACATCGCCTCGCTGCCCGGCAAGCTCGCCGACTGCCAGGAACGCGATCCCGCCAAATCCGAACTGTTCATCGTCGAGGGCGACAGCGCCGGCGGCAGCGCCAAGCAGGGCCGCAACCGCGAATTCCAGGCTGTGCTGCCGTTGCGCGGCAAGATCCTCAATGTCGAGCGCGCGCGCTTCGACAAGATGCTGGGCTCCGAACAGATCGGCACGCTGATCACGGCACTGGGCACCGGCATCGGCCGCGACGATTTCGATCTCAGCAAATTGCGCTACCACAAGATCATTCTGATGACCGACGCCGATGTCGACGGCGCGCATATCCGCACGCTGCTTTTGACTTTCTTCTTCCGTCAGATGCCGGCGCTGATCGAGGGCGGCTTCCTCTATATCGCGCAGCCGCCGCTCTTCAAGGTGATGCGCGGCAAATCCGAGCAATACCTCAAGGACGAGCGCGCGCTGGAAGACTATCTGATTGAAACCGGCCTCGACGACTGCGTCTTCAGGCTTTCCTCCGGCGAGGACCGTGGCGGCCGCGACCTGCAGGCGCTGGTAGAGGACGCACGCATCATCCGCAACACGCTGCACAATCTGCACAGCCGTTACAACCGCAAGGTGATCGAGCAGGCCTCGATCGCCGGCGTGCTCAACCCGAAAATCACCAGCAACGTTGCAACCGCCAGTGCCGCCGCCGAGTATATCGCGCGAAGGCTCGATGCGCTGGCCGAAGAGGTCGAGCGCGGCTGGACCGGGCGCTTTACCGAAGGCGAAGGGTTTTTCTTCGAGCGCACCGTGCGCGGCGTCAAGGATGTCGCCATCATCGACGACGCGCTGCTCGGCTCCGCCGACGCCCGCAAGCTCGACGATTATGCGGCCAAGCTGCAGGAAGCCTATCCGAAGCCGGGCCTGTTGCGCCGCAAGGATACCGAAACCCCGATCCACGGCCCGGTCAGCCTGTTCGAGGCGGTGATCGAAGCCGGCCGCGAGGGCGTCAAGTATCAGCGCTACAAAGGCCTCGGTGAAATGAATCCGGACCAGCTCTGGGAGACCACGCTCGACAAGAACGAGCGCTCGCTGCTGCAGGTCAGGATCAAGGAGGTCGACGAGGCCGACGACATCTTCACCAAGCTGATGGGCGACGTGGTCGAACCGCGCCGCGAGTTCATCCAGGACAATTCGCTCAGCGCCAACGTGGATGTGTGAGGCAAGAGCCGGGTGGCCCCGATCCAATACATCGTTGAAGGCGGCCACCGGCTTAAGGGCACGGTCGAGCCTTCCGGGAACAAGAATGCTGCCTTGCCGATCATCGCGGCTGCCCTGCTGACCGAGCACCCGGTCATCCTGGAAAATGTGCCGCGCATTCGCGATACCGAAACCCTGGTGGAACTGATCCGGTCGGTGGGGGCGACGGCCGAATGGCGACACCGCAACACGCTTGCGATCCACGCCAAGAGCGTTCGCTCCACCGACCTCGATCCGCAGCTGTGCGCGCGGATCCGCGCCTCGATCCTTTTGGCGGGACCGCTTTTGGCCCGCTGCGGCGAGGTGATGCTGCCGCCGCCTGGCGGCGACGTCATCGGCCGGCGGCGTCTCGATACGCACTTTCTGGCTTTCGAACAGCTCGGTGCCACGGTGATCGCCAAGGACCGGCTGGAATTCCGGGCCGCGCGCCTCAAAGCCGCCGATGTTTTCCTCGACGAGCCAAGCGTGACGGCCACGGAAAACGCACTGATGGCGGCGGTCGCGGCCCACGGCACGACTTATCTGCGCAATGCAGCCTCCGAGCCGCACGTGCAGGACCTCGCTCATTTCCTGGTCAAGCTGGGGGCACGCATCGAAGGGATCGGCACCAACACCATGGTCGTGCACGGACCCGCAACGCTCGGCGCCGCCAGCCATTCGATCGGCCCCGATCACATCGAGGTCGGCTCGTTGATCGGGCTGGCTGCGGTGACGCGGTCGCCGCTCCGTATCGCGCGCGCCGGCGTTGAGCATCTGCGCTCGATCCGGATGGGCTTTGAACGTCTCGGCATCGTTTGCGGCGTCAAAGGCGATGACCTCGTGGTGACATCGGGTCAAACGCTCAAGATCAGGGACGATGTCGGCGGCCACGTTCCGAAACTGGAAGATCAGCCATGGCCGGCTTTTCCGGCCGATCTGATGTCGATCGCCATCGTGACCGCCACCCAGTGTGACGGAGTCATCCTGATGTTCGAGAAGATGTTCGAGTCCCGGATGTTTTTTGTCGACAAGCTGATCTCGATGGGCGCCCGGATCGTGCTATGCGATCCGCACCGGGCGATCGTGGCCGGCCCGAGCCGGCTCCGGGGCGCGCTGATGACCTCCCCTGACATCCGTGCCGGGATGGCCATGCTGTTGGCCGCGGTGTGCGCCGAGGGCGTCAGTACCATTAACAATGCCGACCAGATCGAACGCGGCTACGAACGTATCGACGAGCGGCTCAACGCGCTCGGGGCGCGGATCACCCGCGTGCCGGCGCGAACGCACGACGCCGGCTAGGCCGCACCCAGGCTGAAATGGGATAGGATGGCTTCATGGTCTGCGGCGGCGACCGTCGGTCCCGGGCCTGAGCCAGTTCGCGCTCAATCGACCGCCGCATGCGACGCCTGTTCCGTCATGCCAATCGATTGAGCCCTGGCCGGGAGCCGCCCTCGAACCAGGAGAGCTCGCTGCGGCGCCCGCGGCCAACATGTCCCCGCTTCAGGAGTGATCCAAACTCGCCCGGACGTCGTATGACTGAACGTAACCAGGGTGAGAGCAGCTATGAGAACGCGCACACGAGACTTTCCGGGCACGGACCGCGAGACCAGCAGACGACTTGCGCTTGACGTCGCCCGCGATGAAGAAGCCTGCATCAATGAAATCCTGGAATTGCGGCGAACGAACCCGATGAGCCTGGAGGCGATCGGCTTTCTGCTCGGAACCGACCCCAGCCAGATTTCGCGATATCTGAAGGGCAATTCCAGCGTCACCCTTACGAACTATCTCCGGATAGTTCGCGCGCTTGGATATCGCTGCCGGATCGTTTTCGAAGCAACCGATGCCGGCCAAGCCGGCAATGCCCCGCTGGCCGACCTTAGGATCGCCTCTCACAAGGTGAGTAACGCCCGCCGCACTCCGACATCATGAGCCACGCCAACTGCAAGGAACCTTTCATTTGAATATTCAAGTCAATCCCCTGCCGCAGCAGTCCCGTGACGCGCCATCGCGGGAAGAGGCGGAGGCCGCGTTCCGGACCATTATTCGCTGGGCCGGGGATGATCCCGACCGTCCCGGACTTGTTGAAACGCCTTCCAGGGCGGCGCGAGCTTTCAGGGAATATTTCTCCGGCTACGCGCAGGACCCGCTCGCGCTGCTGAACAAGACGTTTGACGAAACCGGCGGCTACGAGGAGATGGTGGTGCTGCGCGGGATATCCTTCGAAAGCCATTGCGAGCACCATCTGGCGCCCATTACCGGTCAGGCATGGGTCGCCTACGTTCCGAGCGGTCGGGTGGTCGGACTCTCCAAGCTCGCTCGCGTGGTCGATGCCTACGCCAAGCGGCTCCAGATCCAGGAGCGCATGACGTCGCAGATAGCGGCTGCGGTTTCGGAAGTGTTGCGGCCCCAAGGCGTTGGTGTGGTGATCAAGGCCATGCATCACTGCCTGTCAAGCCGCGGCATTCACAAGGTTGGGGCAGAGATGGTGACAAGCTGCATGCTTGGCTGCTTCCGCGACAACCCCGCCACCCGCCAAGAATTCCTGGCCATGACCAAACAATGACGGCTCATGATACACGTTTGATCGCGGCTGGCTCGCAAAAGAGCGCAAATTGGAGCAATGTAATCGCGGATGTGGCCAACCGGCTTCTTGGCCGGCTGATATTCGAGATCGCATTCGCCGTCCGGTTCAACCAACTGCCATTTGGAGCGACGGAAACGCGAAGCAAGTCTGAGGATCTTATGATCGCGGGAAAAACTCCGCCGGGAGAGGTGCGATCGAATGCTGCGGAATTCGCCGAATCTATCCGCCAGATCGCGCATGACCAAAGCGAGGCCGCGTTTGAGGTTTTGTTTCGGTACTTCGCCCCGCGTATCAAATCCTACTGTCTCAGACTGGGCGCCGATGCCTCTGGCGCGGAGGAAATTACGCAGGAAGCCATGGTCTCGATCTGGCGCAATTCGGGACAATTTGATCCCGCCAAGGCGTCGCCGTCGACCTGGATTTTCACGATCGCGAGAAATCTGAGCATCGATCGCTTTCGCAAAAGCCGCAGGCCGCAATTCGATCCGGATGATCCGGCACTGGTCCCGGAGGACCCGTTGGCCCCCGATCGTCTGGTCGAGAATATGGAAAAGGAAGAGAGCGTTCGAAAAATATTGCAAACGCTTTCCATCAACGAAAGAAACGTCCTGATGCTGGCTTTCTATGAGAACTTTTCGCACAGCGAGATTTCCAGGCAGCTCGGCATTCCCGTCGGTACGGTGAAATCCCGGATACGGTTGGCGTTCGCGAAGATAAGGCCCATGCTGGATGCCAAGGACGGAGCAAACGGGTGACGATCAAGTTTCATGTCAGCAATGATCTCCTCTTGAGCTACTCGTCGGGAACGCTCGACGAAGCGTCGAGTCTGCTCGTTGCCACCCACCTTGCTCTCTGTCCGCATTGCCGCGCGCGTAACGCGTTGGCCGATTCGCTGGGCGGCCATCTGCTGGATTCTCTCGATGCGACGCCAGTTTCGCCTGACATGATCGACGTCGTGCTGGCGCGGGTCAGGAACCAGGCCAGCAACGGAGCCTCGCGTTCCGGCGACAGGCCCCGCGCTGTTGCCGATGCCATCATTCCCGAGCCGCTGCGCACCTATCTCGGTGGGGATATCGACGAATTGCCGTGGAAGCGTCTCGCGCCCCGCATCCAGCAGATTTCCATCGCCACGCTCGACCATCGATCGCGGGCCCGGCTGCTGCGCTTCCAGAGCGACCTCAAGGTGCCGACCCACGGACATAATGGCCGCGAATTGACCCTGGTCCTAGCGGGAAGCCTTTGCGACCGCGATGCCGTCCTGCTTCGCGGCGACATCGCAGAGACCGACGAACGCACCGAGCATCAGCCCCACGCCGGTCCGGGTGAAGACTGCATCTGCCTTGCCGTCACCGACGCCCCGCTGCGGTTCAAGAGCATGTTCGCACGTTTGCTGCAGCCGCTGTTCGGCATCTAGTCGAACAATCGCCGGGAGAACCTTGATGCTCCGGTATTCTATTGCTTATGTGGTGACGGGGACCGTG
Source organism: Bradyrhizobium sp. (assembly GCF_049512235.1). Taxonomy (GTDB): domain Bacteria; phylum Pseudomonadota; class Alphaproteobacteria; order Rhizobiales; family Xanthobacteraceae; genus Bradyrhizobium. The sequence continues at coordinate 18,753 of NZ_JBEKXH010000023.1, forward strand.
TTTCTCGGAGCCGATTATGTCTGGCTCAATCGTTCCATCGGCTTCTACCGTAATTCGCTTGGCGATTTGCTGGCAGACAAACCGAATCTCGTGGCGGCGGCCGTGCTCTATCTGATCTACTTTGCCGGGATCGTCGTTTTCACGGTGATGCCCGCGTTCAGGAGCGACGGGTGGGTTTCGTCTTTGCTGTTGGGCGGCCTGCTCGGGCTGGTCGCATTTGCAACCTACGACCTGACCAATCTTGCGACGCTCAGCCGATGGCCTGTGATCGTCACTGTGGTCGATATGGTCTGGGGAACGTTTGTCACGGCGCTGGCGTCGCTGGCCGGTCTTGTCGCGATCCGGACATTGGCGCCAATCTGATGAAAAACACCTCCCGCGCAGCACCCGACGTTTACGCCGGATCCGGCACTCCGGAAGCGCGTGCGCCGATCCCCTCAGCCAAACCGGAATCCCTCGAACTATTGCTGACGCAAATCGCCGCCGCGAGAAATCAGGCGGCTTTTGCCAAGCTTTATTCCGCAACAAAGGGCAAGCTGTTTTCGACCGTCCTGTTGATCGTCAGGCGCTGGGATCTCACCGAGGAGATCATCCAGGACGTCTACGTCCGCATCTGGATGAATGCGCATTCGTACCGCGCGTCGTCCGGGTCGCCGATGACCTGGATGATCACCATTGCAAGGAATCTGGCGATCGACAGCGTAAGAAGGTCCGTGCGCGAAACTTGCGCTGATGATACCGAGTTGCTGGCATTGCCGAGCGACGAACCCACAGTTCTGGAGACCATCGAGGCGGCTGAGGAGCGGCGAGCCGCGATCGAGCAGAAGCAGAGAGTACTTTCCGCGTTGCAGGCGCTCGATCCGGCAAGACGCGATCTTGTCATCGCCGCCTACATCCATGGTGAGAGCCGGGAGCAGCTCTCGAGAAGAGCCGGGGTCCCGGTCAACACCGTCAAAACCTGGATCAGGCGGGCGCTGCTGGAAGTCCAGGCCATCCTCAGCAACACCGAAACCAAATCCGCGGGCGGCTGTGACAGCGCAAACCCTGCTTCGCGAGGCGGCCCTGCCGTGGTCCGGACGGCCGCGAGCCCGCCGAGGGCGTCGCGTGCCCGAACAGCGGCGTCTGCGTTTTGATGCCAGCGTTTTGCAGCCCTTCAAAGCGCCGCGGCAAGCCTCGCATCATTTGATGCAGCGCCCGGCGTCGCCCGACGCCGCCACACTTTCGAAGGTACCCGGATCGACCGGCCGGCCGTCAAAGAAGATCGACAACTGGTTGGCGATGCCGTAGTCCGCCGCACCACGGCGGCGCTCATTCAGGAGACGCGCGATGTTCCATTCATCGTGCGAACCGTAGCTGAAAGCGACGGAGGCGCGGAAGCCGTAATAGATGCGAAAACCGGCCTTGCTGATCAGCCCCTGTTCGACGGCCTTCCTGAACGCGGGATCGCTTGCCACACGGCGATCGAAGAAATCGTTGAGCTCGCCGAGATAGTCTTCGGCCTGGCCGGGTTCATTCCTTTGCGGTTCCTTGCCATCCTTTGCCGGCGGCAGGAAATAGGTCGAAAAATCGGTCGGTCCCGCGAAATAGAAAAAGTCAAAATCCTCGCCATGGCCGCTCCGCCCTTCGAGGATCTGGGTCCACATGTACATGTAGTCGGCACCGCTGGCGCCCACCATGGCATCGCCGCCCTCGGCACCCGGGTTGAGAATGAAGGCCGATGAGGATCCGAAGCGCCGCTCGGCCTCGCTGGCGATGTGGCGGGCGGCTTCCGAATTGATCTCAAAGGAACCGCCGCCGGCGGGCGAAAGCGGAACGCTGAGATAGCCGATCGCCTTGCCTTTCGCCTTGTTGTCGACAAGCAGCTGACGCACCCGCGCGACGTTGGCGCTGATCGCGGCGAGATAGTCTGAATTGACGCAGTAACAAATGTCGAGGGCGGTGCATGCCGTGCGCGTCTCCGCCCGGACTGGCGCCGATGCCGCAGGCGCAAGCGCCGCGACAACCCAGATCTTCCACGTCAACCGGCCCATGCTCGCTCCCTGCCCATCCAGCGCCGCCGAGTTTACGGTTGCAGCATAAACCGCTACAACTTTTATGACAGTGCAAATCCAGCGATGACGGCCGGTAGGCGCCTGCGCTTTCGGGGAACGCCAATCCCCAACTGCTTCCTCTGGACGCATCTGCACCTCGGCGATTGGCGCGTATGCTGTTCGTGGTTCTGGAGCCCGCGCCCCCGTGAAAGTTCACGCCGTTGACCCCTGCGCCGACACTGGCGCGCTATTGGCCGGCGCGCAGTTCGCCGACGCCTTTTGCATTACCGTTGGCGGCAGCGCACTCGACGCGCGCCGGGCGGCTGAAAGGATGCTGGCGCGCCGCCCGCAATGGATCGAGCGGCTGCTGGCGTTACGCAATCGTCTGGTGGAGCCCTTCGGTCTGAAAACCCCTGACCCGGCCGGAACCAACTGTGCTGACAGCATCGGGATATTTCCGGTGGTGAGCGAATCACCGGCCCGGCTGGTCGCGGGCTTCAACGACAAGCATCTTGATTTTCGCGTCGTGGTGGACGTCGCGCTTTCCGATCACGGCCAGTGCGTCACCGCGACCACGCTGGTCAAGACCCACAACCTGCTCGGCAGGGTCTATCTCGCGGTCATCCTGCCGTTTCACCGGCCGATCACCCGCACCATGCTGCGGCAGGTCGCAGGCTGAGCCGAATTGAGCGGCGGATGGGCGCCGGCGTGGACGCATGGCACGTCGCATGCTTTGCTCCGGTGAGGCAACGACGCTGACGGGTTCGATCATGACATTCTCCGTCGATCTGTTTTTTTCGTTCCGCAGCCCCTACAGCTATCTGGCGCTGCCGAAAACGCTGAAGCTGGTCGCCGACTACGACGTGACGGTGCATTTGCGTCCGGTCTATCCGCTGGCGGTGCGCGTGCCCGGATTTTTCAAGCGCACCAATCCGAAATTTGCCCGTTATGTCGTGCTCGATTCCAGCCGGGTCGCGAAATTCGAAAATATTCCGTTCCGCTTTCCCCGGCCCGACCCGATCGTTCAGAACATGATGACGCTGGAAGTCGCGGAGCACCAGCCCTACATCCACCGGCTGACGCGGCTTGGCGCCGCCGCGCAGTCGCAGGGGCGCGCGCTGGTCTTCGTCGACGCCATCAGCCGGGTGCTGTGGGACGGCACCGTGTCGGGGTGGAACGAGGGCGATCACCTGGCCCGCGCCGCAGCAGGCGCCGGCTTCGACCTGGCGGCGATGGATGCGGCTGTAACGGCTGACCCCGAGCGCTATGAACGGGTCATCGCCGAGAACGAAAGGGATCACGCGGCATCCGGCCACTGGGGGGTGCCGACTTTCGTGTTCGAGAACGAGCCATTCTTCGGACAGGACCGCATCGACCTTCTGATCTGGCGCATGCAACGCGCGGGACTGACCCGCCGCGGCTGATGTCGACGGCGGACGCGTCTGATCAATAGTCACCCCGCGATGGCTTTCTGAAATTCCGCCAGCGGGATATCCCGAAACGGAAGCTCGGTTCTGAGGTTGAGCGAGCCGGCGCACGGGGTCGCATGAGTGAACGGCCCACGCGCAGATAGAATCAGATGATGCTGCCTCCTGGCTCGAATCTGACAGGATTGTTCTCTCGCTTTGGTCGGGACAGAGGGCACGGTCTATTCCGGCGCCGAGCGCTATCGGCCGGCGCCTCAAGCCGCGCCGCAAAAATGAAATGGCTGGCGTACCACCAACACTCCCTCCAATTCGGTTTCCAGGTCTCGGATCATGTTCTAGGCTGTATCGCGAATCTGAGAGGAGGCAACGCCATGGCCGATGAAACCGCAACGCTGGCCGCCTATGTCGCCGGCCTGGAATTCGAAGACATTCCGCAGCAGGTCAAGCAGCGCGCCAAGGTCTTGACGCTGGATTTTCTCGGCAGCGCGATCCGGGCGCGGCGCGACGCTGAATCGACGCCTGCGCTGCTCGGCATGCTCGAAGCGCTCGCGCTCGATGGCCGCGGGGAAGCCACGGTGTTCGGCGACAGCAAGACCTGGACGCCGGCGGTGGCGGCCTTGCTCAACGGCGCGCTCGGCCATTCGCTCGATTTCGACGACACGCATGCGGATTCCTCGCTGCATCCGAGCGCGCCGGTGGTGCCTGCGGCGTTCGCGGCCGGCGAACTCGCCGGCGCCTCCGGCCGCGACGTGCTGACCGCCATCGTGGCGGGCTATGAGGTGTGCTGCCGGCTCGGCAATGCGCTCGACCCCACCTCCCATTATGCGCGCGGCTTTCATCCCACCGCGACCGCGGGAACCTATGGCGCCGCGGCCGCCGCGGCCAAACTGTTCGGGCTTTCGAAAGAACAGATCGTCGCGGCATTCGGCGTTTCCGGCAGCCAGGCCGCGGGCTCGCTGCAGTTCCTGGTCAATGGCGCCTGGAACAAGCGCTACCAGGTCGGCGCCGCGGCGATGAACGGGGTGATCGCGGCCACGCTGGCGCGCCAGGGTTTCGTCGGCGCGACGGAATCCATCGAGGGCAAGCACGGTCTTCTGGTCGGCTACAGCGACAACGCCCACCCCGACAAGGCGGTCGCCGGCCTCGGCAAGACTTACGAGACCATGAAGATCGGCGTAAAGCCCTATCCCAGCTGCCGCTACACCCATGCCGCGCTCGACGCGCTGATCGCGATGCGCCGGGAACACAATTTGACGCCGGACCAGATCAGGCGCGTCGAGATCGGGCTGCATCGCAACGGCATCACGCTGACCGGTGACGCCGCCACCAAGCGGCATCCGACCTCCATCGTCGGCGGCCAGTTCTCGATGTTCTTTACGGGTGCCGTGGCGCTCGATCGGGGCGGCTTCGGCTGGGACGATTACGAGCGGCTTGGCGATGCCGCGGTGGACGCGCTCGCCGACAAATTCGACGTGGTGCAGGACGATCGGCTCGAAATCGGCCGCAGCCATCCGTTCGGCGCCCGCGTCAGCATCGTAACCGACGATGGCGTGCATGAACGGATCTACGCGGATCCCTCCGGCGAGCCGAATTCATTCCCGGACGCGCAGGCGATGGCGCAGAAGTTTCTGACACTGGCCCGCCCGGTGCTCAACGGCCGTGCCGATCAGCTGGCGGATGCGGTCCTTTCATTGGAACGATTCGATCACATTGCGACCGCCACGCAACTGGGACGGCAGTGACGCGCCCGGCTACCTGCGGCCAGCCGTGGTTCGTTTCAATTTGCCGTGCCCGGGCCTTTCAGCGGCCTGATTCCTGTTGCGCGCGCGCTGCACAGCAAGGCTATGATGGGAGCTTGGGACGGTCGCATGTGTGGGCCTCAAGCGTCGCCCCGGGGGGTTGCAGCGTCGACCATGAAGAATGGCCTTTATTCGGTTCACATCTTTTTGCTCGACGGTGTAAAGGGTCGCGACAGTGGCGTGCTGATCCTCCGGGATGGCGTGTTTCTTGGTGGCGGTCCCTATTTCTGGTCGTCCGGCGCCTACACCGTCGGTAACGGGACCTGGAAGGGTTACTTGAGCACCAGTCAGCACACGCCCTTTCCTGATCCTTTTGTCCGCCCGATATTCGGCGGGCAGGAAGTCACCAGCGGGTTTTCGGGGACGTTTGCCGACGACCGTGCCGAGGTGTTCGGCACTACCCTGGTGGGAAACCGAAGCATGAGTTTTCGCGCGACACTGAAGAGACTCGCGGACCTTTGATGCTGGGCCAATGTGCCGCAGCAAGCGAGGTTTACCAGCGGCTCCTCGATGTCACCCAGACCTCCGCGATATGGCCGAACAGGTCGACCTCGCGTCCCGGTTCAGCGCCGAGCCGCCGGGCCACTGCCTGGGAGGCTGTGTTGTCGCGATCGATGCAATGGATGATCCGATCAAGCTCGAAGGTCGCGAACGCCCAGTCGATTGACGCGCGCGCTGCCTCGACGGCAAAACCCCTGCCGCGAAACCCGGGCGCGATGCCCCAGCCGACCTCGAAGCCCGGCCAGCCCGGCGGAAACCACGGCCCGACCCGCCCGACGAATTTTCCAGTCTGCTTTTCTTCGACCACGAACATGCCGGCGCCGTGCAGCGCCCAATGCCCGGCCATCACCGCCGCATTGCGCCAGCCGACCAACTCATCGGTGATGGGCTTTCCGTCGATGGTGATGAAGCGCGCCGTGCCGGGATCGGCCAGCATCGCCGTATTCGGCGCAATATCGGCGCTGCTCCATTGTCGCAGGACCAGACGCTCGGTCTCGATAAGCGGGCCGTTCGGTCGGGCAAGCCTGACACCGGGTCTGAGGGGAGCGATCATCGCGGCTTCCATTTTCATCGATAACGATCTGCTGCCTCACGTCAGGCAGCAAGTGCGGCGCGAATCATCCGTGCGAGATCCGAAGTGCGGTATGGCTTGGCGAGCAGCAGCACACCTTCATCGAGATGGCCGTGGTGGATGATGGTTTCCTGTGAATAGCCCGAGGTAAACAGCACTTTCAGCGCTGCCCTGCGCTGCAGCGCTGCGTCGGCGAGCTGGCGGCCATTCATCGAACCCGGCATGATCATATCGGTAAACAGCAGGTCGATTTCCCGCGGACTTTCGATCACGGCCAAAGCCTCCGCCGCATTGATCGCCGCCAGTGTGGCATAGCCCAGGCTCTTGATTTGCCCCACCACGAAGCTTCGCACCAGATCATCGTCTTCAACGACCAGTATGGTCTCATGGCCGCCTTCGACGCCCTCGGCGTTTGCGACCTCCACGGCGGGCGCAACGCCGATGGCTTGCGGCAGATAAATTCTCACCGTAGTGCCATGGCCTTCTTCGCTGTAGATCTTGATATGCCCATTGGACTGTTTGACGAATCCGTAGACCATGCTGAGGCCGAGGCCGGACCCCTTATCGACATCCTTGGTGGTGAAGAAAGGCTCGAAAACATGTTCCAGAATGGAGGCGGGAATGCCGTGCCCGGAATCGGTCACCGCCACCATGACGTATTTTCCGGCGGTGGCATCGCCGTTCATGCTGACGTAGCTGTCGTCGAGTTCGGCATTGGCGGTCTCGATGATAAGCTCGCCACCATCCGGCATCGCATCGCGGCCGTTGAGGGCAAGATTGATGATCGCATTATTGAGCTGGCTTGGATCGATCATCGCATGCGACGTATCGGCGGCGAGCTTCATATGGATCTCGATGGGCTCGCCCAACGTCGGCCGCAGCAGGTTGGCTGCCTGGATTACCAGTGAATTGACATCGACCTCGCGCGGTTGCAAAGGCTGCTTGCGGGCGAATGCGAGCAGGCGCTGGGTCAGATCGGCGCCGCGCGCCGCGGCTTCGTCGATCATTTTGGCGACAGCGGCGAGCGCCGGCCGGTCCGCAACGGCATCGGCAAGGATTTCGATGGTTCCGATAATGACGGTGAGAATGTTATTAAGGTCGTGAGCGACGCCGCCCGTCAGTTGACCGACCGCTTCCATTTTCTGGGCCTGGCGAAGCTGCAGGTGCGCGGCGTCCTTCTCATGCAGCAGACGATCCTTTTCTTCGACAATGGCCTTCATTCGGTCGACGGTGACCTGCAGGGCGGCGCCCCGGGAGGCGGTCGAGACGGCCTCGGCCAGGACGTTGGCGAAGCCAGTGAGGAAATTGATGTCATACTGGTCGTAATCGTGCTGGTGGTCATTGTCGATCTCGAGGATCCCGTAAGGCTGCTCGTCACTGCCCTTGATGATAACGTCGATGGTCGAGACGATGCCATGCGCGGCATAGAACGGCGGCAGATCAAAGCCGGGGTCCTTTCGCAGATCGCCTGAGATCGACGGTTTCCCGGTGACGAAGGCGCGTCCCTGAGGCGAACTCGCATCGGCGCGTGACACCACACAACCGATCACCCCGTCCTGCCAGCCGTGTCCGGCTACGATCAGAAGATCATTCTGCTCGACCCGGTATTGGCAAACCTTGCTGAAGGGTACGCTGAGACCCGCGGCGCAGGCCCGCGCCGCCTCCGTCAGGATTTTCATCAGGTCCCGCTCGCGGAGCGCGAAGCTGCCAAACTTGGCGATGGCGGCCTGCTGGCGGAGCAATTTCTGGACTTGTGCAGCGGCGTCGGTCATCGGCATGGCACCCCTAGCAGCCGCACCAAGGCAGGCGCCCCTGGAACGCATGGACCAAAGTCACCGCGGTCCGCCAACCTCCGAATTCCGAAGAGCAAGCCAACGAAGGCGCGCGAACGGTATCCCAGGGAAATGTGAGTTCCGAATCGCTACCTACGATAGCAGCGGATTTAAGTCCAGCCTGTCTGGCCAATTTTGACCACAAAACCAGCAACTATAGGCAAAACGGCATCCCCGCGGGCCGGGTCTTGACGTATCCGGTGGAGCCCGGCTGTTCGTCCCCAGGGGCGCCATCCCGGCAGCTACAATCGAGACTGCATCGACGCGACGCTGACCGGAAACTGTTGCGCCGGTGCCGCTGATGGATGGCTACGTCCCCCTCCGGATTCATCCGTGCGCGGGCGCGACGACGTCTGGAATGTGCTATAATCGCCACAAAAATCACGGAGCCACCTCATGAGCTGGATTCCCTCCAACGACCCCGTGCTCGGCGATAGCAAAACCTGCGACGCGCTCGAACTGGTGATTGTGCCGCGCACCCGCGATCTCGGCGATGGATTTGCCGTGCGCCGCGCGCTGCCGCATGGCAAGCGCCAGATGGTCGGTCCCTTCATCTTCTTCGATCATTTCGGCCCGGTGCAGTTCATGTCCGGCAAGGGCATGGACGTGCGCCCGCATCCCCATATCGGGCTCGCCACCGTCACCTATCTGTTCGACGGCAGCATCATGCACCGCGACAGCGAGGGCAACATCCAGGAAATCGAGCCCGGTGCCATGAACCTGATGACCGCGGGCCGCGGTATCGCCCATTCCGAGCGCACCCCTGATCTGCAGCGCCAAAGCGGCCAGAAGATGCTGGGCCTGCAGAGCTGGATCGCGCTGCCGGCCGCAGCCGAGGAAATCGCGCCGTCGTTTCAGCACTACGCCGCCGCCGACCTGCCGACCATTCGGGATCGCGGTTTCACCGCGCGCATCATCGCAGGGTCAGCGTTCGGGGTGACGTCGCCGGTCGCGATGGTCTCGCCGTGGTTCTACACCGAAGTATCCGCACAGCGGGACGTCAGCGTGCCGCTCGACCCCGACCATGAAGAGCGCGCCATCTATCTGGTCGACGGCGAGGTCGAGATTTCAGGTGATCGCTTCGAGGGGCCGCGGCTTCTGGTCTTCCGGCCCGGCGATCGCATCACGGTCAAGACCATAACGCCTGTCCGGATGATGTTTCTCGGCGGCGACGCGCTGGAAGGCCCGCGCCATATCTGGTGGAATTTTGTCTCCTCCAGCAAAGCGCGCATCGAGCAAGCCAAGGCGGACTGGAGGAGCGGCCGCTTCACGGCGGTCCCTGACGAGACCGAATTCATTCCGCTGCCGGAGTGAACCACGATTTTTGCCGCTCGCCTCGACGCCAATTCCGCAGCGTCTTCGAAGGTTTGACCGATGAACACAATGCTCGCCAGCGACCTGCCGCTGCCACGGATCGGCCGCGGCAAGGTCCGTGATATCTATGCCGTCGGCGACGACCGCGTGTTGCTCCTGACCACCGACCGCATCTCGGCCTTCGACGTCGTGATGGCCGAGACCATCGCGATGAAGGGCGCGGTGCTGACCCAGATCAGCGCGTGGTGGTTCAACGAGCTCGAAGGCGTGGTGCCGCATCACATGATCAGCGCCGATGCCGAGACGATCATCGCGCAGGTGCCCGGGCTGCGGGACCATCGCGCAGCGCTCGCCGGACGGGCGATGCTGTGCCGGCGCACCGCGGTGTTTCCGATCGAATGCGTGATCCGCGGCTATCTCTCCGGGTCGGCCTGGAAGGAATATTCAGCGCAAGGGACGTTGGCGGGCGAGAAGCTTGCCGC
>NZ_JBEKXH010000024.1:0-28613 GCF_049512235.1 Bradyrhizobium sp.
TTGCCGCTGGCATTGACCCGCGCGATATCCTGGATCGGAACCGGCTCGATGACGTCGACTTCGCCCGACAGCAGCGCCGCGACGCGCGTCGCGTCCGAAGCAATCGGTGTGAACACAATTTCCTTGAGGTTGTGCTCGGGGGTCCGCCACCAGTTTGGATTGGCTTTGAATACGGTCTTGACGCCGGGCTGATGGCTCTCGATGCTGAAGGGTCCGGTGCCGTTGGCATGCAGCGAAGCGAAACTCGGCGTCGCGGCCGAAGCCGGAGTAGGGGCCACCGCATTGTTATCCTCGCACCACTTCTTGTCCATGATGTACCAGGTATCCCACTGCGAAGTGAGAATGGGATTTGGCGAGTTCAGGACAAAATCCACGGTGTAGTCATCGACCTTGACGACCTTGGTTTCGGGTGCAATGCGGGTTGTGAGGTTCGAGCCTTTGGCGCGAACGCGGTCCGCCGAGAACACCACATCGTCGGCAGTGAAGGGATCGCCGTTCTGGAACTTGACGTTTTTGCGCAGGTGGAATCGCCATCGGGTAGGTTCCGGCGTTTCCCAGCTCTCCGCCAGCGCGGGAATGATCTTCAGATCCTTGTCGCGCGCGACCAGGCCTTCGTAGATGTGTCCGAGATGGGCATGGGTGGTGGATTCGTTGAGCGAATAGGGATCGAGCGATTTAAGGTCGCCCTGATTGGCGTAGCGCAGGGTCTGGGCCGGTGCCGGCGACATCGCAAAAGCGATCATCGAGAAGGCGGTCGCTGCTGCAAGCAGGCTATGACGTGCCGGCATCTGTTCCCGTTCTCCGCAGTGGCGCGCTCATTTCTGCACTTTTGACATCTATGACATGTTGCCAGAGTTTAGCCGCCGCGCAAGCAGCATTTCCTGGCGCGCCGTGCCGGTTTGCGCGACCATGCCGCAATCACCAGCTTCGGTCGAGGGTGCGAGAGCACGCCGAGGTGTTCAGCGGGAGTAGCGAATGACGGATCTAAAGGCTGACATCCTTGTATTGGGCGCCGGCATGGTTGGCGTCAGCGCAGCCCTGCATCTGCAGCAGCGCGGACGCGACGTCATCCTGGTCGACAAGCATGAACTCGCCGGCGAAGAGACGAGCTACGGAAATTCCGGCATGATCGAATGCGCCTCGATCTTCCCGTATATGTTTCCCCGTAATTTCGGAGAGATTTTCCGATACGCGATGAACCGCGCGCCCGCGGTGCGTTACCGGCCCGCGGATCTGCCGGCCGTGCTGCCGTGGCTGGTCCGCTACTACCTCGCTTCCGCGCCGGAGCGCGCACAGCGCGGCGCGATCGGGGTGTTGCCACTGATCAGGCGGAGCCTGATCGAGCATGAGGCGCTGATCGCCGAGGCCGGGGTGCCCGAGCTGCTGCGTCGGATCGGCTGGATCAAGATGTTTCGCTCGGAGGCGACCTTCGGAAACGCGGCGCGCGATTTCGAACGCGCGGGGCCGTATGGCGTGAAAGGTGAAATTCTGGACAACAAGGCAATCGCGCAGCGGGAGCCTCACTTAAGTGGAGAGTTCGCTGGAGCACTGCATTTTACCGAGCCTGGATTTGTGCTCGACCCCGGCGGCCTCGCCAAGGCCTATGCCGCGCTGTTCAAGCGCAAGGGAGGGCGCTTTCTGGTTGCCGATGCGACGACGCTCGAGCAGGTGAGTGGCGGGTGGCGCCTCCGCGCAGCTGATGATGCTGTGGTTGCGCGCGAAGCCGTGGTGGCACTCGGGCCCTGGTCCGACCTGGTATTTCGTCCTCTCGGCTATTCAATTCCGCTCGCCGTCAAGCGCGGCTACCATCTACATTTCAAGCCGCGCGGCAATGCCGTGCTGAATCACCCGGTGCTGGATTCCGATCAGGGCTTTGTGCTGGCGCCGATGAACCAGGGCATCCGACTCACCACCGGCGTGGAGTTTGCGCGCCGCGACGCGCCGCCGACGCCCTTGCAGCTTAAGCGGGCGCTGCCGCGCGCGCGCGCCCTGTTTCCGCTAGGCGAGCCGATCGACGCAACGCCCTGGAAGGGCGCGCGGCCGTGCCTGCCGGACATGCTGCCCGTGGTCGGCAAGGCGCCGCGCCATGCCGGGCTGTGGTTCGATTTCGGCCACCAGCACCACGGCCTGACGCTCGGCCCCGCGACCGGCCGTCTTTTGGCGGAGATGATGACCGGCGAGGCGCCGTTCGCCGATCCCAGCCCCTTTGCGGTTGAGCGCTTCGATTGACCATAACCGACAATTGACCGCTCGGAACAGGTGCTCGCGCGGTCAGGTCGCTTGCGTCGCGGAGCCAGTCGTGGCGATAATGTGGCGGGCTGTCAGCAAGCGGTCAGGAGCGGACATGAAGGTAAATGTCGAAATAGATTGCACGCCCCTTGAGGCCCGGCAGTTTTTCGGGCTTCCGGATGTGCAGCCGATGCAAATCGCTGTCATGGACAAACTTCAGCAGCAGATGATGGCCAACATCGAAAAGGTATCCCCGGAAGCATTGATGCAAAGCTGGTTCACCTTCGATCCGAAGCTCGCCGAGCGGTTCCAGGACCTGTTCGTGACCATGGCCGGTCTCGGCGGTTCGCGAAGCAACGACAGAAAATAGCAATGGCGCCTGGCCCAGGTGGATCGCCGGGGAGTGGATCGCCGGGGGCAAGGCGGCTTCGTCCGCCGGGCCTCGGTCTGCTGCTGGCCGAAGCGAGAGGCATATTGGAATTCAACGCCAGCCTGTTGCTGTCGCCGCTGTTGCTCCGCGCGCCGCGGGGCGACGGCCATGCGGTGCTGGCTTTGCCGGGGTTTCTTGCCAGCGATCTGTCGATGGTGCCGATGCGGCGCTATCTCAGGGAGATTGGACATGACGCTTATGCCTGGAAGATGGGCCGCAATATCGGCGGCGTTTCGCGGATGCGGTCGGCGCTGCGGGACCGGCTGGCCGAGATTTATGGGGCGACCGGCCGCAAGGTCAGTATCGTCGGCTGGAGCCTCGGCGGCGTCTATGCGCGCGATCTGGCGCTGCAGGCGCCGGAGATGGTGCGATATGTCGTCACGCTGGGAAGTCCGTTCGCGAACGACGTGCGGGCGACCAATGCGACGCGGCTCTATGAAGCGCTGTCCGGCGACGCGGTTGAGGATTATTCCGAGCTTCGAACCGCGATCGCGGGCGATTTGCCGGTTCCGACTACGTCGATCTATTCGCGCACCGATGGCATCGTGAACTGGCAGACCTGCCGCCTGCGTCCCTCCGATAGGGCCGAGAATATCGCGGTGCACCTCGCAAGCCATGTCGGACTGGGCGTCAATGCCGCAGCCTTGTGGGCGGTGGCGGATCGTCTGGCCCAACCGGAGGGCGAATTCAGGCAATTTGACCGGTCGGGTCCCTTTGCCATTGCATATGCGCCTCCGGAACATGCACAATCCTGACCAACGTCCTGAACCGGGACCGCCTGAACGCGAGAGGCGCCAAAAAGAGCGCCGCTTGATCTCCTTGGGAGGAAAATATGGGTGACGCCAAGAAACTGTCCTCGATGGACGCGTCCTTTCTGTATCTCGAAACGCCGGAAATGCCGATGCATGTCGGCAGCATGGCGATCTTCCGACTCCCTGACGATTACAAGGGCGACTTCTTCGAGGATTTCAAGGCAATGATCGCCTCGCGGTTGCACGTCGCGCCGATCCTCAAGTCACGGCTGGAAAAGGCGCCGCTCGACATCGATCATCCTTCCTGGGTCGAGGACGACCAGTTCGACATCGATCGCCATATCTTCCGCGGCAGCCTTCCGGCCCCCCATGACCGCGCCACGCTTGAGCGCATCGTCGGCTGGATGCATGCCAAGCTTCTCAATCGCGCCCGTCCGCTCTGGGAGTTCTACGTCTTCGAAGGCATGAAGGACAACGAGATCGGGCTCTACTCCAAGATGCATCACGCCTGTATTGATGGCGGCGCCGGCGCGGCCCTCACCAACATGATCTACGATGTGACGCCGGTTCCACGGGTCGTCGAGAAGCCGACGGCGCGGGCAAAGGTCGGGCAGGAACCGCGCGACATCGCCGCCAACCTGATCGATTCCTATCAGCAACTCTGGAGCCAGCCCTTCGATGCCTCGGCGACGGCCAAGGGCATCGATCTGCCGCGCTCCGGCAAGAGCGACATCGGATCAATCCTGTTCGACAACGCGATGTACCAGATCGAGTCCGCGGTCAAGTTCGCCGGCAGCGTTCCCACCCTGCTGAAGAGTGTCTCCGACGTGGTCGGAAAGATCTCCGATCCGAAATCGCGCGACAGCATCGCCAGCATGGTATCGCCGTCGACGATCCTGAACAAATCGATTTCCTCGGAGCGCAGCTTTGCCGGCGTATCGATCTCGCTGTCGCAAGCCAAGGCGCTGGCCAAGCAGGCCGGCGGCAAGCTCAATGACGTCGTGCTGGCGATCTCGAGCGGCGTGGTCAGGCGGTATCTGTTGGAGCGCGGTGCGCTGCCGGCGAAATCGATGACGGCCGCGGTGCCGGTCTCGTTGCGCGAAGAGGGCAATACCGAGGCCAATAATCAGGTGTTCGGCATGATCTGCTCGATCGCATCCAACGTCGAGGATCCCAAGACGCGGCTGCAGGAGATCATCGCGCAATCCACCAAGTCGAAGGAGATGTCGCATCCCTTGCGCGCCCTGATGCCGCAAGTGTCCAACATTTCGATGCTGGGAGCGCCCATGCTGGTTCAAGTTCTGGCGCTGTTGTACAGCCGATCGAGCCTGTCCGACGTGCTGCCGCCGGCGGCGAATATCACGGTTTCCAACGTGCCGGGGCCGCGCCAGACGCTCTATGCGGCGGGGGCGGAATTGCTGCACATCTTCCCGGTGTCGATTGCAACCCACGGGCTCGCGCTGAACGTCACCGTGCAGAGCTATCGCGATCAGCTTGATTTCGGCTTTATCGCCGGCGCCAACATCATTCCCCATGTCCAGGTTCTCTGCGACATGCTGCCCGGAGAATTCGCCGCGCTGCAGGCCGCCTTCGCGCCGCCAGCCGATCTCAAGAGCGCGGCAAGCTAGAAACTGTTCCCGCGCAGGCGGGAACAGGATCTTTTTGATTAACAAGGCCCAGCGCAACCGAAAAATGAGACGCCCGCGATGATTGAAATGCCGCCGCAGCAGTTCGCCGAGACCAACGGCATCCGCATGGGTTATTACGAGGCGGGCCCGAAAACCGACGCGCCGCCGGTCATTCTCTGCCACGGCTGGCCGGAGATTGCGTTTTCGTGGCGCCACCAGCTCAAGGCGCTGGCGGAAGCCGGGATCAGGGTGATTGCGCCCGATCAGCGCGGCTATGGCGCGACCGAGCGGCCGGAGGCGGTCGAGGCCTATGACATCGAGCATCTGACTGGCGATCTCGTCGGGTTGCTCGACCATCTCAAGATCGACAAGGCGGTCTTTGTCGGCCACGACTGGGGTGGCTTTATCGTCTGGCAAATGCCGCTGCGGCATATTGATCGGGTGGCCGGGGTCGTCGGCATCAACACCCCGCATACCCCGCGTGCGCCGGCCGACCCGATCGAGCTGTTACGCCGGCGCTTCGGCGAACACATGTATATCGTGCAGTTTCAGGACCCTTCGCATAGCGCCGACAGGATATTCGACAGCCGGGTCGAACAGACCTTCGATGCCTTCATGCGGAAGCCGGCGCCGCGCACCGAAACTGCTCCGGCCGAACCGCCGACCGCTGGCGTCGGCGCGTCGCCCAGGATCAATCTGGCGTTTCCGCAAATGATCGCCAACTACGACGCCAGACACGATCCGCGGACCCCGATCCTGTCGCCGGAGGAAAAGCAGGTCTTTGTCGACACTTTTACTCGCACAGGCTTTACCGGCGGCATCAACTGGTACCGCAACATGTCGCTCAACTGGCAGCGAGCGGCCGGCATCGACCACACGGTGCGCGTGCCGGCGCTGATGATTATGGCCGAGAACGACCATGTGCTGCCGCCATCCGCAGCCGACGGGATGGAGAAGCTCATACCCGATCTCGAGAAGGTTCTTATCCGCGGCAGCGGCCATTGGACGCAGCAGGAAAAGCCGGACGAGGTCAGCGCCAAGTTGATCGAGTGGCGTAGAAAGCGATTCGGGTAAACCAGCGAAGAACATCCGTCATGACGAGCCGTCGGTTCGGCGCAAGGCGCCGCCCGGTGACGAACTCGGCGAAGCAATCGACAGATCCGGGCGAACTGGATTGCTTCGCCGCAAGCGCTCCTCGCAATGACGGCAGCAAGCGGGTGAGATCAGGCAGGGGACAATCAGGCGATGGCGTCGACCAACAGACTAAGTCCGATCCCGCAGCCGCCGACCAGACCTGTGGTCGGCAACATGCTGTCGCTGGACCAGGCCGCGCCGGTGCAGAATTTGGTCCGGCTGGCCAGGGAACTGGGGCCGATCTTCTGGCTCGACATGATGGGCGCGCCGCTCGTGGTGGTCTCCGGCCACGACCTTGTCCACGAGCTCAGCGATGAAAAGCGCTTCGACAAGGCGGTGCGCGGAGCGCTGCGGCGGGTGCGCGCGGTCGGCGGCGACGGGCTCTTTACCGCCGATACCTCAGAGCCGAACTGGAGCAAGGCGCATAACATCCTGCTGCAGCCGTTCGGCAACCGCGCCATGCAATCCTATCACCCGAGCATGGTCGATATCGCCGATCAGCTCGTAAAGAAATGGCAACGGCTCAACGGCGACGAGGAGATCGACGTCGTTCACGACATGACCGCGCTGACGCTCGACACCATCGGGCTGTGCGGGTTCGACTACCGCTTCAACTCGTTCTACCGCCGCGACTATCACCCGTTCGTGGCATCGCTGGTGCGTTCGCTCGAAACCATCATGATGATCCGCGGTCTGCCGATGGAAAATTGGTGGATGCAGAAGCGCCGCCGCGATCTTGCCGGCGATGTCGCCTTCATGAACAAGATGGTCGACGAGATCGTCGCCGAGCGCCGCAAGAACGCCGAAGCCGCCGGGGACAACAAGGACATGCTTGCCGCCATGATGACCGGCGTCGACCGCTCAACCGGCGAGCAGCTCGATGACGTCAACATCCGCTACCAGATCAATACATTCCTGATCGCGGGGCACGAGACCACCAGCGGCCTGTTGTCCTGTACGCTGTACGCGCTTTTGAAGCATCCCGACGTTCTCAAAAAGGCCTACGAGGAAGTCGACCGGGTGCTCGGACCCGATCTCGACGCAAGGCCGACCTATCAGCAGGTGACCCAGCTCAGCTACATTACCCAGATCCTCAAGGAGGCGCTGCGGCTGTGGCCGCCGGCGCCGGCCTACGGCATCTCGCCGCTTGAGGACGAGACCATCGGCGGCAAATACAAGCTCAGGAAAAACACGTTTATCACGGTGCTGGTGCTGGCGCTGCATCGCGATCCCAGCGTCTGGGGACCGAATCCGGATGCGTTCGACCCGGAGAATTTCAGCCGCGAGGCCGAAGCGGCGCGTCCCGTCAATGCCTGGAAGCCGTTCGGCAACGGCCAGCGCGCCTGCATCGGGCGCGGCTTTGCGATGCATGAAGCCGCACTGGCGATCGGCATGATCCTGCAGCGCTTCAAGCTGATCGATGTCCACCGCTACCAGATGCACCTGAAGGAGACGCTGACCATCAAGCCGGAGGGTTTCAGGATCAAGGTGCGTGCGCGTGCTGACAAAGACCGCGGCGCTTACGCCGGCCCTGCCGCGGCGATAGCGGCGGCCGCGGGCGCCGCGTCGGCACCGCGTGCGCGAACCCGTCCGGGACACAATACGCCGCTGTTGGTGCTGTACGGATCGAACCTCGGCACATCAGAGGAACTCGCCACCCGTGTCGCCGATCTGGCGGAAGTCAACGGCTTTGCGACCAGGCTCGCAAGCCTCGATGATGTCGTCGGCAAGCTGCCCGCGCAGGGCGGCGTCCTGATCTTCTGCGCCTCCTACAATGGCGCTCCGCCGGACAACGCCACGCAATTCATAAAATGGCTCGGCAGCAAGCTGCCGAAGGACGCGTTCGCAGGCGTACGCTACGCGGTGTTCGGCTGCGGCAACAGCGACTGGGCGGCTACTTACCAATCGATCCCGCGCAGGATCGATGAGCAGCTGGCGGCGCATGGCGCCCGCAGCGTGGTGGCGCGCGGCGAGGGCGATGCCCGCGGCGATCTCGATGGCGAGTTCGAAAGCTGGTTCGCCAAGCTCGCGCCGCTGGCCACGAAGGAATTCGGCCTCGAGCAGAGTTTCAATAGGACTATCGATGATCAGCCGCTTTACAGCGTGGAGCCCGTGGCGCCGACGACAGTCAACGCGATCGTCGCGCTCGGCGGCGTCGCGCCGATGCAGGTGCTGGTCAACAGCGAGCTGCAGAACAAGACCGGCGCCAATGCTTCCGAACGATCGACCAGGCATATCGAGGTACACCTGCCCGCCGGCCTCCTCTACCGGGTCGGCGATCATCTCAGCGTGGTGCCGCGCAATGCTCCGTCGCTGGTGGATGCGGTCGCGCGCCGCTTCGGCTTCCTGCCGGCCGATCTGATCCGGCTGCAGGCTGCGGAGGGCCGCAAGGCGCAGCTGCCGGTCGGCGATGCGGTGTCGGTCGGAAGGCTGTTGACTGATTTCGTCGAGCTGCAGCAGGTCGCGACCCGCAGGCAGATCCAGATCCTGTCGGAACACACGCGCTGTCCGCTGACCCGGCCAAAACTCCTGGCCTATGTCGGCGACGATGCCGCCGCCAACGACCGCTATCGCACCGACGTTCTTGGCAGGCGCAAATCGGTGTTCGATCTGCTGGAGGAATATCCGGCCTGCGAGTTGCCGTTTCACGTCTATCTCGAAATGCTGTCGCTGCTGGCGCCGCGCTATTATTCGATCTCGTCCTCGCCGTCGGTCGATCCGATGCGCTGCAGCATCACCGTCGCGGTGGTCGAAGGTACCGCGAGTTCGGGGCGCGGCGTCTTCAAGGGCAGCTGCTCGAATTACCTCGCCGGACGCCGCGCCGGCCAGACGGTCCATGCCACCATCCGCGAGACCAAGGCCGGCTTCCGGCTGCCCGGCGATTCCGCGGTACCCATCATCATGATCGGCCCCGGCACAGGTCTGGCGCCATTCCGCGGCTTCCTGCAAGAGCGCGCCGCGCTGCAAGCCGGCGGCGCACGCCTCGGCCCGGCCATGCTGTTCTTCGGCTGCCGGCATCCCGATCAGGATTTCATCTATGCCGACGAGCTGAAGGCCCATGCCGCCAGCGGCATCACCGAACTGCACACTGCGTTCTCGCGCGCCGAGGGGTCCAAGACCTATGTGCAGCACCTGGTCGCGGCACAGCAGGAACGTGTCTGGGAGCTGATCGAGCAGGGCGCGATCATCTATGTCTGCGGCGATGGCGGCAGGATGGAGCCCGACGTCAAGGCCGCGCTGGTTGCGATCTATCGCGAACGCAAAGGCGCTGACGCGGTGGCTGGGCTGCGCTGGATCGAGGATCTCGGCGCCAAGAATCGCTACGTGCTGGATGTCTGGGCCGGGGGCTGATTGCGGCTTCTCGCTCTGGCAGCGCCCACTCCATTATAAGCGGGCCAAGCCACCCTGGCTGTTGCGGTGGCTCGCTTGATTCGTCGGGCGCGCCCTCAGCCAGCCTGTAGGGCCGATCGTGATCCGCCGTCACGCCGCCGCGATGGCGGATTACCCCCAACAGGCCCGCTCGTTGCGCGGACCCGATGGGCTTCAATCGGCCCTGCGGTGCTAATTCATCGCCTTTGCCGAGGCCGCGTGGGCATGCTTGTCGATCGCATCGATGATTTGCGGCCACATCGGGATCGGCAGCGCGTGACCCATGCCTTCGATCATCAGAAGTTTGGCCCCTGATATCGAGGCCGCGGTGTCCTTGCCGCCCTCAGGGTGCACCAGCGGATCGACCGTGCCATGGATCACCAGCGTCGGGGCCTTGACCGATCGCAGCCGTTGCTTGCGGCTGCCGGCGGCGAGGATGGCGCGGAGCTGCCGTCCGACCCCAGCCGGATTGAGGCCGCGCTCATAAGTGCGCTCGGCGCGGCCGCGGTCGAGCGCTTCGTCCTGCGGAAAGCTGCCGGCGCGCAGGATCTTCCAGGTCTGCGCGAAGCGCGCGAGAAATTCTTCCCTGCTGGCCGGGGGCGGCGCCATCAGCATGGCAGCGGCCTCGCGGGTCGGCGGCGGCACTTTGGGATTGCCCGTCGTCGACATGATCGAGGTCAGCGAGCGTACCCGCTGCGGAAACGAGATCGCGATCTCCTGGGCGATCATGCCGCCCATCGATACCCCCACCAGATGCGCCTGATGGATGTGAAGCGCATCCATCAGGCCGGTCACGTCCTGCGCCATGTCGCGCAGCGTGTAGGGTGCGGCGACCGGGATTTTCAAAAATCTGAGCTTGAGCAGTTCGACCGGGGTCAGGCGCTTGCCGCCGGTCATCCTTGAGGACTTGCCGATGTCGCGATTGTCGAACCGGATGACGCGAAATCCGCGCGCCGCCAATTGTCGGCAGAAATCATCGTCCCACTGGATCATCTGGGCGCCCAGCCCCATGATCAGCAGCATCGGTTCCGCATCGGCGTCGCCGAAGATCTCGTAGCAAAGCTCTATGCCATTGGCGCGGGCGATCTGCGGCGGCTGATGGGCGGGTGAATTCAACTGGCTGTCCTCGACTGGCTGTTCTCGAATGGCTGTCCGCAAATGGACTCTGGACGGGAACTCTATGACATTTTTTCCAGGCCGCAGAAGGCTCCCCTCTGCCAACAAATAGATACTGCGATGTTGATCGCCTTGGTGCAACGGTGTGCTATGATCAGAACATGCGGGCCTCCGAGGCCTTATGACCATGTGGGAGGGCGCCAATGGCGGAAAAGAGCAACGATCCGGTCGCGCTGTGGCAAAGGATGATCGGCGAGATGGAGAAGGGCTTCAACGCCTTCGCCAATCAGGCTATGGCGTCGCCTGAATTCAGCAAGGTCGTCAACCAGGTCGGCGGGGTCAGCGCCGGCGCCCAGAAGCAGCTCGGTGACATCATGGAGAAATATCTCGTGAGCATGAACATGCCGAGCCGGGCGCAGATGGTGGGGATGGGCGAGCGGCTGCAGTCGATGGAGGGGCAGTTGAACGAGATCAAGGCGCTGCTGGAGCAGGTGCTGAAGAATTCCGGCGGCTCGCCGGTCGACCTCCCCGCCTTGCCCAGGCCGCCGCGGACCCGGCGTCCGCCGCCGCCCGCGGACGGCGAACAAAAATGATCGCGGCGGCCGGACTCGATCTAATTCATGGTTGCGCGAGAGATCGACATGAGCAATGAGGCCCGTTCCTATCCGCGCCGCGTCGCCACCGATGCCGGCGAGATCGAATTGCGCCTGATGTCGCCGGCCGATGAAGCCGCCGTGCTCCACTTCGCGCAAAAACTCCCGGTCCACGATCTATTGTTCCTGCCGCGCGACATCAGCGAGCCCAGGGTGCTGGCCGCCTGGATCAAGGAGATCGAGCGCGGCGCGATCACAAGCCTGCTCGCGGTCAAGGCCGGCAGGGTGGTCGGGTGCGGAACGCTGGTGCGCGATTCCCTCTCATGGTCGCCGCATGTCGGCGAGATCCGCAACGTGGTCTCTTCGGATGTCCGGGGGCAGGGGGTTGGGCGGGCGTTGTCGCAGGAGATTTTTGCGCTGGCCCTGGGGGCCGGGCTCGAGAAGCTGGTGGTGCAGATGACGGTCGATCAAACTGGGGCGATTGCGATCTTCGAAGGCCTGGGCTTCAAGGCCGAAGCGCTGCTTCGCGACCACGTCAAGGACAAGGCCGGCAAAAAGCACGATATCGTGGTTCTGGGGCACAATGTGGCGCAGGTGCTCGCCCAGATGGAGGCCTATGGTCTGCCCGGGGCCGTGCGCAACTAGCGCGTTTTTTCGGTTGCCGATCTCCCCTCAAGACAAGCTGCTTCTGTTGATACAGGACGAATACAGGCAAATCGCATATTGGGCGGGCATATCACGACTTCGTGATATCGCGCCGCAACATTGATGTTGCATCGCACCATTAACGATGTCATAACACCTTTGCCCCGGGCCAATCCGGACGGGGTGAGCCCCATAGCTCAACCTGAGGATGGAGAAACCACAATGACTACCGAAACTGATTCCGTACTGAACACCATGAAGGAAGCTTTCGCACCCGTCACCGACGCTCTGAAGAACCTCCAGAACCTGGAAGTTCCCGAGGTCGCCCGCGAGTTCGTGAAGAAGACTGCCGGCACCGCCAAGGAGCGTGCAGCCGACCTCCACGCTGGTTCGGAAAAGGTAACTGCCGCGATCGAGACCGCCGTTGCCGGTTCGGTCACCGAAGCCGCCAAGATCAGCCGCAATATCCAGCAGGCGCTTTATCAGGACGCGGAGGATTTCTTCTCCGGCATCGACAGGCTGGCGTCCGCCAAGTCGCTCAACGAGGCGGTTGCGATCCAGTCCGAAATGCTTCGTGCGCGCGGCGAATTGCTGGTATCGCGGGCGAAGTCCTCCACCGAGTATCTCGGCAAGCTCGTCGCCGAGGGTGCCAAGACTGCCCAGGACAACCTCGCCAAGGTCTACAGCAAGACCGCCTGATCGCTTTCGTATCAGTAGACTAGCCGATCGCAATAAGATGGCCCGCTTGATGCGGGCCTTCTTTTGCTTCCAGCAATCGTGCGCTCTCTCCGCGTCACGCCCGCGCTAAAGCGCCAACGGGTCGCGCGAACGGGCGCCCGATGACAGGCTCCGCGCGTCTTCGCGCCGAAGTCGCGGGCATCCACGTCTTTCCTCCGGTGATGGATTGACGCAAGACGTGGAGGGCCGGGACGAAGCCCGGCCATGACGGCGGTGGGTGCATCGCGTTATGATCAACTTCCATTCAACGCTCAGAACAGCGCCATGACCACGTCAGGCACATTCTCCTTCGACACGCCAGGTGACGCCGCGCGCGCGGCCGAGTTGCGCCGCGTCAAGGCGCTGGCCACCTCGGTGCTGGCAGCCACGCTGGCGCTGTTCGTGACGGCGAAAATATTGCTTCCGCACCATCCGGCCTTCGGCTTCGTCGCGGCTTTCGCCGAAGCCGCGACCATCGGCGGACTGGCCGACTGGTACGCGGTGGTGGCGCTGTTTCGCAGGCCGTTGGGATTGCCGATCCCCCACACCGCGATCATCCAGAGCAATCAGCACCGCATCGCCGACAAGCTCGGCGAATTCATCGAGGTGCATTTTCTCGAAGCCGCGCCCGTCGAAGCCAAATTGCGCCAGATCGATTTCGGCTCCTTCATCGCCGACTGGCTGCGCGACCGCAAGCGCAGCGCCGATCTCGCCCGCTTTACCTTGCGGCTGCTGCCCGAGGCGCTTTCGGCGACGGAAACCTCCGGGCTGATGAATTTCATTACCCGCCGGATCATGACCCAGTTGCTGTCGATCGATCTGGCGCCGCTCGCCGCCGGGACGCTGCGTGCCTTCGTCGCGGAAGGCCGGCATCAGGGGCTGCTCGACGACATCCTGCGCGCCGTTCATGACGCGCTGATAGAGCCCGAGACCACGACCGCCATCCGCGCCAAAATCCGCGGGGAATTGCCGACATTGCTGAAGCTCTATCGGGCCGACAAATTCCTGGTGAAGAAGATCGTGGCCTCCGCGACCGCCTTCTTCGAAGAGGTCCGCGCCGATCCAAAGCACCCATTCCGCGGCGAGTTCGATCGCTTACTGCTGTCGTTCGTCGACCGGCTTGGCAGCGAACCGGCCTATGCCGATCGCATCGACGGATTGAAGCGCGATCTGCTGGCGCGTCCCGAACTCGGCGATCTCGCCCGCAACGTCTGGTCCAATGCGCGCTCATTCATCGAGCGCAGCGCCTCCGGCGAAAGCCAGGTGCTGCAGCATCATCTGGCCCGGATGTTCGTGGCGGCAGGCGAGGCGCTGGCAGCCGATGCCGAGTTGCGGGCCGAGATCAACCTTGGTCTGGTTGCCGTGCTCCGAAGTTTCATCGCCGATCAGAAAAGCGGCGTATCGAGCTTCATCTCCGACCAGGTCAAGGGCTGGGACATGGGGCAGTTGCTGCAGCTGATCGAAATCAACATCGGCCGGGATCTGCAATACATCCGCTTCAATGGCTCGCTGATCGGCGGCCTGGCGGGACTTTCGCTCTACACGATCGAATTCCTGCTGCGCTGGCTGTGACGATCACGCTGGGGCAGCCGCTTGAATAGGGGATCAGCGCCCCCCAATTGACCAAGAGATTGTTGCAAATGCGGGACGATGAGTGAGTGCCGGGTTTTCGGATGGATCATCGAAGCGCCCTTCGAGGTCGGCCACGAGAGCAAAAAAAGAGGGAAAGCAATGTCCGCAGCCAATGCCCAGACGCTGAATCCGCCGTCCAGAACCCTGATGTTCCTGGAAGGGCGCGCCCTCCACGAACTCGGCGCCTTTCTCGGCGCCCTGCCGCTGCTCAGCCTGGCGCCCAGGGGCGATGGACATCCGGTGCTGGTATTGCCAGGGTTGGTCGCTTCGGACACCTCGACCCGCCCGCTGCGCAGCTTCTTGAAGGATCGCGGTTACGCGGTCAGCGGCTGGCGGCAGGGCCGCAATCTCGGGCTGCGCGATGGCGTGCAGGGCGCGATGGTCGATCTGGTACGTGAGCTCAGCGACGCCCATCGGCGCAAGATCAGCCTGGTCGGCTGGAGCCTCGGCGGCCTCTATGCGCGCCAGCTTGCGAAGATGATGCCCGAGCGGGTGCGCTCGGTGATCACGCTCGGCAGTCCGTTTGCGGGAACCCCGAAGTCGACCAATGCCTGGCGGGTCTATGAGATGGCGAGCGGCCGCCGCGCCGACGAAGACAGCGGACGGTTCGGCGGATCGCTGTCGGACACGCCGCCGGTGCCGACCACCGCGATCTTCAGCCGCACCGACGGCATCTGCGCCTGGCAGGTCTGCATGGAAAAGCCGTCCGCGCGCTCGGAGAATATCGAGGTCGAAAGCAGCCATTGCGGCATGGGCCATCACCCCGCCGCCGTCTATGCGGTGGCCGATCGCCTGGCGCAGCCCGAAGACCGATGGACGCCGTTCGACCGCAGCGGCTGGCGCAGCGTGGTCTATCCCGATCCCAACCGGTAATTGCAGCGCCGGTCGCGGACGTCAGGTGTTGTATGCGCTGAAAAAGCGCTATGCGTTCGTGGATGGCGCACCCGCTGACGCGAATCGTCGACCAGCTCAAGCGCGAGCCCTCGCGCACCGGCTCGATCATCATCACGGTGTTCGGCGATGCGATCGTGCCGCGCGGCGGCTCGGTCTGGCTCGGGACACTGCTTGAATTTTTCAAGGCGCTGGACATCGATGGCAGCGTGGTACGCACCGCGATGTCGCGGCTTGCGGCGGACGGCTGGTTCGAACGTGAAAAGGTCGGCCGCAACAGTTTTTACCGGTTGGTGAACAAGGGACGGCAGACCTTCGATACCGCGACCAGACACATCTACGATCCGCCACCTTCCGACTGGACCGGCCGCTTCGAACTGCTGCTGATCGGCAACGGCTGGGATCGCGAGGGCGCGCGCGAGGCGCTGGGTCATGCAGGTTTTGGCAGTCCGCTGCCGGGCGTATGGGTTGCTCCGTCGGGCGTTCCCGTACCGGACGAAGCCGCGGGCGCGATCCGGCTGGAAGTATCGGCCGAGGACGACAGCGGCAGAAGACTGCTCAGCGAGAGCTGGCCGCTCGAGCGCATGGCGGATGCCTATCTGAAGTTCATGACAACCTTCGAGCCCTTGCGCGGTTGGATAGGCCGTCGTGAGGCGCTCGCGGACGCCGATGCCTTCGTCGCGCGGATCCTTCTGATCCACCATTACCGCCGGGTGGTGCTGCGCGATCCCTTGCTGCCAATGGCGCTGTTGCCTGGGGAATGGCCGGGCTGGGCTGCCCGAAAACTCTGCGGCGAAATCTATCGGGGACTGCTTCCCGCGTCCGAACAATGGCTTGACCGGCACGGAACCAATGAGGCGGGTCCCTTGCCGAAGGCTGCCGCCGCGCTTTGGCAGCGTTTTGGGGAGGCGTGATTGTGTTACATAAATATATTGCATGCTGATATTTTTGTTATATATTGTCGCCAACTCCCGGGAGGAGATCGGCCATGTACACGCAGGCGCTCAACACGTCCGACGTTGAAGACCGCATTATCGAGGATGCCACGCGGGCCGCGCAGTTTCAGGCGCGTATCGACGCCGAAGAGCGCATCGAGCCGAACGACTGGATGCCGGCAGCCTATCGCAAGACGCTGACCCGGCAGATTTCACAGCACGCCCATTCCGAAATCGTCGGCATGCTGCCGGAAGGCAACTGGATCACGCGCGCGCCGTCGCTGCGCCGCAAGGCGGCGCTATTGGCGAAAGTCCAGGACGAGTGCGGCCACGGCCTGTATCTCTATGCCGCGGCGGAGACACTGGGCGCCTCGCGCGAGGAGCTGGTCGACCTGATGCTGGGTGGGAAAGCAAAATATTCCTCGATCTTCAATTACCCGACGCTGACCTGGGCCGACATCGGCGCGATCGGCTGGCTGGTCGATGGCGCCGCGATCATGAACCAGATTCCGCTGTGCCGCTGTTCCTACGGACCCTATGCGCGCGCCATGATCCGGGTCTGCAAGGAGGAATCCTTCCATCAGCGCCAGGGATTCGAGATCATGCTGACGCTGGCGCGCGGTTCCGAACAGCAGAAAGCGATGGCGCAGGATGCGCTGAACCGCTGGTGGTGGCCGGTGCTGATGATGTTCGGGCCGCCCGACAATGCCAGCCAGCATGGCGACAGCTCGACAAAATGGAAGATCAAGCGCTTCTCCAATGACGAACTGCGGCAGAAATTCGTCGATGCGACGGTACCGCAGGCGGAATATCTCGGGCTTTCGATTCCGGATCCCGGGATGACGCAAAACGAGGCGACCGGGCACTGGGAATACAGTGACATCGACTGGAGCGAATTCAAGCAGGTGCTGGCGGGCAATGGCCCGTGCAACCGTGATCGGCTGGCGGCGCGGCGCAAGGCGCACGACGAAGGCGCATGGGTGCGGGAAGCAGCTCAGGCCTACGCCGAGAAACGCCGCAGCCGCAAGGTCGCGGCATAGGCGGCAACCAGATCAGGCAGGAAAACTTAAGGAGAGGTCACCGTGTCCACGCCGAATACGCCGCTGTGGGAAGTCTTCATTCGCAGCCGCAATGGGCTCGCGCACAAGCACGTCGGCTCGCTGCACGCCTGCGACGCGACGCTGGCGCTGCAAGCCGCGCGCGACATCTACACCCGCCGCGGCGAGGGGTTGTCGATCTGGGTGGTGCCGTCCAGCGCGATCACGGCCTCCGACCCTGCCGAAAAAGGCATGATGTTCGAGCCGGCGGAATCCAAGATCTACCGCCATCCGACCTTCTACGAGGTGCCCGAAGAAGTCGGACATATGTGAAGTAGGAAAAACATGGCTGTCGCGTCCATATCC
This sequence comes from Bradyrhizobium sp., assembly GCF_049512235.1. Taxonomy (GTDB): domain Bacteria; phylum Pseudomonadota; class Alphaproteobacteria; order Rhizobiales; family Xanthobacteraceae; genus Bradyrhizobium. The sequence goes on from NZ_JBEKXH010000024.1 coordinate 17,475, forward strand.
GTTTCGGAAACGCCCTTGGTGCTTTACACGCTGCGCCGCGCCGACGATGCGCTGATCCTGGGCCATCGGCTGTCGGAATGGTGCGGCCACGCGCCCATGCTGGAAGAAGACATGGCGCTCGCCAATATGGCGCTCGATCTGCTCGGCCAGGCGCGCGAACTTTTTTCGTACGCGGCCAAAGTCGAAGGCCAGGGCAACGACGAAGATAAATTTGCCTATTTGCGCGATGTCCGTCAGTACCGCAATCTCTTGCTGCTCGAGCAGCCCAATGGCGATTTCGCGCATACGCTGGTGCGGCAGTTTTTCTATTCCGCGTTCGCCGATCTCTATTGGCGCGCGATGATGCAGTCGAGCGATGCCACGCTGGCGGCGATCGCGGCCAAATCCGAAAAGGAAAGCGCCTACCATTTGCGGCATTCGTCGGAATGGATGCTGCGGCTCGGCGACGGCACCGCGGAAAGCCAGCGCCGGGCGCAGGCCGCGACCGACGATCTCTGGGCTTTTACGGGCGAGATGTTTACGGTCGACGACGGCGAACGCGGGCTGATCGAGGCCGGGATCGCCGTCGACCCCGCGACGCTGCAGGCGCGATGGCAGCAGACGGTTTCCAATATTGTTGGCGAAGCCACCTTGGTGCTGCCCAAGAGCGGCTGGATGCAGCAGGGCGGCCGCAGCGGCCGGCACAGCGAGCACCTCGGGCACCTCTTGAGCGAATTGCAGTCGATGCAGCGCACATTCCCGGGTGCGACGTGGTGACCACCATGTCCAACGATCTTGCCTTACGGCGACGCGCCTGGGACGCCGCCGCCAGCGTGGTCGATCCGGAGATCCCGGTTCTGACCATCGCCGATCTCGGCGTGCTGCGCGAGGTCACCGTGAAGGATGGCCGCGTCGAGGTCGCGATCACGCCGACCTATTCCGGCTGCCCGGCGATGAACATGATCGGCGTCGAAATCGAGCTGGCGCTGCGTCGCGCGGGTTTTCCCGATGCCAAGGTGCATACCGTGTTGTCGCCGGCCTGGACTACCGACTGGATGAGCGAGGACGGCCGCCGCAAACTGAGGGAATACGGCATCGCGCCGCCGCAGGCCGCGGGCTCGCGGCGGGCGCTGTTCGGCGTGCAGCAGGTGGCCTGCCCGCAATGCGGCTCCGATAATACCGAGGTGCTGTCCGAGTTCGGTTCGACTTCCTGCAAGGCGCTGTGGCGCTGCAGGAGCTGCCGCGAACCGTTCGACTATTTCAAGTGTCATTGATCATGGCCGCATCCGCCCCGCGCTTTCATCGCCTCGCCGTCAGCGAGCTGCGCCGCGAATCCCCCGACGCGGTGTCGCTGACCTTTGCGATCCCGCCGGAGTTGGCCTCCGACTATCGTATTGCTCCCGGACAGTATCTGACCCTGCGCATGACGATGGACGGCGAGGAAGTGCGGCGTTCCTACTCGATCTGTTCCGGCCCCGATGACGGCGAATTGCGCATCGCCGTGAAGAAGCTCGATGGCGGCGCGTTTTCAAGCTGGGCCGCCGATGAGCTGAAGGCCGGCGACGAGCTCGACGTGATGACGCCGACCGGCCGCTTCGGTGTGCTGCCGGCGTCCGGCGCGGCGCGGATCCATGTCGGCTTCGCCGCCGGCTCCGGCATCACGCCTATCCTGTCGATCGTCAAGGGCGTGCTGGCGCGTGAGCCGGACAGCCGGTTCTTCCTGTTCTACGGCAATCGCTCGACCGAGGGCATGCTGTTCCGCGAGACGCTGGAAGAGCTCAAGGACCGCTTCATCGAGCGCTTCTCGCTGTTTCATGTGATCTCGGGCGAGGAGCAGGATATCCCGATCCTGCAGGGCCGGCTCGATGGCGAGAAGGTCAGGGTGCTCTTGCGTTCGCTGATTCCCGCCGACAGCATCGATCATGTCTTCATCTGCGGCCCGACCGGCATGAGCGACGAGATCGAGGCGACCTGCGCCGAGATCGGCATCGCCGCTGAAAAGATTCATGTCGAGCGTTTTGTCTCCGGGCTCGGCGGCAAGCCGCGCCCAAAAGCCGTCGTGCCGGTGAGCGCACCGCCGAAGGCGCTGGCCGCGCTGATCATCGACGGCAAACGCCGCGAGGTGCCGGTCGCCGAAGGCGAGGCGATCCTCGACGCGGCGCTGCGCGCCGGAATGGACCTGCCGTTTGCCTGCAAGGGCGGGATGTGCAGTACCTGCCGCGCCAAGCTCGTCGAGGGCCATGCGCGGATGGAAGTGAATTACTCGCTGGAGCCATGGGAGCTGGCCGCAGGCTTCATCCTGACCTGTCAGGCGCGCCCGACCTCGGACAGGGTCGTGGTCGATTACGACCACGTTTAGAGCGCGCGGGACTTCCCGTCGCCGACGATGTCGCGCACCGCGCGCAGCCAGCCCTTGGGTGGGCGCTGGGTTTTCAGCAAAGGCCGAAGGTTCGCGAAACGGCTGCCGAGATGGCGGATGGCGTCTTTGATGTGATAAGATATGCCCTATAATTCGCCGACTGGTACTTCGGAGGTCTCGCTGCACGCCGAGGTTTAGAAAGCGGTTGAAACTATAAGCATCGGTAGGAGTTGATTTGCGACCAAACGGGGCATCGATAATACAGCAGACGCAAAAACCACTTTGTCACGCCGAACCTTGGTCGGAGGCGCAGGTGCTGCGGCAGGGCTCGGCTGTCGGCTCCGGACAGCCCTGAGCCGATGCCGGCGAGCGTAGCCAGCAAGCTTGTCACACATTGATGGGCCGGGAATACGAATGACAGGCGCCAGGAAGGCATCCGCTGCAGCGGCCGGAACGCTCGATTTCCTATCCGGTCCGGGCGACATGGCAAACAGGATCCGGGTCTACGATTGGGCGAATACCGCCCTCGGTCCTCCGGCGACCTGGTCGATGCCGTTGAAAACCCTGGTCGGGCTGATGCTGTCGTCGGTACAGCCGATGTTCATGGCATGGGGCAGGGACCGCACATGGCTGTACAACGATGCTTTTGTTCCGATTATCGGCAACAAGCATCCCCGGGCGCTCGGCCGTGCTGCGCTCGATGAGGTCTGGCATGAGGCTGCTGACGCACTCGAACCGCTGTTCGAGAAGGTCTTCGGCGGCGAGCCGGTCCACATGGAGGACTTCGCCGTCATGCTTGATCGGCACGGGCGGCTGGAGGAGGCCCATTTCACCTATTCGTACACGCCGGTCAGGGACGAGAAGGGCGACGTCGTCGGTCTTTTCGGCGCCTGCCAGGAGATTACCGAGCGAACGCTCGCCGAACGCCAGCGAGTGGCAGAACAGGAACGGCAGCGTCGTGCCTTCGAGCAGGCGCCGGGCTTCATCATCGTGATGCGGGGGCCCGAGCATACCGTGGAGTTTGTGAACGATGCGCATCGCCGCCTGTTCGCAAGCCACGACTGGCCCGGGAAGACGATCAGACAGGCGTTCCCCGGCCTGGCAGACCGCGGGTTCTTCGAGCGGTTGGACGCCGTCTACGCCACCGGCGAAGCGTTCGAGGCCCGTGGCGCAGAGGCCCGCTACCGGACCTCGCTGGGCTCGCCGGAAGAGACCCGCTATCTCGATTTCATCTATGCGCCTCTCGTTGACGAACACGGGACGGTCACGGGTATCTTTTGCGAAGGCTTCGACGTCACCGAAAGCGGACAGGCGCAGCAAGCCCTGATCGCCAGCCAGGCGGAACTGCGGCAACTGAACGAGACGCTCGCCGAAGCCGAACGCGCGCTGCGGGAACGGGAAACCGAGCTCATCGGGATCCAGCGCATCGCCCGCGTTGCCGGTGTCGTCGTCGACCTGACCGATGGTTTTAAGAACAGCTTTCGTTCTCCCGAATATCGGGAAATGCATGGGCTGCCGCCGGACACCAACGACACCCACGAAGATTGGGTCCGGCGGCTTCATCCGGAAGACCGCGATCGGACCGTGAAGCGGTTCATGGATGCGGTCGGGGGCAAGGAGGAAAGGTTCTCGTCGGAGTACCGGATTGTTCGGCCCAAAGACGGTGAGGTGCGGTGGATCGCGACCGAGGCCCGCATCGAGCGAGACCCGGCCGGCAAGCCGCTGCGGCTCCTCGGTGCGCATATCGACATCACCGATCGATCGATCGCTCGGGAGAGGCTGCGCGAAAGCGAGGAGCGCTTTCAACTGATCGCCAATAGCGCGCCTGTACCGATGTGGGTGAGTAACACCGACGGAACGCGGGCGTTCGCGAACCAGGCCTACCTCGCATTCCTTGGTCTCGATTACGACCGGGCGCTCGTTTTTGACTGGCGCAAAATCCTGCATCCGGAAGACAAGGCAAGGATTGTGAAGGAAAGCCTCTCCGGAGAAGCCTCGCTGAAGCCCTTTACGCTGGAAGCGCGCTACAGGCGCGCGGACGGTGAATACCGCTGGATGCGCTCGGAGTCGCAGCCGCGCTGGGATCCGGCGGGAAATCACATCGGTTTCATCGGCGTTGCTCACGACATTACGTCCTCGAAGGAGGCGGAAAACGACCTTCGTCAGCTGAACGAATCCCTTGAAAGACGCATCGAGGAGCGGACGGCCCAGCTTGCCGCCAGCGAGACGCAGCTACGCGCGATTTTTGAAACGACCAACCAGTATCAGGCCTTGGTAGATCTCGATGGCAGCGTGGTTTACGCGAACAGCACGGCCTTGGCGGGGATCCGGGGCAGCGAGCGTGAAGTCGCGGGAAGGTCATTCTGGAATTCACCCTGGTTCTCCGCGACAGAGGGGATGAGCGATACCGTTCGGAATGCATTCACCGCTGCCGTCCGGGGAGAGATTGTTCGGGCCGAGATGCTGCTGCACCTTCCGGTCGGGGATCGCTATTTCGACTTTGCGTTGCGGCCGATGTTCGACCAGAACGGCAATGTTTCGGGAGTGCTTTCAGAGGCGGTCGACATCACGGAGCGGCGACACGCCGAAGAGGGATTGCGACAGGCACAGAAGATGGAAGCCGTCGGCCAGCTTACGGGGGGCGTTGCCCACGACTTCAACAATCTTCTCACCATCATCCGATCGGCGACCGATTTCCTCAGACGTCGGGAGCTGTCCGAGGAAAGGCGACGCCGTTACGTCGATGCGATCTCTGACACGGTCGACCGCGCCTCGAAACTCACCGGGCAGCTTCTGGCGTTCGCGCGTCGTCAGCCGCTTACGCCGCAGGTGTTCGACGTCGGAGCCCAGGTCGAAAGCATCGCCCAACTGATACGTCCGCTCGTCGGAGGCCGGATCCGAATAGAGCTCGACCTCTGCAGGCCGGCGTGCTTTGCGCTGGCCGACGTCGCGCAATTTGAAACCGCCCTCGTCAATCTCGCGGTCAACGGCCGCGACGCCATGGAGGGCGAAGGACAACTCTCCATCCGGGTGCAGTCGGTCGGCAGAATTCCGGCCATGCGTGCCAACGGACCGCGTGTGGGCCCGTTCATTGCGGTTGCGGTCGAGGATACCGGATCGGGGATCGCCGCCGACAAGCTGGATGTTATTTTCGAGCCGTTCTTCACGACCAAGGACGTCGGGAAGGGAACGGGATTAGGGCTGAGCCAGGCGTTCGGCTTCGTCAAACAGTCCGGTGGTGAGATTTTCGTCACCAGCGCAGTAGGTCAAGGGTCGACCTTTACGATATACCTGCCGCAAGTGGATTCTCCGGCCGAAAAACCGCCTAAACAAGCAGGACTGGAAGCGTCCGCCAGCGGTCGGGGCAACTGCGTCCTGATGGTGGAGGATAATGAAGAGGTCGGTCGCTTCTCCACAGAACTACTTCAAGATCTGGGTTACGAGATCGATTGGGTCGGCAGCGCCGACGCCGCGCTCAAGGCGCTCGCCGAAAACGAATTGGCTTACGACCTCGTGTTTTCTGACGTCATCATGCCCGGGATGAACGGCGTCGATCTGGCGATGGCAATTCGAGAACGTTATCCCGGCCTTCCGGTCGTGCTGACGAGCGGTTACAGCAACGTTCTTGCGCAGAACGCCGATCGCGGTTTCCAATTGATCCAGAAACCCTATTCGGTGGAGGCTTTGTCGCGAGTTCTTCGAAAGGCGATTTCCGAGAAGAGGCGGGCCGTAGAGCGGCGCCGCGACGCCTGATTTGGGGCAAGGAATTTTCGCGCTCTCGGCGTGATGTGGCTCGCTCCCGGTTCAGCAATCAGGCGCGATCCGTTCTAACCGAAGCCTCGACATCACCTTCCACTCGTCCGTCGCGCGGACCGAGGTGGGTGACCGGAACCGAAACATCGGCGCGGCGTCCGCTATCGCCGCGCGCCTTGATGGACCCGCGATGTCTTGCGAAAGCATGCGTGACTTCCGCGCCCATCAGGATGATTTGTGAGGTGTAATAGACCCAGATCAGCACGACAATGATGGAAGCGGCAGCGCCATAAGTGGATTCGAGAGCTTGTTTTCCGATGTAGAAGGCAATCGCCGACTTCCCGATTTCAAACAGGATGGCCGTCAAAGCGGCCCCGAGCCAAACGTCGTACCAGTCGACAGCTGCGTCCGGAAGCCATTTGAACATCATCGCGAACAACAGGGCGACGACCGCCAGTGAAACCAGGCTGTTGATGAGATGCAACAGCCACTCCGCTACGTGCGGCGCGGCATATTTCGAGAAGGCCGCCAGGACCGTCGTCACCATTAGCGAGACCAGAAGGAGAAAACCAAGCGCCAGAACGGCGGCGAGCGACACGACGTAGCTGCGGATGAAATACCAGGTGCCTTGGCCCGGTGTTGCCTCGACTTCCCAGACCGTATTCAACGCATCTTTTAGCTGGACGACGACACCGATAGCCGCAGAGAGCAGGGCGCCCAGGCCCAGCAGGGAAGCGATGGTGCCCTGGCGCGGCCGCCCGGCATCGGCCAACATCGCTTGCACGGCTTTTGCACCGGTATCGCCGAGCAAATCCTTGATCGAGCCCGCGACCTGGCCGGTTACCGCTTCAGAGCCGAAGAAAAAGCCGGCGACCGCAATCGCGATGACGATAATCGGTCCCAGGGAGAAGACGGAGTAGTACGCCAGCGCCGCGCCCTGGCGCGAATCCTTGTGGTTCGACCAACTGACGGCAGCTTCTTTGACGATCGACCACAGCACGGTCAGGCAGCCCTTTTCACCTCGGAGATTCACCAATGGAAAAGCCGGGCTCCGGTTCCTTCGCCGCGCGAGGCCGGTTTGCGGCAGTGGAACCTTTCGATGTTGCTTTCATTAGGTTCGCGTTCGCGCCAGCGGAATAGGCCCATGATCCGACCCCTGAATTGTACTATGCGCAGACCCAAGCGGCGATGATGAACTACGCCAAATCGCCGGCCGAACAGCAGCCCTGAAGCCGATGCCGGCATCGAGCGCGGGCATCCTGATGTATCGACGCACCGGGCGGACATTTGAGGTTCTGCTCGTCCACCCGGGCGGGCCGTTCTGGCGCAACAAGGACGTAGGCGCTTGGTCGATACCCAAGGGCGAGATCGAGCCCGGCGAGGATCCTGTGGAGGTGGCGCAACGCGAGTTCCTCGAAGAACTCGGAAGCGCCGCTGGGCAGCCGCTCCAGTTCCTTGGCGAAATTCTGCAGCGCGGCGGCAAACGAGTGCTTGCGTTCGCGGTGGAGGGAAATCTCGACGCCGAGACCATCTCCAGCAACACCTTCGAGATTGAATGGCCGCCGAAGAGCGGTCGTCGACAGAGCTTTCCGGAAGTCGACCGTGCACAATGGTTCGATCTGTCAAACGCAAAGCGGAAAATTCTCGCGAGCCAACAACCGCTTCTCGAACGTCTCGAAGTTCACCTGTCTTCCGGAAAGGGAGCATAAAACCCGGCTTCACTGTCGCGGACGCATCCGCGAACGCGGGTCAATCCTTCGGCCGGCGGTCGAAGATGCGCCGGGCCTTGCCGAGCGAGCGCTCCAGCGAATCGGGGGGCACCGCCATGACGCGCGCGGTGATGCCGATGGTGTTCTTGATATGGGCGGAGACCTGCTCGGTGTGCTCGAGGAGACCGACGCCGTCCCAGCGCTCGGGGCGGGCTTCCGCCTTCACCGTCATCTCGTCCATTCGGCCTTCGCGCGTCAGTTCGATGATGAAGTGACCGCCGCACCAGTCGGTCGCCAGCAGCACTTCCTCGATCTGGGTCGGGAACAGATTGACGCCGCGCACGATGATCATGTCGTCGGAGCGGCCCGTGACCTTTTCCATCCGCCGCAGGCCGGGCCGCGCCGTGCCCGGCAACAGCCGCGTCAGGTCGCGGGTGCGATAGCGGATCACCGGAAAGGCCTGTTTGGTGAGAGAGGTAAACACCAGTTCGCCTTTTTCGCCATCGGGCAACACCGCGCCGGTCTGCGGATCGATCACCTCGGGGTAGAAATGATCCTCCCAGACCTGCAGACCGTCTTTGGTCTCGATACATTCCTGCGCGACTCCGGGGCCGATCACTTCGGACAGGCCATAGATGTCGGTGGCATCCATGTCGAACGAGTTCTGGATTTCGGACCGCATCGCATTGGTCCAGGGCTCGGCGCCGAAGATGCCGATTTTCAGCGACGATTTCCGCGGATCCAGCCCCTGGCGTTTGAATTCATCCGATATGGCCAGCATATAGCTCGGCGTCACCGTGATGATGTCGGGCTTGAAGTCGTTGATCAACTGCACCTGCCGCTCGGTCATGCCGCCGGAGATCGGCACCACGGTGCAGCCGAGCCGTTCGGCGCCGTAATGCACGCCGAGGCCGCCGGTGAACAGACCATAGCCATAGGCATTGTGGAGGATCATGCCGGTGCGGCCGCCGGCGGCGCGGATCGAGCGCGCCATCACGTCCGACCACATCGCGATGTCGTCCCTGGTATAACCGACCACGATCGGCTTGCCGGTGGTGCCGGAAGAGGCGTGGACTCGCACCAGTTTTTCGCGCGGCACCGCGAACAGGCCGAACGGGTAGTTGTCGCGGAGATCGGTTTTAACCGTGAAGGGAAAATTCGCAAGATCGGATAACTGCCGGAAATCCCTGGGGTGCACGCCGCATCCGTCGAAGGCCTTCTTGTAGTGCGCGACATTGTCGTAGGCATGCGCCAGCGACCAGGCGAGCCGCCTTGTTTGCAGCGCCATGATCTCGTCGCGGGAGGCCCGCTCGGCGTCGTCCAACTCGGCGCGGTAGCTGCCGGGCCTAAATCGCGGGGTGGGAGCCATGGGCGGTTTCCTGATATTTGTTGTTTATCTTGATGGTGCGCCAATGTCGGCTGACGGAATCCAGGTGCCGCCGACGGTGCGGCAGTGCCCGCGCAACTCGGCGATGGTGCTGTCATCGACGCTGACGCGCACATCATAAATTCCGGACCGGCCGGTCCGCGAGATTTCGCGCGCGGTCGCGATCAGCCGGTCGCCGAGCTTGCCGGGCCTGATGAAGCAGATATTGCCCTGTGCCGCGACGGCACGCTCGTTACGGCTGTTGCAGGCAAAGGCGAAGGCCGAATCCGCCAGCGTGAAGATGAAGCCGCCATGGGCGATGCCATGGCCGTTGACCATCTCCGGCTGGATCGTCATCGCCATGGTCGCTTCGCCCGGCTTGATCCGCAGGATCTCGATGCCGAGAGCTTGGCTTGCGGTATCTTCCTTCCACATGGCCTCGGCGCAAGCGCGCGCCAGATCGTCCGGCGCCAGATCGTCAGCTAAAAGCGTGGCCTTGACGTTCACTTCGCGCTCCCCGGTCGCCTGCCGATCAGGATCGGATCCAAAACGCTCTCCCGGTCTTCGGGCTTGTTGGAACAAGCCTCTCGAACAAGCGCAGCCGGCCAGTCATGTCGCCGGACCGGCATGGTGTCAATGATCCCCGCGGGCGTCAAATCGCGTCCGGCCCATCGCAACGGGCCGGGCATACCCGGAAAACCGCTGCCGGGACACTGTTTGCAGGCGTAATATTCGTATCCTATCTTGTGGCGATTCAACCGACGCAGGGGAACTCAGTGCCGTCAGGCGCCAACATAGTTGTCTTTGCCGGCCTGTTGATCGGCCTTATCTATGGCACGGTCGGTCTTCTGAGCGGGTTCTGCCTGATGAGCGGCCTGCGCGGCTGGTGGGCTATCGGCGACAGCCGCCTGATCCGGACCTACGCGCTGGCGCTCGGCGTTGCGATCGCAGCCGTGCAGCTGCTCGCGGCCAGGGGCGTCGTCGATCTCGGCAAGTCGATCTATCTGCAGCCGTCGTTCTCGGCACCGCTGATGTTCCTTGGCGGATTGCTGTTCGGCTACGGCATGGTGCTCTCGAACGGCTGTGGCTCGCGCGCGCTGGTGCTGCTCGGACGCGGCAATTTGCGCTCGCTGGTCGTGGTGATCGTGCTCGGCATATTTGCCCAGATGACCCTGAAGGGCCTGATCGCGCCGGGCCGGATCCTGTTGCTGCAGGTATCGCAGACCGCGCCGAAGATCACTTCCGTGCCGGCGCTGTTGTCGGCGCTCGGCGTCGGCAATGCCTATACGCGGATGCTGGCGGCCTCGCTGATCTCGGGAGCCCTGATCATCTTCGCGTTCGCCCATGCGCCGTTCCAGCGCGCATGGGGGCAGATCGCGGCGGGCGTTGTCGTCGGCCTGCTGGTCGCGGCCGGATGGTTCGCGACCGGTTATCTCGGCGCCGACGACTTCAATCCGGCGCCGGTCGCTTCGCTCACCTTCATCGCGCCGATCGCCGATACGATCCAGTATATGATGCTGTCGACCGGGCTGACGTTGAACTTCGGCATTGCCACTGTCGGAGGCGTGTTCGCCGGAAGCCTGGTGACGGCGCTGGCCACGCATCGCTTTCGCTGGGAAGGTTTCAACTCGCCGCATCACATGCTGCGTTCGATCGGCGGTGCTGCGCTGATGGGGGCGGGCGGCGCCATGGCCTATGGCTGCTCGGTCGGGCAGGGCCTGACCGGCCTGTCGACGCTGGCGCTTTCATCCTTCGTCGCGGTCGCCGGCATTTTGGCAGGCTCGGCGGCTGGTCTTCGCGGCGTGCTCGCCGTGCAGCCCCTGGCCTCGGCATAGGGTCAGGCCGGCTCGCCTGAGGTCGCGAGCCGCATCACGTCGAGATAGCCCCGACGAACTTCCATCCACTCGATCACGCCTTTCGCGGCCAATAGACGGTGGGCTTCCGGCAGCCGGTAGCACGGCAAATACATGAAG
>NZ_JBEKXH010000025.1:0-37095 GCF_049512235.1 Bradyrhizobium sp.
TCGCTGCTGCAGCGCTTTGCCAGCGTTGAGGAGATCGCCAACATGGTGCTCTATGTCGCTTCGCAAGAGGCGTCAGCGACCAATGGCGCAGCGCTCCGCGCCGAGGGCGGCATTATTCAAACGATCGCATGAGGTGAAAAGCCTTCCAGCACGATCTTGCCGCGCGATTGGCCGGATTCCAGCAGCGCGTGCGCCCGCTTCAGATTGGCGGCATTGATGGTGCCAAAGGTCTGGTCCAGCGTGGTGCGCAGCACGACCTTGTCGAGGAGGTCGGCGACGTCGTTCAACAGGAGATGCTGGGCGATCATGTCCGGGGTCTGGAACGAAGGGCGCGCGAACATCGCCTCCCAGTGGATCGAGACCGCCTTGGCCTTGAAGACGCCGACGTTGAATTCGGCGGGATCGTCGATCAATCCATACTTCCCTTGCGGCGCGATCAGTTCCGCCAGCGCCTTGTAGTGCCGGTCGGTGTTGGTGAGGCTTGCGACCAATCCAAGCGGCGGAAACTTCAGCTGTTCGATCTGCTCCTTCATCGGCTTGGCGTGATCGATGACGGCATGGGCGCCGAGATCGCGGCACCATTTTTGCGATTCCGGCCGCGACGCCGTCGCTACCACCGTCAGACCGGTAAGCCGGCGGGCGAGCTGGATCAGGATCGAGCCGACGCCGCCCGCGCCGCCGACGATCAGGAGGGTGCGCGGATCGACGCTTTTGCCCGGCGCCACGCCCAGTCGATCGAACAGCAGCTCCCAGGCGGTGATCGAGGTCAGGGGTAGCGCGGCGGCTTGGGCGAAAGAAAGTGTGCGCGGCTTGTGGCCGACGATCCGCTCATCGACCAGATGAAATTCCGCGTTGGTGCCCTGGCGCAGGATCGAACCGGCATAGAACACTTCATCGCCGGCCTTGAACAGCGTGACGTCGGGACCTGCGGCATCGACGATGCCGGCCGCGTCATAGCCCAGGATCTTGGTTTCGCCTTCGGGCGGCGCAGCGCGCTTGCGGACTTTGGTATCGACCGGATTGACCGAAATCGCCTTCACGGCAACACGGATATCGCGGCCGGCCGGCTCCGGTATCGCGGTTTCAAAATCAATCAAAGCCTCCGCCGCCTCGATCGGCAGCGATTTTTGGTAGCCGACGGCCTTCATTTTCCGAGCTCCAATGCAAACCGGCGCGTTAGAGTTAGATGCGCCGGTTAGCCGCAAATTGTAAAGCCCATTGTCTAAGCGCGGCTTCTTGCTTCGCCATCGATGTGGCGCCGCGATGTACCAGTCCGATTGGGAACAGGCAGGAGCAGTCGGGCGGCTGCTCCTGCCGAATTCCAGATGCTAGAAAGCAACCTGGGTTCGCATCGCGACGGCGTCGAACTTGGCGCCGGTGTCGGTAGAGTTGGTGGGGCTCAGCTGCTTGGAAATGTCGCCGTGCAGGTAGTTCAACATGAATCGGATGTTGCGACTGACGTACCAGTTCAGCCCCAACGTGTACATATCCTGCCGCCCGCCGGCGAGGCCGTTCGCGTTCGCCAGCTGATCGTTGAGATTGATGGTGCTGTATCGGGCAGCGATCTCCCATGCACCCCAGCCGCCACTTGCCAGTGAGAACGGATTGGCCGGTGCGACGCCGCTATAGGCGGCGGTTGCCGGATTGTAGGTATGGGTTTCGCCGGTCAGCACATAGCTCGCCTCGGCATAGCCGCCCTGGAATCTCAGGCTCGGCAGCGAGACGATGAAGTTGCGCTCGACATCGAACCAGTAATACTCGCCTTGAAACAGCAACGGCCCGTAAGTTGCCGCCGCTTCGGCGCCGTAGACCTGAATTTGGGATGTACCGGGAACGGCAGCAGAGACAAGCGTGGTCGGGTCGATGCGCAACTCCGGTCGATCGCTCAGGGTGAACGTCTGGGCGGCGGCCGTCTGGGGAGTGGCGACCAGATTGTGTGGCGGCTGGATCAGAACTTCGGCATCGCCGCCGATATGCAGCGAGTAGTCCTTGCCGCTGACGACCTGACCCGCGGCGCGCGCGATCGCGCCGTATTGTTCGCTGGTGCCCGCGGGCGCTGCGCTCGAGGCCGAGTGCAGGGCCCCGGTCTGGGGCCCTGTAATATACGAGCCTACCCAGAACTGGTCATTGTACCAGCGGGCGCCGGCGGAGGAGCGGAAGTCGCCGGCCGCGACGTTTTGGGCGATGACACCCGGAGAGGCGCGCTCCATGAATATGATATCGTTCGAGCTTGTCGCCTCGTCGAGCGTCCAAGCCAGGTCCTGGACGCCGCCTTCGATGGCAAGCTTGCCGCCGAAAGGCCTGAAGCCGGTATAGCTGAGATAGGCTTGCTCAACGCCGGACACGCCGCCGCCCGGAAGAGATCCGGCGGCCGCGCCGCCAAACCCGTCCGACGATCCGCCGAAATCGTAGATCAGGGCGTAGTTCCAGTCACCCAGGAACTTGCCGATCACACCGATGCGCGCGCGGCGGAGGTTTTCCCCGCTGTCCAGCTTCTGCGGCGAGGTCGCGGCGCTGTCGGGACGATAGTTGTAACCACCGACATCCCAGTGCACCCGGCTGGTGAGCGAAATGCAATTCTCATTGTCGACGGTGCAGATGGTCGGCCGGTTGTTCGGCATGGTCACAACCGCGCCAAATGGCGCCACCGGCCCCTTGACTGGATAGGCCGCGTTGGCGTTGGCGTTGGCGACGCCGAGCTTGGCGTCGGCCTTGGCGTTAGCGTGCGCGGCCGCGGCAGTATTCGCCGCGGTCTGCTTCTGTAGTTTGTCGAGTTTTTGCTCCATCAGTCGAAGCTGCTGTTTCAGCAACGCAATCTCGGCTTCATTGTTGTCCGCTGATTCGGCCTGGACGCGCGACGCGAGCGAGGCGCCGATCAGGCCGACCGCCGCCGCGGTCGCAAGTCTCAATCGTTTCATGTGTACACCTATGAATGTTGATAGGATCGCAATGAGCATAGGAAAGAATCATGATTTCTCCAAAACATTGACACAGTTCCGCCTGTTGTCTGTGAGCCACACCGCGCGCCCGAAGGCTTGGCCGTCTCGGGATTGATTCGTACGGCGTCCACTGCGCCTGAAATCGCGGCATGACGTTCGTCATGCGATCCATGGCTAGGGAGATCCGTGGCCGACAGGAAGCGTTGTCGGGCCGGCGACGCGGCCCGGGATACCGGATATCCGAGCAAGGCGCCCTTCTAAAGCCGCTTCGAGGCGATTATAGTCCGCGGTTGCTATCGAGAGGTGAGAATGTACCGATCTTTCCGAGCCGTCGCGCTTACCTTGATATGGGCCGCGGGCCTGTCGGGAAGTGTACATGACGCCTGCGCCCAGGACCGGCGTTTACCGGTCTCGGCGGCGGAGCTCCGGCTGTCCTACGCGCCGATCGTGCAGCGCGTGCAACCTGCGGTCGTCAATGTCTATGCCGCCAAGGTGATCCAGGACCGTAATCCGCTGCTCGACGATCCGATCTTCCGCCGGTTCTTCGGGGTGCCCGGCCAGCAGCCGGAACAGATGCAGCGCTCGCTGGGATCGGGCGTGATGGTGGATCCCTCGGGTCTGGTGGTGACCAACGTCCATGTCATCGAAGGCGCCGATGAGGTCAAGGTGTCGCTGTCCGACAAGCGGGAATTCGAGGCCGAGATCGTGCTCAAGGATCCGCGCAGCGATCTGGCGGTATTGCGGCTCAAAGGTGCGCATGAGAGATTCCCCACGCTCGATTTTGCCAATTCCGACGAACTGATGGTGGGCGACATCGTGCTCGCGATCGGCAATCCCTTCGGGGTCGGACAGACCGTGACTCACGGCATCATATCGGCGCTGGCGCGCACCCAGGTCGGCATCACCGACTATCAGTTCTTCATCCAGACCGATGCCGCGATCAACCCGGGCAATTCGGGCGGCGCGCTGGTCGACATGACCGGCAAACTCGCCGGCATCAATACCGCGATCTTCTCGCGCTCCGGCGGATCCCAGGGCATTGGCTTTGCGATACCCGCCAACATGGTGCGCGTCGTCGTGGCTTCGGCCAGGGGCGGTGGCAAGGCGGTCAAGCGGCCGTGGCTTGGCGCCAGGCTGCAGGCGGTGACGCCTGATATCGCCGAGTCATTGGGGCTTCGCCTTCCGACCGGCGCGCTGGTCGCCGGTGTGGTGGCGTCCAGTCCGGCCGCGCGGGCCGGGTTGAAGCCATCCGACCTGATCGTCGCCATCGACGGACAGGCGGTCGAGGATCCCAACGCCTTCGACTATCATTTTGCGACGCGTCCGATTGGCGGTAGCTCCGAGATCGATGTTCAGCGCGCCGGCAAGGTGGTGAAACTCACCGTTCCGCTCGAAACCGCGCCCGACACCGGCCGCAACGAGATCGTCCTGACCGGGCGTTCGCCGTTACAGGGCGCGAAGGTAGCCAACATCTCGCCCGCGGTGGCCGACGAGTTGCATCTGGATGCGGACATTGAAGGCGTGGTGGTGACCGATCTGGCCGACGGCGGCACCGCCGCGAGCGTCGGATTCCAGAAGGGCGATATCATCACCGCGGTGAACAGCCAGAAAATCGCCAGGACCAGCGACCTGGAGAAGGCGACACGCGAGTCCGTCCGGGTCTGGCGCATTACGTTGGTGCGCGGCGGTCAGCAGATCAACGTGACGCTCGGCGGATGAGCCCGAAGCGACCACGCGAGGTTGCGAGCCTGTTCACGGCGGCGGGATTGGAACAGGACACGCCGCATCCGCTGCCGGACCGGTTGCGCCCGCGCATTCTGTCGGATGTGGTCGGACAGGACCACATCCTCGGGCCGGACGGCGCGTTGACGCGCATGCTGGCTGTGCGGACGCTGGGCTCGTTGATCTTCTGGGGGCCGCCGGGCACCGGCAAGACCACCGTCGCGCGATTGCTGGCGGATGCCACCGAACTGCATTTCGAGCAGCTCTCGGCGGTGTTTTCGGGCGTTGCCGATTTGAAAAAGGCGTTCGAGGCCGCGCGCGCGCGGCGCGAGACCGGCAAGGGAACGCTGTTGTTCGTCGACGAGGTGCATCGTTTCAATCGCGCCCAGCAGGATTCCTTTCTGCCTGTCATGGAAGACGGCACCGTGGTGCTGGTCGGGGCGACCACCGAAAATCCCTCGTTCGAGCTCAACGCCGCTTTGTTGTCGCGGGCGCGCGTGCTGGTGTTTCGCTCGCTCGACACAGCTGCGATCGAACGGCTGTTTGTCCATGCCGAACAGATCGAAGGCAAAAAACTGCCGCTCGACGCCGAGGCCCGCGCCGTGCTGGTGCGCATGGCCGACGGCGATGGCCGTGCCGCGCTGACGCTCGCCGAGGAAGTCTGGCGCGCGGCGCGGCAGGGCGAAACCTTCAATGCCGCGCAGCTGCAGGATATCCTGCAGCGCCGCGCCCCGATCTACGACAAGTCGGCCGACGGCCATTACAATCTGATCTCGGCGCTGCACAAGTCGGTGCGCGGCTCCGATCCCGATGCCGCCTTGTATTATCTCGCGCGCATGCTGGATGCCGGCGAGGATCCGCTGTTCCTGGCCCGGCGCGTGGTGCGGATGGCGGTCGAGGATATTGGTCTCGCCGATCCGCAGGCGCTCTCGATCTGCAACGCCGCCAAGGATGCCTATGATTTCCTTGGGTCTCCCGAGGGCGAACTGGCGATCGCGCAGGCCGTGATCTATCTTGCCACCGCGCCGAAATCGAACGCCGCCTACAAGGCCTTCGGCGCCGCGATGCGCGCCGCCAAGGAAGGCGGTTCGCTGCTGCCGCCGAAGCATATTTTGAATTCACCAACCAAATTGATGAAATCGGAAGGCTATGGCTCGGGCTACGAATACGATCACGACGCGCCGGAGGCCTTCTCCGGACAGGACTATTTCCCGCAAGCGCTGGGGCGCCAGACCTTTTACGATCCGCCCGACCGCGGCTTCGAGCGCGAGATCAGAAAGCGGCTGGATTACTGGGCGAAACTGCGCCGCGAGCGCGGCGGCGCATAGAACGCGATGGTTCTTGATTGAGCTATCGTCTAGCTGCCCAAGGTCTTGCTCAGATGCTCGGCCAACCTTATCGAGAGCGTGATGATCGTGAAGGTCGGGTTGGAGATCCCGGCCGTTGCAAACACCGAAGACCCTGCCACGTAGAGGTTGTCGAGTGAATGCACTTTGAGGTTGGCATCGACCACCCCTTTTGTGGGGTCGCTCGACATGCGCGTGGTTCCGATGTGGTGCCCGTTGTCGACCAATTGGCTCTTGACTGATGCCCACGACTGGAAGGAGACATCGCCATTGAGGTGGTTGACGGCCGCCTTGAACAGCTGCGTCGACTGGTTATAGGTCGTCTCGTCCAGCGGCGTGAGCTCCCACGTGATCCTGGTCTGTTGCTGGCCAAAGACCGGGTCGTGCGTGTCGGCGAGCCTGACGCGGCTGTCGGGATTGGGTGCCATCTCGAAATAATACTGGCCGCCGCCAGACCAGAACCAGCAGCTGCCGATTCCCAGTTTCTTCTGCTGCTCGGCGTCAGGAGAAAATCTGCCCGTGACCCCGACGCGATTTTCATCATGCCATGGGTCGCCGTTCGGCGTCTGGCCGTTCATCAGCCTGGATTGCGCATTCGAGAGATAGGGCTTTGTGATCCTGACGATGCTGCCTTGCGCCAGCGGGTGACACATGAAGTAGCGGCCAACCTGGTCGTGCTCGTTGCCGGCATTCGACAGCAGGAGCTGGTGGGCATTGGCAACCGCACCGCATGCCAGCACATAGACGTCAGCCTGAACCTTGAACTCCGTGGCTTTTCGCGGCGATGACCCAACGTCCATGCTGGCCACGCGCAGTCCCTTCACGATGCCGTTCGTGTGATCGATGTTGAGCAGGCTGGCGTTCAAGATCACATCGACCGGGCTCTCCCCGATGGTTTTTCCATCAAAAGTCCGGGTGGCGAAATTCCGATAGTTTGGGCCAACGAACTGGTACATCTCGGTATCGAAACCGGCGAGATGAGGAACTTCAGCCTGCAATATCCCGGCCCAGTGGGATTGGCCGCCCCAGTGAGCGGACGTGCCACCGAAGACACGCTCACGTTCCCAGGCCGGGCTGGTGTGTCCAACGTAAGGCAGAATCAGGAACTCGGGTTCGTTGGTTGCGAACAAGCCGTCGGCCACTCCGTTGTAGAGCAGAACCTTGTCCGGCCAGCTCTCTTTCCAGGCCGTGCCGTAATCGCGGCTTCCTTCGATCAGGGTGACTTTTATTCCCGCTTTTTGCAGACACCACGCCGCTGTAATGCCGGCGGGGCCGGACCCAATAATGCAAACCTGGGTCGAAACCACCGATCCGCTGGAAATATCCTTGCCGTTTCTAATCATGGGATCCACCTGTCAATGCTGCTGAGTCGTTATCACTTGGATCGAAATGAACATTTGCTTCAAAACTGAATGTATCAAACCAGTAGTTGAATAAGTAATAAGCGATCTTTTGACGTGTGTCGAATGTTTCCTCGATTTTCTCGCTCAAATGGAGTTGATGAGCCTGACCCGATCAAAGCCGGCACCCATTCAGATCGCGGCTGCATGGGCCCGCGGCTCAGCGGCCGACTGCCTTGAGCGCTTCGAAGACGCGCGTGAACGCGCTCAAGGCGCTGCGGCTCGCGTCCGGGGCACGGAAACCGTTGGGCGGCCATGTCTGGTGCCGGATTTGTACTGATTTCGCCGTGGCGATGCGCTACCCAACGGCCTGATTGGAGCTGCAACCCATCATGAGCCGTCGCGTCAAGAAACCATTGAAGGCCCGGGGCGATCGCCCGAAGGGCGCGCGCCCATACCGGGGTTCACAAGCAGAGCGGCCGCAGGCGTATCGGCCCGGGGCTAAACC
The DNA here is from genome assembly GCF_049512235.1 of Bradyrhizobium sp. Lineage (GTDB taxonomy): Bacteria > Pseudomonadota > Alphaproteobacteria > Rhizobiales > Xanthobacteraceae > Bradyrhizobium. The sequence continues at coordinate 7,856 of NZ_JBEKXH010000025.1, forward strand.
GGCGCGGTTCTCCGCGCCCCGGGCGGCGAAACCAGCGCCTTTCGTTGCCGAGCCTGAGAAGGCCGTCGCCGAGCCCCCGCCGCTGCCGGGTAAGGTGCAGACCGTCGTGGTAACTGCGGACGAAAACAACATGCGTGTCGACCGTTTTCTCGAGGCGCGGTTTCCCGGCCTGTCATTCTCCCATATCCAGCGCATCGTTCGCAAAGGCGAGCTGCGGGTGAACGGCAAGCGCGCCGACAGCAAGGACCGGCTGGAACAGGGGCAAAGCGTCCGCATCCCACCGTTGAAGCTCGATGCGCCCAAGGTCGCAGGTCAGCTGTCGGAAGCCACGACCAAGACGCTCGATGCGCTCAAGGAGATGATTCTCTATGAGGACGCCGACGTCATGGTGCTGAACAAGCCTGCCGGCCTCGCCGTGCAGGGCGGTTCCGGCACCACGCGGCATATCGACCAGATGCTCGAGGTGATGCGCGACGCCAAGGGGCAAAAACCGCGGCTGGTTCACCGGCTCGACAAGGAGACGGCGGGCTGCCTCTTGGTGGCGAAAACTCGATTTGCCGCCACCGCCTTGACTGGATCGTTCCGCCACCGCTCGGCGCGCAAGATCTATTGGGCGCTGGTGGCGGGCGTACCGAAGCCGAAGCAGGGCCGCATCTCGACCTATCTCGCCAAGGAAGAGGGCGAGGAGGACACCATCATGCGCATCGCCGCGCATGGCGACGAGGGCGCGAGCCACGCCGTGACCTATTATGCCGTGGTAGAGACCTCGGCCCAGAAGCTCGCCTGGGTATCGCTGAAGCCGGTCACCGGGCGAACCCATCAATTGCGCGCGCACATGGCCCATATCGATCACGCCATCGTCGGCGACCCCAAATATTTCAACAAGGAGAACTGGGAACTTCCGGGCGGCCTGCAGAAACGGCTGCATCTGCTGGCGCGACGGATCGTGATCCCGCATCCGCGCGGTGGCTTCATTGACGCGACCGCGGCCGATCGATTCGACCCGATCGAGAACGCGCCTGAAGAATAATTTAATGGCAGCCGGGCTATAGGATCACGACATACTCTCCATGAAACATCGATTAATCATCGCGGGCGCGGTCATCTCGGCGCTCTTGCTCGGCGGCGGCGCCTCCGCGCAGCTCATCGTTCCCCCGGGCGGTTCACAGTTCAACCCGCCGCTGCCCGCACCGCCACCGCCGCCCAAAATTACAGTGCCGGTGGTGCCGCAGATGGACGCACCGGCAAACTACAACTATGCGCCGGCGCCGCGCCCTTCGTTCAGCGACAAGATCACCAGCTGTCTCGACGAGGCCGCCGCCAGCGGCCTCGGCCCAAGCGAGCGCGCGGCCTATTCGCGTTCCTGCGCCAATCGGTGACCGGAGATTCTCTTTAGTTCCGGTACTCGTCGAGGAACATCCGCAATGAATCATGCGGGCTCTCGACATCGAGAATCTCCCAGCCATCGGGTCCCTTGGCGACAATGAAATTCAGCGTGACGGCGCGGCCATTGTTGCTGAAAGCGGCGGCGACGTAGGTCTTGTCGAATTGCTTGCGAAGGATTGCGATCGAGACCGCCCCGATCTTCCAGGTCGCGCTCTGGACAAGAAAATCATAGGGCTCGTTCTTGAGTTTGATCCATGCCTCCCGCAAAGCCGGATCGAAGAACTGGCGTGCCGTGGCGGGATCGCGCGGCAGTCCGTTCGAAAGCGCGGACGACCTGTCGCCATAATAGGCGTAGACATTCCTGACCAGCGATTCCGGCGAACGGAATCCAGCCTGCGCGGCCGAAAGCCCGGGGCCGGCCAACAGAACCAGTATCGCTGCCAGGCGCCTGGTCATCAAAAGGCTCTTGTCACCACTTTGCCGTCGCCGGTTCGCTTTATTTGCGCCAAGACTTATCCTACCAAGACTTATCCTACCAAGGCTTGTCCTACCAAGGCCTATCATAGCCTTGTCGCCGGAATGAAATGGACCAACGAATGCGTGAATTGTTCGACGAAGCCTCCGGGGATTCTCCGCTCGATCCGGAGCAGGCCGTCCGGCGCGCCACGCGCGGGCTCCGCCGCAAGCGCTTTTACGCCCATGCCGGCGTCGCCGTTACGGAAGGTGGCTTTGCCATCACGCTGGATGACAAGCCGATCCGCACCCCTTCGGGCCGTCAGGTCATCGTCCCAGTGCGGGAGATCGCCGGCGCCATTGCCGGCGAATGGAATGCCCAGCAGGAGTTCATCGATCCCTTGACGATGCCGTTCACGCGCTTCGCCAACAGCGTCGTCGAGGCCGTGGTCGATCGGGCCGACGCCGTCACCGGGGACATCGCGAGATATTTTCGGTCCGATCTCCTGTGCTATCGCGCCGGTCATCCTGCCGCGTTGGTCGCGCGGCAAGCCGCCCTCTGGGATCCCGTATTGTTTTGGGCCGCGGACGCGCTGGGCGCGCATTTCATTCTAGCCGAGGGCATCGTGCATGTCGGCCAGCCCGACGCGGCCATTGCCGCGGCGGGCGCGGCTCTGCCCTGGGATCCCTGGTCGATTGCCGCGCTGCACGTGGTCACGACGTTGACCGGCTCCGCGTTGCTCGCGCTGGCGCTTTTCCACCGTGTGATCGATGCCGATCAGGTCTGGGCCGCCGCCCATGTCGATGAGGACTGGAACATCGAAAAATGGGGCGCAGATGAAGAGGTCGCGGCGCGGCGCGCGGCACGGCTGGTCGATTTCAGGGCGGCGGCAAGCATCCTGAATTCGCTGAAATCCGGCGCGACCTAGGGAGCCGGGCGAGCTCTCCTCCGTGCTGGACCGAATCGTCCCGATGTTCGACCATGGTGGCTCTATTGTGCGTAAACCTGAGAATGATCTGATGTCACTCGCTGATAACGCTTCGAGGCCGCTGCCGGTTCTGACCAAACTGGTCGTCGTGCTGCAGTTCGTGTTTGCCAAATGTGTGTCGCTGCTGCGCAGCGGCAAAGCGAGTGGCGAGTTGCCGGTCAGTAAATTTCTCGGCGAAGCTCCCGGCCTTACGCGAGATCAAGATAGGGTCGATCTTCAGGTCGCCGGTTCGAAATTGTCCCACAAGACGGTCGTCGCGGAACCAATGGTCATCGCAGAACCGAAGCCGGACGATCGTTGTGACAGGGAAGCGCTCATTCGCCGACGCTGGATCGAGACCGGGATCAAAATGTGGAATCCCGATCACCACGGTACCGGACGTGCCGCGCTGAATATTCAGGGGCGTGCCGGATTGCTGCCGGTCAAGCCCAGTGAGCTTCTCGCCGCATATGACACGCTGGAATTCAGGCTGATCGACGGCCGCATCGTCTGCGAGGACGTTGTCGTCGATCCGCCGCAGCGTCGGAAATAGCCGCTTCGCCAAGGTCGCGCGGACATCGCCTGGGCTGCCCGCTGTGGACGTTTCCTCATGCCGACAGGCGTTTGCAGGGTGTTCTTGCGGCTTGGTTGAAGGCTCTTAAAGCCCTTTGGCAAGCCAAATTCTTAACGGGAGGTTTACGACGGCTCGTTAGCCTGTTTCGGCCATGATCCCGTAAGCAAGTCCCGATGCCGATCGTCATCCATCCCAATCTTCCGCTGGTCGCCGCCCAGGGCGTGACGGCGCCTGTGCTGCTGCAGCCGGGCAGCTTGATCAGTGCCAGGGTCCAGCAAATTCTTGGTAATGATACGGTGCGGATCACGGTCAGCGGCCAGTCGCTCGACGTGCAATCGCAGGTGTCGCTGCAGGCCGGCCAGTCGCTGCAGCTTGCGGTTTCGCAAGCTCCCGATGGCAGCATCGCGCTTGCGGTGGTCAGCCAGCAAAGCAGTGGGGCAAGTCAGGCGCCGGCCGATCCGGGCAGCGCGGCGGTGACGACCGATTCCGTCACCCTGGCCCCGGCCGCGGCCATTTTAATCTCTGCATCAACCACGCCCGCCGCCGTGACAGCGACCATTCAGCTGACGCCGCCGGAGGCGCTTGCGGTATCGGTCGCGGCCCAGAGCGCGGCCGCCCAGCAGACCAGTCTGGCGCAGCTGTTTGCCAATCTGGGCGTCGCCACCGGGCTCGACAGCCTGCCGCCGCAGATCCAGCAAGCGGTGGCCCAAATGCTGGCGCAGCGCACGCCGCTCAATGCCGGCCTGACCGGCAACGATATCAGCGAGGCATTCCAGAGTTCCGGCCTGTTTCTGGAGGCGTCATTGGCGGCGGGATCGGCTTCGCTGTCCGCCGCGACGTCCGATCTCAAGGCGGCCCTGATCGTGCTGCGCCAGGTGCTGGTGACATCGCTCAATGCCGCGCCGGCAACACCGAATACGCCGGTGACGCAGGGCGCGGTGGTGGCCCAGGGTGCATTGGCGACGCAAAGCGCGCCGGCATCGAGCGGTGTATCGCAGCAGGCGCTGGCGCCGGCGCCGGCGGCGACCACCGTGCCGCAGGGCTTGATGCCGCCGGCGGCGGCTGTTCCGGGCGCCCACGCAGCGGCGGCAGCAGCCCCGCAGATCGCGACAAGCGTGGCGGCGGCCGCGCAAGGCGAGCCGACGCCTGTGGTCGCGGCACCACCAGGAACTCCCGCGCCGGTGGCGGTAGCGGCGATGCAACAAGGGGGAACGAGGGTTTCGGGTGCGCTGACGGAGCGGGGCGCGCAGCCGTTCGTTCAACCATTGTCGCAGCCGGTTACGATTACGGTTGAACCTGCCACGCTGACCGCGGCATCGCCCGCGCTGGTGCCGCTGCTTGCGTCCGAGGTGGCAGCGGCCGTGGTTTTGCCGCAAGCCGCCGTGGTACCGACCGCGCAAAATGTTCAGAACCTCGGCGTGGCCAACGAACTCATCGCACCGCTGTCGACATTGGCGGACGCGACGGCGCGCGCCGCCGCCAGCAGCGCCGCTCTCAACCTGCTGCAGGAGGCGCTGCAGAGCGGTCCGCTGACGCTGGCAAATCCATTGGCGTTACTGCTCGAGAACAGCCAGATGCTGGCGCTGATCCCGGCCGTTACCGGCGAGCGAATATCCGGAGTCGATGACGCCGAAATGGCGCAAAGCCACGTGCCGCCGCCACCGCTCAGCGGCGCATTGCCGGCCGCCCAACCCGTCATGGCGGCGACGCTGCTGACCAATTCTTCCGCGGAATCGGCCATGCGCCGTTTGCTCGCCGATACCGGCGCCGCCATCGCGCGGCAGACGCTGCTGCAGGTAGCGTCGTTGCCGGGCCAAGCCGACACAACGGCGGCGCGGCTCGATCCGACCGCGCCGCGCTGGAACTTCGAAATCCCCTTTGCGACGCCGCAGGGAACGGCGATGGCGCAGTTCGAAATTTCGCGCGATGGCGGCGGCAACCCCGCAGACGCGGCAAAACGGGTTTGGCGGGCGCGATTTACCCTCGACGTCGAACCGGCAGGGCCGGTTCATGCGCTGGTGTCGCTCAATGGCGAGCGGACATCGGTGCGAATATGGGCGGAGCGGCCCGCGACCGCAGCCCGGCTGCGCGCGGACGCCGCGCAATTAAGCCAGGCGCTCAGCAGGGCCGATCTGCAGCCCGGCGACATCGTGGTCTGGGATGGCGCGCCGTCCCAATCCGCGCCGGCGCGCGCCGGACATTTTCTGGATCGCGCGCTATGACCGTGGAGACCAGGCACCAGCTTGCGGTCGCGCTGCATTATGACCGAACCGGCGCGCCCCGGGTGATCGCCAAGGGCAAGGGAACGATCGGCGCCAAGATCATCGAAGTAGCAAAAGCCCATGACATCCCGATCGAGGAGAACGAGATACTTGCCGGCGCGCTCTCCAACGTCGAACTCGGCGACGAAATTCCAACCGAACTCTACAAGGCAGTCGCGGAAGTGCTGATCTTCCTGCTGCGCCTGTCGGGGCGGATACGCTAGGTTCGATCATCCGTTACTTGTATTCGGGGCTTGAATGATTGCCGCTGGCCGCGCATTTCACTCTGCAAGATGCTGGAGGCGCATGGCATGCAAGGAGACTACCCGAGTGTGGCAATCGATCGGCTATTATGGGGCGCTCGTCCTTGAGTCCGTTGTCGGCATCTTTGGCATCCGGCTTTACGAGGAGCCGCGGTATGACGTGATCGATCGCGTCGGAACTCGCCTGGAAATTCGCCGCTATGCCCCACGCCTTGCGGCCGAGGTTGACCTGGCCTCCGCTGGCGGCGTTGGCAGGGGCCAAGCCTTTCAACTGCTGTTCGCCTATATCGCAGGAGCCAACCGCTCAGCGGCGTTCGCACAAGACACCATCGCCATGACCATGCCCGTCGAGGTCGGCGGCAAGGAATTGGTGGCCATGACCGTTCCGGTGGAAACCCTGGAACACGCCGGCACGGGGCACATGCGGTTCTTTCTGCCTGCAAAATATACCCTGGGGACGGCACCCAAACCTCTGAACCCGAGGGTCCGGCTGGTCACGGTTTCGGATGAGATGATCGCTACCTTGCGTTTTTCCGGCTCCGCCGCTGATGTCGACGAACGAAAGGTCGAGTTGATCGCGAAACTCGCAGGCACAAAATGGCAGCCTGCCAGCGAGCCCTATTCCCTGTTCTACGACGCCCCGTTCACGCTGCCCTTTCTGCGCAGAAACGAAGCCGCGGTCGCGGTCGTGAAAAAGCCCTGAACGCCCGCCTGGAAAGTCTAACGGTCGGGCCAAGCGGCGGGGGTCACAAGGATGCTGCCATGATCAATCGCCGCCACGCGCTCGGTCTGCTTGCTGCCGTTGTTCTCCCGCCTTCGCGCGGCTTTGCCGATGTCGCGCCCCAGCGCAGCGCGAATTCGCGAGGATCTGGCGCGGCATTTTACCGACGAGGGAACGGTGGGCACCTTCGTCGGCGATGAGGTCGATGACTACCTGGTGATCGCCAGCGATGCGGTTCGTTCCGGGGAGGCGAGACTGCCGGCCTCGACCTTCAAGATTCCGAATTCGCTGATCGCCGGTCGCATGAAATTAACGCAGCAATGCCTGACCGATATCGGCGCGATCTGATCCGCCGAACATTCGCATTTGGCGGCCGAGGGCGGCCGCGGGCTGGCGCGGGCGGCGCGGCTGGACTAGCATTCGGGCACTATCAGAAATTGCCCGGAGGAGATCATGAAATCCGCAGTCTGGATGTCGTCGCTCGCGGCCGCCGCGGCCGGCGGCTGGTTCGCGGCCACGATGTTCGCAGCGCCTGCGACCAGCAAGGAGCCGCGCTTTCCGCAACTGACCATGGACCAGCTCGACGAAAAGCAGAAGCCGCTCGGCGAAGAGGTCATGAAGGTGTCCAGCGTCGGCCTCGCCGGACCCTACAACCCGATGATGCGCAGCCCGGTGCTGGGGCAGCGGCTGTTCGACCTGTTTCACTATCTGCGCTGGGAAACCGCGGTGCCGACCAGGCTCAACGAGTTTGCGATCCTGATCATCGCCCGGCAATGGCGCTCGCAGGTCGAATGGTATGCGCACGCGCCGCTGGCGGCGAAGGCCGGGCTGAAGCCGGAGATCATCGCCGAACTGAAAGCCGGCAAGCGGCCGTCCGACATGGCCGAGGGTGAGGTCGTCGTGTACGACTTCGTCACCGAGCTCACCACCACGCAGAAGGTTTCCGACGAAACCTATGCGCGGGCGAAGAAGGTCTTCAACGATCAGCAGATCGTGGATTTGACGGCGGTGGCAGGCAACTACGTCATGGTGGCCATGCTGCTTGCCATGGCGGAGGAAACTGTACCGCCCGGCAAGGAGCCGCCTTTCAAGGTCGGGGAGAAGTGAGCGGGATGCTCCATCCAGCGTTCGTCATCGCCGGTGGCGGTTTATAGGGTTGCCCTGAGGTCGGCGAGGGTAACCATAAGCGTCATCGGCTCAAGTGGCGATGGCGAGAGGCCGAGCGCAAGATAGAATGCCTTGGCCTGGTCCGAGATGGCATGCACCAGCATGCCTCTGATGCCGATCGCTTCGGCGGCCTGCATCACGCGCAGGGCGCTGTCGCGGAATAGCGCGCGGCCGATGCCCTTGCCGTGATAGGCGCGATCGATGGCGAGGCGTCCTAGTACCGCCACCGGGATCGGATCCGGCATGTTGCGGCGAAAACGCCCCGAAGCTGCAGCGGTGCTCACCGCGCCTGAGGCCAGCGCGTGGTACCCGACGACGGTCTCCTCGGCGCACACGACGAAGCTACGCGATGCTCCGCTGACTTGGTTGGCCATGGCGCGGCGCTTGAGCCAGTCGTCCAGGGTGGGTACGCCGGAATGGAAAGGCTCAAGTTGATGATTGTCGACGAGCGGGGCTGGCGCGCTAAGGTTCACGCCTTTTCCCACGGCGACCGCGTCCGCATGGTACGTTGCAGCCGCTCGTTCGGCTGCGGCGGCGCATCCAGCCGCGCCAGGAACTCGGCATATGCCTTCGGGCTTATCGTGAACAGTGTGCGGTCGAGCAGCGCATCCTCAGCCGCGCGACGCGCGGCTTCCAAGACGAAGTCCGTGCGGTTTTTTCCCGCTAGCCGCGCCGCGCGATCGATCAACCCGCGCAGCTCGGGCTTGATGCGCAGGTTGAGGGAGTCACGCGGAGCGGGTCGGTTCGATGTCGGAGCCATGACCGCAATATACCACCACGTAATGTCATTGTCATTACAATTCGGCCGGGGACGATGCATGCGCGCATGGCCCCCTGGCCGTCTATGCCACAAGGGGGGAGAGGGGCTCACCGCCTATGCCGATGCTGAGACGTCGAACCAATTCCTCGATCCGCTATCCCAGCTTGAACAGCGCCTGCAGGAACTCGCTTACCGCCTTCTTCGCGGCTTCTGCGGTGGCGGGATTGCCGCCGACATGCGGGTTGAGCTCGATGCAGGCGTCCTTGTAGCCGAACGGGGCGTTGGTATCGGCATTCATCAGCACGCCGTTTTCGCCCTCCTTGATATGGCAATGGCGCGCGGTCTGCGCATTGGCGGCAACTCCCACGAAGTAAACACCGACCAGGCCGCTATCGAAACCGTGCGCCGAATCCGGATATTCCGTCAGCACCACGTCGCGTCCGGCCGCCTGCAGCCGCGCCACATAGGCTTTACAACTGGCCACCGGGTTATAGTCGTCCGGCGTGCCGTGAAAGATCCGGATCGGGCGATGGGCGATCTCGCTGTCGGTCAAATAGGTCGTGGAGCAATCCGGATAGAACGGAATGTAGGCGGCAAACTCGATGCCTGACCTGTTCCAGAGCTTGTTGAAACGGTCGAGGCTGGCGTACAGCGCGGCCTGTCCGCCGCGCGAAAATCCCATCAGCACGATGCGCTCGGGATCGACCCGTGGATGCTTGGCGAGGATTTCCAGCGAACGATAGATATCGACAATGAAATTGAGCCGGCCGAGCAGCGCCTGGTTTTGGCTGACCGCCGTCAGTCCGCGGCCGCTGAAACCGTCGATCAGGAAGGTTGAAATCCCAATGGCGTTGAGCTCTGCCACCCAGGCTTCGATATTGGCGCCGATCCCACCCGAGCCGTGCATCAAGACCACCACGGGCAGGCGTCCGCTGCCCTGCGCGAGCCGGAATTCGCCGGCGACGGTGACCGGCGTGCCATTGGCATCGCCGGTGAGGAATTGCTGGTCCGAGATGGTCAGCGAAGGGATGGCATAGAGCTCGACCCGGGCCGGCATTTCCCTGGGCATTGATTGTGCGCTGGCCTCGACGCCTGCGAGCAGCATGCCGGTGCAGGAAATCCAGGCTGCTATCGCTGTACCAATGCCGTTTCGCATGGGTCCCCCGTTATTGTCATCGTGCGGCTGCCACGATGCGCCCGACTAGAACAAGTGGTGCTGGGGCTGTCAAATCCGGCGCTCGGTCTTGGCCGCCCCCTTGCCGATGCGGCCAAGATGGGTGAAGCCAAATCCGGCCGGGTATTTCAGGCCGTAGCCGAGCGCGCGGTCGATGCCGATATGCGCCATCCAGATCAGCGCGATCGAAAGCGTGAGCGGCGAAGCCATGCCGAAGCCCGAGACCATCAGCGTTACCGGCATCATATAGCTGTGGGCGGCGTTGTAGACGATGGCGCCGGTTCGCGGACCGGAGAGGTAAGCCGCAAAGCTCAGATCGGGCGCCAGGAACAGGATGGCGTAGATCCACCACGATCCGCCCCAGACCGCGTAGAGCAGCGTCATTCCGGCAAACAGGGTCAGGCCCTCCAGCCGCAGCAGCGTTCGCAAGCCCCCGGTCACGGCGCCCGTGGGCTCGATCGCGCTCATCTCGCTCATCGGTCATCTCCTTATTCTACCCTGATTATTCTATCCTCTTGCATGACGACTGGGCGACCCCCGGTTTCGCGTCGGGAACATGCCGTGTTAGAACGGGGGTCAAATGGTCAGGCCAACAAACGCGGGGGCGCATGAAAGATATCCTGGAAACCCTTGAAGAGCGGCGCGCCGGCGCCAGACTGGGCGGCGGCGCGAAGCGCATCGAGGCGCAGCACGCCCGCGGCAAGCTGACCGCGCGCGAGCGCATCGAGCTCCTGCTCGACAAGGGCAGTTTCGAGGAATTCGACATGTTCGTCGAGCACCGCTCGGTCGAATTCGGCATGGACAAGACCAAAGTGCCGGGCGACGGCGTCGTCACCGGCTGGGGCACCGTGAACGGCCGCAAGACGTTCGTCTTTGCCAAGGATTTTACCGTGTTCGGCGGCTCATTGTCCGAAACGCATGCACAAAAGATTGTAAAGATCCAAGACATGGCGATGAAGGCGAGGGCCCCGATCATCGGGCTCTACGACGCCGGCGGCGCGCGCATCCAGGAAGGCGTCGCCGCGCTCGCCGGCTATTCCTACGTGTTCCGCCGCAACGTCATTGCCTCAGGTGTGATCCCGCAGATTTCCGTGATCATGGGTCCCTGCGCCGGCGGCGACGTCTATTCGCCGGCCATGACCGACTTCATCTTCATGGTGAAGAACACGAGCTACATGTTCGTGACCGGGCCCGATGTGGTCAAGACCGTCACCAACGAGGTTGTCACCGCCGAAGAGCTCGGCGGCGCCAGCGTGCACGCCACGCGCTCCTCGATCGCCGACGGCGCCTTCGAGAACGACGTCGAGGCGCTGCTGCAGATGCGCCGGCTGATCGACTTCCTGCCCTCCAACAACTCTGACGGCGTGCCGGAATGGCCGAGCTTCGATGATATCGAACGGCTCGACATGTCGCTGGACACGCTGATCCCCGACAATCCCAATAAGCCCTACGACATGAAGGAACTGATCCTCAAGGTGGTCGACGAGGGCGACTTCTTCGAAATCTCGGAAGCCTTTGCCAAAAACATCGTCACCGGTTTCGGCCGGATCGCCGGCCGTACGGTCGGTTTCGTCGCCAACCAGCCGATGGTGCTGGCGGGCGTGCTCGACAGCGACGCCTCGCGCAAGGCCGGGCGGTTCGTGCGCTTTTGCGATGCCTTCAACATTCCGATCGTCACCTTTGTCGACGTGCCGGGCTTCCTGCCGGGAACCGCCCAGGAATATGGCGGGTTGATAAAGCACGGCGCCAAACTGCTGTTCGCCTATTCGCAATGCACGGTGCCTCTGGTCACGGTGATCACGCGCAAGGCCTATGGCGGCGCCTTCGACGTGATGGCGTCAAAGGAAATCGGCGCCGACATGAACTATGCCTGGCCATCGGCGCAGATCGCGGTGATGGGCGCCAAGGGCGCGGTCGAAATCATCTTCCGTGCCGATATCGGCGACGCCGAGAAAATCGCCGCGCGGACCAAAGAGTACGAGGATCGCTTCCTGTCGCCCTTCATCGCCGCCGAGCGCGGCTATATCGACGACGTCATCATGCCGCACTCGACGCGGCGCCGGATCGCGCGGGCGCTGGCCATGCTCAGGGACAAGCATGTCGAGATGCCGATGCGGAAGCATGACAATCTGCCGTTGTGAGATTGCTTTTGATTCTAGTAGATCGATTCCGTGAAACCAATCGTTTCCAGGCTATCGGCCCTCATCCTGAGTTACCCACCGGCGGCGCCGACCCTCTGCGCATGAAACCCGGTTTGGAATGGAGGCTTGGCTCAAATAGGGCTGATAGTGGCTCGTCCGTCATTGCGAGCCAATCGGGCGCGCGAACGCGCGCTCGATTGAGCGAAGCAATCCATCCTCGCCACAGAAAAAAAGCTGGATTGCTTCGTCGCAAGCGCTCCTCGCAATGACGGTTGGAAGGTGCGCATCCCAGGTTTCGTGCGCCTCATCGCACCCAATTCGCCCTCATGGAGAACGCCAATGCCCTCGGTCTATTTTGTTGTCCGCGCCACGGTCGCCGATCCTGCCCAACGCGCGGCGTTTGACGGGTGGTACAGCCGCGAACATCTGCCCGACGCGGCAAAAGCGTTCGGCGTGAAGAAAGCGTGGCGGTTCTGGAGCCTGACGGATCCCGCGCTGCATCAGGCGATGTACGAGTTCGCCGATCGGGCCGCGCTCGATCGCGCCGTGAATGGCGAAGCGATGAAGACGCTGGTCGCCGAATTCGATCGGTCCTGGCCCAAGGTGACGCGCTCGCGCGAGACTTTTATGCTGGCCGAGGAGTTCGTGGCGGGGTGAGATCATCGATGTCGTCCCGCCAACGCCTGGCGTGCGTGGGGACCACTTGAATTCACTGTCTGCGTTCGAACCTGAACGCGGGGTTCAGCGACTATTCATATCGACGCGATCAAACTCTCTTCCAACGCTCAACCGACGGAAGAGGAAGCAGAAGTCATGGAACGCCGACACTTTCTGAAACTCACCTTGGGTGCGGTCGCCGGTGCGGCCACGCTTGCGGCCGGCGCGCAAGCTGCGCCGCTGGCACCCCTGCCGCTCGCGGCATCCAACCACCAGCTGCCTGGGAATGAAGAGGTTGGTCCCGCCGTCACCAGCGCAGACGAGGTAGAACACCTGAAACCGGAAGAGGTGCGCTGGCACAGGCACTGGCACCGCCGCTGGCACCATCACTGGCACCGCCGCTGGCACCATCACTGGCATCGCCGTTGGCACCGACACTGGCATCGCCACTGGCGCCGGCATTGGCATCACCGCCACTGGTAAGGCGGTGTTCTCGTCGGCATGTCGTAACCATTCGCTACGTTGCGGCCTTCGGAAAAAGCAAGGACAAGTCCATGAAAGTAATTGTCGCTTCAGTGTTTGCCATTTGCCTCGGCTTGGCGGCGGTGTCCGCGTCGCGGGCCATGCCGGTCGCCCCGTTCGATCCGTCGGCGTCGACCGGCATCATCCGCGTTGCCGGCGGCTGCGGTCCCGGCTGGCACCGCGGTCCCTATGGCGGATGCCGGCCGATGTTCAACTGCCCGCCCGGTTGGCATTCCGGACCGTTCGGCCGGCACTGTTTCCGTAACTGATAAAGGAAAGACAACGAGCCAGGGACCCGCGCTCCAGGTTCGTGCCTTGGCCGCATCTCGGATCACTTCGAAAGAAAAGCGAGCATCAGCTCGTTGAATCTTTCGGGTGCGTCGAGAAAGACCAGATGTCCGGCGTCAGCGACCACTTCCGCACGGGCGTCCGGCATCTGGGCTGCGAGCGTCAGGGCGAGTTCGGCATTGTGTCCCATCTTCGGCCGCAGCGCCTCCGGCGCGTTCGGCCTGCCCGGGGCATTGTGATCGTCGGCCCCCATGACGAAAAGCGTCGGATTTGTAATCAGCGGAATTTCGTGCACCACCGGTTCGCGGTAGATCATCTCGGCGGAATTGACGAAGGCGCGCAGCCAGCGCGGATATTCCGAACTGCCCTTGATGTTGAAGCGCGCATCGATGAATGGCGTCACCTGGTCCGGCGGCAGTTTGAGGGAATAATTGGTTTCCAGCTGCTTCCGGTATCCCTCGGCGGTGAGCTTGTCCTCATTCTCCAGGATTTTTTCCATGGGCGTCGGCGGCACGTAGAGCCGGTAGTCCTCCAGCCCGATGGGCGCAGCCAGCAACAGATGCGCGACCCGGTCCGGAAAAGCGCGCGCGATGCGCACGCCGAGCATGCCGCCCAGCGAATGTGCGACGAAATCGGCCTTCGCGATCTCAAGATGATCAAGCAGCGTCATGGTGTTGCGCGCCAGCGTATCGAAATGCAGATCTGTTTGCGGTTTTGAGGATTTGCCGAAGCCGATCTGGTCCGGCACCACCACGCGGTAGCCGGCACCGGCGAGGGTCCTGATCACCGGCGCCCAGTAACTCGACGGGAAATTGCGGCCGTGCAGCAGCACCACGACGCGGCCGTTCGGCTGCGCCGGCGCAACATCCATATAGGCCATCCGCACCTCTTCGCCGTCATTGGTCAGCGGCAGCATCTGCACGGGGTAGGGATAGGCAAAGCCCTCAAGGCCGATGCCATAGGGCTCGCGCGCCGGTTCGGCGGCCTGCGCCGGCAGCAGCGGCGGAACCAGAAGGGCGGTGGAGATCAGGGGGATGAAAATTCGTCGCATCGAGGACTCCCGGAGGAACAGGGGTCTCTATTGAAGCCGTATCGATGCGGCAACAAGGCGGTTGGCAACGTGCACGCTTCACGAATTTTTGTTCGCGTCCTGGCCGGCAAGCGAAGAAGGTGCAACCGCTATGGGCTGTTGCCGAACATAAGGACGACGCCACCGGCCACGAATGCAGTGGCCAACCAACTATGATGCCTTGGTTCGCCTGCATATGTTGATGCCATCGGCACGCCCTCGATAGTGGCTATTGACAGAATAGCACGATCATCTTCGATCCAACTTCTTCGATTGGATGTGCGATATGTGACCCCGCCATCGCCGCTTACTACGCTTTTGGAGCGCCGGACGTTGTCCGGAGGGCCGCGATTACCAAACAAGTGTAGCTGCGTTCACTCAACAAGTGGATCATCAACGCCTGCGCGTCACGCCCGATTTTGGCTCACCTCGAATACTGAGTCTGAGGTCGCCTGGTCAGAAGCCGACTCATCTTATCGATAGGCTACCAAGCCGGCCGGAGGCGAGCTATTGTTCCGACGACAGGCGGACCAATTGGCGTGCGCCGTTCATCTCTTTCAGACTGTTGACGTAGTTTTCAGGGCGCAGCCAGCGGTTGGGGACTTTCAATCCCATGAAGCTTGCGATGTTGCCGATGAAAGCCGTGCAATTGAACGTTTCGGCATTCCAGACCGGCGAACTTGCCTGCAACTTCTTGATATAGGCAAAAACTCTCTTTGCGTCCGCTTCGTCCAGGTAGACCCGGTAGCTCGCGGTCAAGTATTGCGGATCGAGATCACCGTAGCTGGCTCCGGTCTCGGACGGAACCAATGTCATGTAACCGACTACATAAGTAAGCACGTCTCCCGCAGGGGTAAGGCCCGCGACCTCAACCTGTCGCTCGCTCGTCTTCCCGTACCAGACGAAGGCGTGTCCCCAGCTCGCCGCCGTCCTGGCCCGGAAATCGACGTAGTAAGGGCCTTTTGCCGACCCGTGCCTTGTCGTCGACATCGGCGTCGGCTTCGATTCGGCGGGCGTTTCAGCGGAAACAAGCGCATTCGCGTCGGCGATGGGCTTGTGGACCTTCTGGGAATGGAAGCGTTCGGATCCAGCGCGAGCATCGACCTCATCTGCGCAAGCTGGGAGACTGCACCGAAGCACAGCCGCGAGCGTCAATCCCCCAAGCAGGCATCGTCCCATCAGTCGATTGGACACGCTGCGCCCTTCCACACAATGCGCGGGACTGTCAGTATTTTGCAGCAACGGGAGCTTTGCCGACCGGATTCTTCCCGATTGGAGCCTTGCCAATCGGCGCCTTGCCGAGGGGCGCCTGTTGATAGACAGGCTGTGCGTGGGGGAAATCGGCGGCGCTGGCGGCCGCCACCAAGGCAAGCGTTGCACCCGCCACAATCACGAATTTCAGCATGCTTTCTCTCCTTCTTGAATGAAGACCCTGGCAGTAGTTTACCGGTTTCTTCTCGGTCACGGTATGAGGATCAAGACAAGGTTCACCAGAATGCGTTGAACTGCGGCAGATATGACACAGTCGGGACTGTTCCATTCCGACACAGGCGCGGGCCGATCGCCCTGAACAAATACCCCGTTAGTCACCATAAGTAATTGAAATTATTATCTTATAGCGCGGCATCTTGCGCGTATTGGCACCAGCCGGCTCGCAGCGCTATGCTGGTTTGCAAGCCAGATGGAGACCTGAGGGAGAGAGATCGTGCCGATGACGACAGCGGAAAAGCGCGCCACCTTTGACAGACTGCACGAGAGCGGCTGTTTCGTGCTGCCCAACCCCTTTGATGTCGGCAGCGCGCGGGCGCTGCAGCATCTGGGCTTCAAGGCGCTCGCTTCCACCAGCGCGGGCTTCGCCTGGTCGATCGGCAAGGCCGACAACCACGTTACCCTCGACGAGGTCTGCGCTCATCTCGCGGCGCTATGCGCTGCGGTCGATCTGCCCGTCAATGCCGATTTCGAGGGCGGCTTTGCGCATGCGCCGGAGCAGGTCGCCGCCAATGTCACACAGGCAGTCAAGACCGGCATCGCCGGGCTCTCGATCGAGGACTCCACCGGCGATAAAGCAAAACCACTTTACGAGCGCGGCCTCGCGGTCGAACGCATCAGGGCGGCGCGCTCAGCCATCGACGCCGACAAGAGCGGGGTGGTGCTGACCGGCCGCTGCGAGGGCTTTCTGGTCGGACAGACCGATCTTGCCATGGTGATCGACCGGCTGCAGGCCTATGCGGCGGCCGGCGCGGATTGCCTGTACGCGCCGGGCATTCGCTCCAAGGAACAGATAGAGGCGGTGGTGAAGGCGGTGCAGCCAAAGCCGGTCAATGTTTTGCTCGGGTGGCCCGGCTTCTCCGTCGCGGAAGCCGCCGAACTCGGGGTCCGCCGCATCAGTGTCGGCGGTTCGCTGGCGCGATCAGCCTGGGGCGGCTTCATGCGGGCCGCAACCGAGATCGCGGAGAAGGGAACGTTCACCGAGCTCGGCAATGGTTATTCCGGCGCTGAGTTGAACAAAATGTTTCGCTGACTCAATCTCTGATTAAAACGCGGCGGGCCGCTAGTGCCCGCCGCGAGAGCTGGTCAAGACGCCTTTATTTATTTGCCTGGGGCCGCGTTATTTGCCGGCGCGGCGTCGCCGATTGGCGGATTGCCGGAACGATTGAGGTCGGTGCCGGTGAACGCCGATGACGGCGCTGTCTGCGGCTGTGCCGGCGCGGCGCCGGTGGTCATTCCCGGCTGGGTGTTGGCGTGGGGGGTGACGTCGCGCATGCCGGGAGGCGCCGCTGGTGACGAAGACTGCGAGGTGTTCTGCACGGTCGAGGCGGTGCCGTTGTGGTTGAACGAGGAGTTGTTCAGTCCGTAGAAGACCGCGCCGAGAACGAGCGCGATGGCGATGGCGTACACCGCGATCCTCCCGCTGCTGGCAGGGCGTTCGGCGAGTTCGGGATCGACCTGCAAGTCATTGTCGAGCTGGGCAGGGTTGCGAAGATCGTTATCGGCACGATTGTCACGGTAGGGATCGCTGGCGCGATAGGGATCGCTGGGGCGATAGGGATCGCTGGGGCGATAGGGATCGCTGGCAAGGTCAGAACGAGCGGGATCGCCGGGGTTGCGTTCATAGGCCATGATGGTTGCCTCCGTTGGGTGCAAGACAACGGCCGGGGGTGGGGAGGGGTTCCTGGTCAGGGCGTTCTTCACCGCCAGTGCCGTTGAAAACCGATTGCGGTGCATCAAAGCGCGATCGCGCGAATCGACGGGCTGGCGCGACCTCCTCCCAGCACCAATATGTCTGTCCTGAACATCTCTGTCCTGGACGGCAGCGAACTGGAGTTGACCGCGCGCCACGTCGTTTCGTCCCTGGCCAGCATTGCGACACAAAGCGAAAACATGGGCGTATTTTCGGGCATGAAATTGCTGCCCGCGGACGCGGGGCTCCATTGCCGAGATTTGTGCTGCGTAGCCCGCAAGAACCGACATAGAGTGGCGCCAACACGCCGAAAACTTCCGCGAGATGAGCCGCTTCGACCAAGAGGGTGGAATGGGAATCAACCAAGGTCCGATCAGTCTTGATCAGAAATACACGCAAGGCTCCGGCCACGTCTTCCTGACCGGGATTCAGGCGCTGGTTCGCCTGCCGATGGCGCAAATCCGCAGGGATCGCGCTGGCGGACTCAACACCGCGGGTTTTGTCACGGGATACCGGGGTTCGCCGCTCGGCGGCTACGACCAGCAACTGGCAGCGGCGCGAAAGCACCTCGAGCAATACAACGTCAAATTCCAGCCCGGCGTCAACGAGGACCTCGCGGCCACCGCGATCTGGGGCTCGCAGCAGCTCAATCTGTCGCCGGGCGCCCGGCATGATGGCGTGGTCGGCATCTGGTACGGCAAGGGCCCGGGCGTCGACCGCTGCGGCGACGTCTTCCGCCACGGCAATGCCGCCGGCTCGGCGAAACACGGCGGCGTGCTCTGTCTTGCCGGCGACGATCACGGCGCGAAATCCTCCACCGTGCCGCATCAGTCGGACCACGCCTTCATCTCGGCGCTGATGCCCTATCTCTATCCCTCCAGCATCCACGAGATGATCGAGATGGGCCTGCTCGGGATTGCGATGTCGCGCTATTCCGGATGCTGGGTCGGCATGAAGGTGATCACCGAAACCGTGGAGACCACGGCCGAGATCGACCTGACCGACGAGATGAAGCCTTTCATCATTCCCGCCGATTTCGAGCTGCCCCCCGGCGGGTTAAATCTGCGCTGGCCCGATGACCGCTACGATCAGGACCGGCGGCTGCAGGACTACAAGGGTTTTGCCGCGATCGCGTTCGCTCGCGCCAACAAGGTCAACCGCATCACCATGGATTCGCCAAATGCGCGGTACGGCATCATGGCCTCCGGCAAGAGCTACGAGGACATCCGCCAGGCGCTGCGCGAACTCGGGGTGACGCCGGAGGTGGCCGCCCAGATCGGCCTGCGGCTCTACAAGATCGGCATGCCGTGGCCGCTGGAGCCGCAAGGCGTGCGCGAATTCGCGGTCGGGCTGGAGGAAATATTCATCATCGAGGAACGCCGCGAGATCGTCGAAAACCAGGTCAAGCAGGAACTGTTCAACTGGCGCGATGACGTGCGGCCGCGCATCGTCGGCAAGATGGACGAGCACGACCAGCGCTTTCTCCCCTTCGCCGAGGAACTCAGCGTGGCTTCATTGGCGAGTTCGCTCACCGAACGGTTGCTGCGGCTCAATCTCAATCCCGAAATTGCCGCCATGCTGCGCTTAAGGGCCGACTGGTTCAATGGCCGGCAGGCCAGCCAGATGCTGGCGGTGGCGCCGATCACGCGCACGCCGTATTTCTGCTCGGGCTGTCCGCACAATACGTCGACCAAGGTGCCTGTGGGCAGCCGCGCCTTCGCCGGCATCGGCTGCCACTTCATGGCGCTGTGGATGGATCGCAACACCGAAACCTTCACCCATATGGGCGGCGAAGGCGTTCCCTGGGTCGGCGTTGCGCCCTTTACCGACGAAAAACACGTGTTCGCCAATCTCGGCGACGGCACCTATTTCCACTCCGGCAGCCTCGCGATCCGTCAGGCCATCGCCTCCAAGGCCAATATCACCTACAAGATCCTCTACAATGACGCGACCGCGATGACTGGTGGCCAGCATGTCGACGGCGAATTATCGCCGCAGCAGATTACCTTCCAGCTGCACTCCGAAGGCATCCGCGACATCTATTTGGTCTCGGAAAATCCCGACGCCTATCCGGTTTCCGACATCGCGCCCGGCACCAAGACCGCGCATCGCGACCAGCTCGACGCCGTCATGAAGACGCTGCGCGAGGTCAAGGGCGCCTCGGCCATCGTGTTCGTGCAGACCTGTGCTGCGGAGAAGCGCCGCCGCCGCAAGCGCGGAACGCTGGAAGACCCGAAACGCCGCGTCATCATCAATTCCGCCGTCTGCGAAGGCTGCGGCGATTGTTCGGTGCAATCGAACTGCATCTCGGTAGAGCCGCTGGAGACCGAACTGGGGCGCAAGCGCACCATCAATCAGTCGACCTGCAACAAGGACTATTCCTGCCTGAAGGGATTTTGTCCGTCCTTTGTCACCGTCGATGGCGGCCAATTGCGCCGCCGCGCGCCTGCGGATCTCGGTAACATCGGCGAACTGCCGGAACCGGCATCGCGTCCCCAGCTGCAGCGACCCTATAACGTGGCCGTCGGCGGCGTCGGCGGCACCGGTGTTTTGACCATCGGCGCGCTGCTCGGCATGGCCGCCCATATCGAGGGCAAGGCCAGCATGATCCTGGATATGAGCGGCCTCGCGCAAAAGGGCGGCGCGGTGCTGAGCCATGTCCGGCTGTCCGAACATACCGCCGATGTCACCTGTTCGCGGATCGTGACCGGCACCGCCGATCTGGTGATTGCCGCCGACGAGGTGGTGGCGGCCGCCAAGGAAACCATCACGCTCTGCGATTCCAGCCGCACTTACGGCGTCATCAACAGCCACCTCATCCCAACCGCCGATTTCATCCTGAACCGCGATTTCAATTTCCAGAGCCGCAAGGTCAACCACGTCCTGGAAACGGCGTTGCGCCAGGATTCCTCGTTCCTCGATTTCACCAGACCCGCCGAGGCCCTGCTTGGCGATTCCATCGCCACCAACATGATGATGATGGGCTATGCCTATCAGAAGGGATGGTTGCCGCTGCAGGCCGCCTCAATCGAGCAGGCGATCGAGGTCAACGGGGTAGCCGTCAAGATGAACACGCAGGCCTTCCGGCTCGGGCGCCTTGCGGTGGCGGATCCGGCGCGGCTGGCTGCCATGATGAAGGGGCAGGACGCCGACGTCGCTCCCAAAACGCAGGATGCGATGTCGCTCGACGAAATCATCGCGCACCGCAGCGCGCTGTTGACCGATTACCAGAACGCCAGGCTTGCCGGGCGTTACCGGAACCTCGTCAAGCAGGTGCGCGACGCCGCGCTCCATGGCGGCTTCGGCGAGGAGTTGCCGCGCGCGGTGGCGATCAACTATGCCAAGCTGCTCGCCTACAAGGACGAGTACGAGGTGGCGCGGCTTTACACCGATGGCCGGTTCGAACGGCAGATCCGCGATCAATTCGACGGCGATTTCAAGATCAGTTTCAATCTCGCGCCGCCGCTGCTCGGGGGGGCCAAGGATGCCCTGGGGCGGCCGCGCAAGCGCGCGTTCGGCGCCTGGCTGATGCCGCTGTTCCGGGCGTTGGCAAAAATGCGTGGCCTGCGCGGCACCGCATTGGATATCTTCGGCTACAGCGCCGACCGCAGGCTGGAGCGCGAGCTGATTGCAGCTTACGAAAAGGACACAGCCCAGGTGCTCTCGGTGCTGTCGCCGCTCAATCTGGACACCGCGATCGAACTGTTGTCGCTGCCGGATCGCATCCGCGGCTACGGCCCGGTGAAGGAGAAAGCGGTCGGGGATGCCAAGGCGCGCTACACGCAGCTGGCGAACGACCTGGTCAACCCGCCGCCGGCGCCCCGGCAGATCGCGGCGGAGTAGGTCTCTCGCGCAACAATCGTCGTCCCGGCCTTGAGCCGGGACCTATCACCACCGGCTTTAGTTGTTGCGCGAAAGCCGTCGAACAGCCTCTATCAAAACGACCGCCGCGGCGTTTGGGTCCCTGCTTTCGCAGGGACGACAAAGGCACTGATTTGCCTCGTCACGCCGCCCGAACCAGGCTGGGCAGGGCGCTCTTGCCCCTCACTTCCGCTTCCTCGAATTCGGCGGCGGCAATCGCCCGGTCGAGCGCGGCGCGCAGCCCCCTGGCCGTCTCCAGCGTCAGCTCGATCCCGGCCCGCGCTCCGGGGTCGAGATCGGTGTTGATGAAGTCGAGCGTGATGACGTCGCCGAGCGGCGCGTGGCGCGCGTGGTCATAGGCAACCACCGCCAGCGTCAGCGGGAACCATTGGTCCCCGCGCTTTGCCATACCTTCCGCGCGCGCGATCTCGATGATGGACGTGCACATGTTCGCAACTCCTATTTCGCCAGATGCTTGCTGAAGAAGGTGAGCACCTTGCTCCAGCCATCCATCGCCGACTCGGGCCGGTACAGCGGCCGGTGCCAGTACCAGATTCCATGGCCGGCGCCGTCGTAGAAGTGGAACTCGTGCGTCTTGCCGTGTTTCTTGAGCTCGGCTTCGTGCTGGTTCACCTGCTCGGGGCTCGGTGCGCGGTCGTCATTGCCGAAGATGCCGATCAGCGGGCAGCAGAGGTCCTTGGTCATGTCGATCGGCGCGACCGGCGTCTTGGCATTGAGTTCCTCCTTGCCCATCACCACGCGGCCGCCCCAGAGTTCGGCGCAGGCGTCGACGTCCTTCTTCTGGCAGGCATAAATGAAGGCGTGACGGCCGCCGGAACAGGAGCCAAAAAGGCCGACCTTGCCGTTGTGATTGGATTGTGCGCGCATCCATTTCACCGCGGCCTCGGTATCACCGACCATCTGGGCATCGGGAATGCCCCCGTCGGCGCGCACCTTGGCGGCGACGTCGTCCGGGTTGCCGTTGCCGGAACGCTCATAGAGGTTGGCGCAGATCGCAAGATACCCATGATGGGCAAGGCGTCGCGTGGTCTCGATGTAGAACTCGCTCCAGCCGGGGAGATGGTGGACCAGCACCACGCCCGGAAACGGACCGGGACCGGAAGGCTTGGCCACATAAGCGGTAATCGGGGTTCCCTTGTCGCCTTTGATGGTCACGTTTTCGCAGGTCATGCCTCGGTAGAATGACATCGCTATTCCTCCATGGGCATCGGCGCTTGTTGCCCGACGGTGCATCGCGGCGCCATGCGGTCATCGACAGGTGGCGCTTGCGGCCCTTGCCTGGCGGGCCGCATCGCGGCCAGTATTCGACAATCGCATACCCGGCGCAACAAGCCGCGCGCACAGGGCGGCCATGTCCGCGCCTTCATGGTGACCCGCCGAAAAGAAACCACCCTTCGCTTTGCCGGAGCGTTCACTGACACCCCCCTTGCGCGAAAATAGGAGGCACTACGTTTACACGCACGTTTAAAGTCGCGAAACAGTGGTGTCCCCTATTACACAAAATGACCACTCTTCCAGCGGAACCCTGTCGTCCTGATTGCCGAGGGGGGCCAGCAGCGCGTTGCAGCTCCGGCGCGGCGCCCTCCGGCGAAAGCCGTCAGACGAAATCCAGGACCTGCATTCGAGAGACGCCCTGGGCGGCGTTCGAGGTGGCCTGCCAGGCTTCCCACAGGGCCAGCCGCTCAGCGAAGGCGGCGCGGACCACGGACATGCCTTCCGTGCCGAGGAAGATGCGGAGCGGCGGGTGTTCCGAGTCGATTACCTTCAACACGGCCGGCAAGGTTGCCTGAGGATCACCGAACTCGATCTGTGCGCCATAGGCGAACAGCTGCGCCCGGATGCCGGCGTAGGCGTCCAGTCCGGGTGCGATCTTGAGCGAAGCCTGGCTGCCGAAGTCAGTGGCGTAGGCTCCGGGTTCAATCAGGGTCACCTTGATCCCAAACCCGGCCACCTCCTTGGAAAGGCCCTCATGCAGCGCTTCGAAGGCCCATTTGGACGCGTTGTAGAAGCTCATGACCGGCCCGGCGGAGACCCCCGCGACGCTGGATACGCCCAGGATATGGCCGCCGCCCTGCTTGCGCAGCAGCGGCAGCACCGTCTGGATCACCGCGAGCGCGCCAAAGAAGTTCGTTTCGAATTCCGCGCGGACCTCCGCCTCAGTCGCCTCTTCTACCGCGCCCAGCAAGGCATAGCCCGCATTGTTGATCACCACGTCCAACCGCCCGAAGTGGTCGTGAGCCTTCGGAATGACGGCCTCGACCTGTTCACGCTTAGTCACGTCCAGCGCCAACGGCAGGACCGCATCGCCGTACTTTTTGGCGAGGTCGGAAAGCGACTCCACGGAACGGGCGGTGGCCACGACTTTGTCGCCCCGCGCCAGCGCGCCCTCCGCCCAGATGCGGCCAAAGCCGCGCGACGCGCCCGTGATGAACCATACTTTGTCGGACATAGACATTTCCTTTCGTTGTTAATACTGGACTTTATTCATCGACCTTCGTGCCCGGTCGGTCGCCAGCCGTATGACCGTGTCGAAGCCGCGATCGGATAGTGTGCGGCGCAGGAACAGGGCGATCCTGGCCCCGCCACCGGCGGGATAGCGTGTCCTGGGCCGACTCGACCGCACCGCCTTGACGATGGTGGCGGCAACGTCGCTGGGCGGTCCCGGCAACGACCCTTCGCTGACCGAGGCCATCATCCGGATATGGACGCGCGCGCCGTCGCGATACGGCCCCTCGCCCGAATGCCGGGTCAGGCTGTCGCGCGCGATCCCGCCCCATGCGGTGCGCGTCGCCCCCGGCTCGATAATAACGACATCGATGCCGAACGGGCGCAACTCCATGCGCAGCGAATCGCTGAGCCCCTCCAGCGCATGCTTGCTGGCATGATACCAGGTGCCGAATGGTTCGCCGATCTTCCCGCTAACCGACGAGACGTTGACGATCCGCCCGGCGCGCTGCGCCCGCATCGTCGGCAGGACGAGCTGGGTCAGGCGCGCCAGGCCGAAAATGTTGACCTCGAACTGCCGCCGCCCCTCGTCCAACGGCACATCCTCCAACGCGCCGTAAGAGCCATAGCCGGCATTGTTGACCAGGACGTCGATGCGCCCCGTCTCGCGCAGGATGGCGTCAACGGCGGCGGTCATTGATGCGTCGTCGGTCACGTCGAGCGACAACACGCGCGCGCCCGCGGCTTCGAGCGAACGCATGGCATCGACTCGCCGCGCGCCAGCATAGACGATGTAGCCGGCGGCAAGCAGGCCCTTGGCCGTTTCCTCGCCGATCCCGGATGAAGCTCCGGTCACCAATGCCGTTCCCGCCATCTCGATGTCCTTTTACAAAATGACAAAATATGTTCATACGTCCATTATTGACGTTTGGACGGAAGTTGTCAAGTGTGCGTCATGAGCGACGACAAAAAGAGTAGGATCCTGGCGTCGGCCCGGTCCGTGTTCCTGCGCTACGGCTACAAGCGGGTGAACATGAACGACATAGCCGATGCTGCGGGCGTGTCGCGTCCGGCGTTGTACGTTCTGTTCAAGAACAAGGAAGAGATTTTCATCGAGGCGTATCTGCGTTGGATCGACGAAACCATCGCGCAGGTTGAAGCGGCGATGGCGCAGACCGCGTTGCCCAAGGACAAACTGGCGCGCGCCTTCGAAATCTGGGCGGTCGGTCCGTTCGAGATGACGAGGGCATCGCCCGCGGCGGAGGAACTGGTCGATTGCAATTTCGCGTTCGCGCAGGCCCCCCGCGAGCAGGGCTATGCGATCTTCGAGGCGACGATCGCGCCGGTGGTGGCGAAGCTGAGCGAAACCCTTCCGGCGGCATCGCGCATCGCTCCCGGCCGAATCGCGCATGTCCTGGTGAGTGCCGTGCGCGGCTTCAAGCAGACCGCCGCGACGCCGGACGACATGCGGCAGCTCATTGACGACCTTTTGCTGTTGTCGTTCGGACCGAGTTAGCGCGTGCCGGTCGTCGCCCGGCGAGAGCTGGAGAAGATCATGGCAGACTTTGGTTTTGAAAGCACGACGGACGAAGGGCTCGCCGGACAGGATCTGTCGGGCAAGACCGCACTCGTCACTGGAGGTACCTCCGGGATCGGGTGGGAGACGGCGCGCGCTCTTGCCGCCGCCGGTGCGCATGTCGTCATTACCGCGCGCGACGCGACGAAGGCCGACGAAGCGATCGGTACCTTGCGCGAGGCCGTGCCGGCCAGCTTGTTCGACTTCGTCGTGCTCGAACTGGCGTCTCCGGCCAGCGTGCGCGACGCGGCCAAGGACATTCTCGCAAGGTTTCCCGCGATCAATATCCTTATCAACAATGCGGGCGTTATGACGACGCCGTTCGGTCGCACCGCCGACGGGTTCGAAACGCAGTTCGGTACCAACCATATCGCCGGCTGAGGTCGCATGGCGTCCGGGTGTTCGGCGTCCACCCGGGCCTCATCAACGCCAATCTGCACCGTCACCTGACCAAGGAGATCCTCGCCAAGCTCAGCGCTGCGGCGGCGACCGGTGGTGCACAGGTGGCGCCGCAAATGAGAAAGACCATCCCGCAAGGCGCGGCGACCAGCGTCTGGGCGGCTACGGCGCCCGAGCTGGACGGCAAGGGCGGGCTGTATCTCCAGGATTGCGGTATCGCGCCGCCAGCGACGCCGGAGGTGACGGGGGTCAAGCTCTATGCGCTCGACCCTGCCGCGGCGGCACAGCTGTGGGAGATTTCGGAACGCATGGTGGGCGAGAAATTCGCCCTTTCCTGACGGGAGCCTTGCCATGCCCGTATTTCTCAGAGCACTCTATCAGAACGGTCCCGTGTTTGCGGCCTTGGCGCGGCGCTCGTCCAAAATCTCCTTCGTGAGGTGGCGTTGGAGATTGGTTTGAATGGCGCCGGGATGGGCGCCGGAACGCTCGGACGCCATATGGACTAAGACGCCGGTCGAGCTCGACAGCGAACAACATATTGGCCGTCTTGGCCTGGGCGTAGGCTTGGCCTCGTGGCGTCCGGATGCCTCGGGCTCGCTTCAAGACTATGTCAACGAAAGCTTCGCGGCGTTGCGCTCGGAAATGCTGACCTGACTCGTATTGGATAGGCACGGCGCTGAGTGCTGCCCCCGAACCCACCGTCGCTCGCCTATCGGGCGAGCGAGCGACGGTGGCTCCGGGGGGATGGCTTTCGGCCTCCTTCCAAAAGCAAGGAAGAAAGCCCCCACCCGCAACCCGTCCCTAATTTCTATGTCTCAACACAAGGGGGCACTCCAGATCGTTTCCTGATTGACGAATGTTTCAGCGGATCGTTGGTTGCCGCCACGAAAGCGCGAGGATACGATGCGGAAGACGTGCCGAGAGCAGCGCAGGGCTTTCCTGTTGCCCGCTGGTTGTCTATATTTCTAAGCAGGTTTGGAGCGCCCCCCGCGGGGAGAAGCCATTCTGGAAGGTCAATCAGATCCATGAGACCATCGATTTCCGTCGCGGAGCACCGGGATCAGGTTCGAGAGATCCTGGACCGCGCAGGCATGGGCAATGCGAGGGTTTTCGGTTCGGCCGCCCGAGGCGAGGACACCGATCGAAGCGATCTAGACATCCTGATCGACGCGCCTCCTGGGACCACGCTGTACGATCTCGCGCGGGTCGAACTGGAGTTGGAAGCGCTTCTCGGCTGCAAGGTCGAGGTATTGACGAAAGGCTTCCTGGCGCCCGATGTTGCCGAGAACGTGGGCAACGACCTCACACCGATTCCATGACCAAACGCTCGGAGCACGAGTGGCTGGCAGACATAATATCCTGGGGCGAGCGCCTTCAACGACATGTCGACGGCATCGATCGCACCACCTTCCTCGGTAGCGAAATCATCCAGGACGCCGTCTGCAAGTGCATCGAAGCGCTGGGCGAGGCAGCGGGGAAGCTCGACGATCTGGCTCCGGAACTGGACCGGGCCCTCCCGGGTCTTAACCTCAAGCTCGCCCGTAAGATGCGCGACCGTATCTCTCACGGATACTACAGGATCGACTGGGACATCATATGGGACACGGCCGTCACGTCGGTGCCCGAGACCGTGGAAGCGGCGAGATCCCTCATGCGGAAATACGATTCCGACGACGGCGCCGGCCGGCGAGCCTCGGGCCCTCCCGTTTGAGCGCCCGCAGCGCCAAGCGCCTTTCCGAAGGTCCTAGAAGAATGGCGTAAATCACGAAGTGGCACGGAAGTCATCCGCAACCCGGCCATCGTGGGCGACCAGCAAGCGAGCCCGGATCAGCGAAACGACATACGGGATTTCCCTTATGCCCCGCGTATCGTTATGCTCATGGGGTTACTCGCTATTGCGCGAACCTGCAGACAGTCGCGGGCAACTGTGTTATGTTGCTTCTCATGAAGACGAAAAAATTGACCGAAGTCCTGGAACGCGTCGAGGCATGGCCGGCCGATGTCCAGAACGAGCTTGCCGAGTTCGCGCTTGAACTCGATGCCGGATTGAAGGGTGGTGAATACCAGCCGACGCCGGACGAGTTGGCGGGCATCGATCGCGGCCTGCGCGCCGCTGCCGAAGGTCGTTTTGCCGGCGAGCAAGAGGTCGAGGCCGCGTTCGCAAAATTCCGCGGTCGATGAACGTTGTCTACACCGACGAAGCGATCAAGGACCTCGCTGCCATAGCCGACTGGCTTGCCGTTCGCTACCCGGCGGTCGACGCCGGCTGTCGAGCGGCGCATACGGCGCGTCGTCGCTCATATCGCGCGGTGGCCGGCCAGTTCGCGCCCGACCCCGAACCGGCAGGGCGTTCGCATGGTGCCGCTCGGACGCTATCCCTACAAAATCTTTTATAGCGTTACCGACGACACGACGACCCCACTGTGATGAGCGGTGACCCCGTGGTAAAGGGAACGCGAATTCCGGCCGAAACCTTCTTGAGCTATCTGCGCGCGGGTTATTCGCCGCAAGCGATCTTCGAGCATTATCCGAGCCTGCCGGTCGATGGGATCGAAGCGGTCATTCGATCGGCGGAGAAGACCTATGGCGCCGCCTGGAAGTCGCGCGCGCTGCCCACGGCCGCTCGTTGAGGGATCGTTTCCTGATTGACGAATGTGCCGCCGACTGCGGCTGCGCGCCAGCGCGCGGATTTCGATGGGAGCACTTGGCATCATGTGAATTCAGCCTCCAGGTTTGGCGCGCCGGTTGGATAGTCCGGCGCAGGCTTGTTGACGGCAACAAAAAACCCGCGACCGGTGTCCCGGCGCGGGCATCTGATGGCTGCAATGGTGACAATGTGCCGGTGATTTGCCCGACGTGTCAAATTATTTCTCGTCCTTCTTCTCGTCCTTCGAACTGGCCAATGAGGCCGCGCCGACGAGATAGGCGCGCCCTTGGTGGGGTGTTTCGAGGTTGTCAATAGCTCAATAAAAAAATATTTCCGTTTACTTTTTGTTCGAATCAGTCTAGAAGCTGTTTCGTCTCATCCCACCAAGAGGGGCGGCTCGCGATCGTCATGAACGCGGGATGAGATGCGGTGGACGCGGCAGCGTCAGGCGTGCGACGGTTCGCAGGGCGGGGGGCGGTATGCCAAGCGTGAGCGAATACCTCGCAGGCAAGACGACGGCGCTGAAGCGTACGGGGAAAACGTGTGGTCCTGGCACCCAACGCTGGTGTCAAGTCTTCGGAGGTTTCGTTCGGCTCAACCGGGTCGGACCAACCTTAATCCGAAGGCGACGGTAGCAACAGAGCTTATCTTGCCGGGGAGAGCGCGTCATAAACCGTAAAACCATTGTGTGGGGAATGCCGGATGA